>NZ_RKHG01000001.1:1883372-2197267 GCF_003752415.1 Luteococcus japonicus | reverse complement strand
CGATGTCACCCAGCGGGGGATGCGACGTCCTTCGTGATCCATGCGCCCCAGTCTCCCATCACCCTCAACCACCCACGGCCGACGCAGACTTGGTCAGATGACCCATCTTCCCGATCGAGCGCTGGCGGGTCTTTGACACGTTCAAAGTGCACTGGGGGCCGGATTTCGCTCGATCGGGAAGACCATTGCGTCAGCTAACCGAATCTCAGGAAAACCGTAGAGATGCCCATAGACTGCAATCCATGGATCCCATCCGCAATCCCTACGCCCCCGGCGCCGGCCAGCGACCCCCGGAACTCGCCGGCCGCGACGAGCAGCTGCGCGCCTTCGACATCGCCCTGGAGCGCGTCGCCAAGGGACGGCCTGAACGGTCCGTGGTGCTCACCGGTCTTCGCGGCGTCGGCAAGACGGTGCTGCTCAATGCCCTGCGCAGCCAGGCGGTCCGCGCCAAGTGGGGCACCGGCAAGTTCGAGGCCCGCCCGGACCAGGGCATCCGTCGCCCGCTGGGCGCGGCGCTGCACATGGCGGTGCGCGAGCTGGGCCATCCCGACGCGAACACCGTGCTGGGCACCATCAAGGCCTTCATCGAGCGCGACGCCAAACCAGGGGCAAAGCTCAGCGAGAAGTGGAACCCGGGGATCATGGTTCCGGCCACCAAGGGCCGTGCAGACTCCGGTGACATCGAGATCGATCTGGTCGAACTGTTCACCGACATCGGCGGCCTGGCACAGGACCAGGGCGTGGGGATCGCCGTCTTCATCGACGAGATGCAGGACCTGCGCCCCGACGATGTCTCCGCCCTGTGCGCCGCCGTGCATGAGCTCAGCCAGCAGCGGCTGCCGCTGATCATCGTCGGAGCAGGGCTGCCGCACCTGCCGGCGGTCCTCAGCGCATCGAAGTCCTATTCCGAACGCCTCTTCCGCTACAACCGGATCGACCGGCTGGACCGGCAGGCCGCCGAACTGGCCCTCACCCTGCCCGCGGAGGACGAGGAGGCCGAGTTCGAGCCGGAGGCCCTGGCCGCCATGTACGAGCTGACCGGCGGCTACCCGTACTTCATCCAGGCCTACGGCAAGGTGGTCTGGGACGTGGCACCCGCCAGCCCGATCACCGTCGACGACGTGCAGGTGGCCACCCCGCAGGCCGAGTCAGAGCTGGCGGTGGGCTTCTTCGGTTCCCGCTTCGAGCGGGCCACGCCGGCCGAGCGCGACTACCTGCGCGCCATGGCCGAGGCATCCAGCGGGGATGACGACGCCGACCAGGTGCTGACCTCCAAGGTGGCCGAGGTGCTGGACCGCAAGGCACAGAGCCTCTCGCCGGCCCGCGACGCCCTGATGAAGAAGGGCCTGATCTATGCCACCGAACGGGGCAAGGTGGCCTTCACCGTCCCCCACTTCGGCCGTTACCTGCGCAACCAGCAGGGCTGAGGTCACCCGGCTTCGGAAGCCAGTGCCTCGCGCAGCATCCCCCGGGCCGTGTCGTGCACGTCGCGCCCCTCGGACAGTGCCGTCACGGCGGCGCCGTCGACGATGGTGATGGCCAGCTCGGCGGACAGGCGAGCGCCAGCGACGCGCAGCACCCTGCCCACGGCGGAGTTCAACCGACCACGCCCGGTGAAGTAGGCCCGCGCGACCGGAGCCGACGAGCCCGCGGCGAGCAGCGTGACATAGTGCCCGTAGAGCGGCGCCTCCCGGGACAGGACGGCTTCCAGCAGGAGTTCCACCAGGTCTTCCACCGTGGTGATGGAGCCAGCCGCCTCAGCCTTCTCGGCCACGCGCTCGGCACGCCCGGCCCACAACGTGATGTTGTAGCGGCCTGCCTCGGCCAACAGCTCGTCGCGGTCGGCGAAGTAGTACACCGTCGCCGAGAGCGAGCAACCAACCTCCTCGGCGACGGCTCTCATGGTCACTCCGGAAGGACCTGACGTGGCCAACAGGTGGCCTGCCGCCTCGATCAGTTCCTTGCGACGTTGCTGCCCTTTGGGGGTTGGCACCGGGGTCACTCTCCTCCTCCACGGGGCTGGGTCTTGGCCCCGCATTGTCTCGGGGTCCGTGTATTCCACGAGAGTCTAGTGGTCTCGCTGCACCCCATTCATCACTTCGAGCATGGCCTCGGGCAGGACCATCGTCCCCATGTCCTCGGTGGTGAAGACCTCGACGAGCATGGAGTGCTCGATGCGGCCGTCGATCAGGTGGGCCTGGGGCACCCCTCCTTCGATGGCGCGAACGCATGCCTCCAGCTTGGGTTGCATGCCTGCGGTCATCTGGGGCAGCAGCTCCTTGGCCTCGTCCAGCCCGAGCAGGCGGATCGGGTCGGAGTCCTCACCCCAGTGCCGGTAGATGCCCTCGACATCACTGAGCACCAACAATTTGCTGGCCCCCAAGGAGACGGCCAGGGCGGCGGCTGCGGTGTCGGCGTTGACGTTGAGCACCTCCCCGGGGTTGTCGATGTCCCCGGCCACCGTGGACACCACGGGGATCCGGCCTGAGTGCAGCAGGTCCAGGACGGCCGTCGGGTCCACCTCGGCGACGTCGCCGACGCGGCCGATGTCCTGTAGGTGCCCATCCACCCGCACCTGCCGCTGCCGAGCCCGCAGCAGGCGCCCGTCCTCGCCGGAGATGCCCACCGCGCAGGGGTCCTCCGCGTTGATCAAATTCACCAGTTCTCGCTGCACCTGTCCGGTGAGCACCATCCGGACGACGTCCATCGCCTGTGGCGTGGTGACCCGCAAACCACCCACGAACTCGGGTTGGATGTCGAGCTGGGTCAACATCTCACTGATCTGCGGGCCACCACCGTGCACCACGACGGGACGGATACCCACCTGGTGCAGGAAGAGCACGTCCTGCGCGAAGGCATGACGCAGGGACTTGCTGACCATCGCGTGGCCCCCGTACTTGATCACCACCACGGATCCGGCGAAGGTTCGAAGCCAGGGCAATGCCTGGATCAGCACCTCTGCCTTGTGCCGAGGAGTGAGACGACGAACCTCGTCTGGCTCCTCGGGCCGGGCAATGGGGCGAGCCGTGGGCAGGGTCAACATCAGCAACTCCTAGATCTCTCTCAGGTCACAGCCGGTGTGCTCCCGGGACATGAGCACGGCCACCAGTGCGGATGCGGCGATCACGACGACATACCAGGCCGGGGCCAGAGGATTGCCGGTGCGGGCAATCAGGGCAGTGGCGATGAACGATGCCGTGCCGCCGAAGACCGCATTGGCCATGTTCATGCTGACCGCGAAGCCCGTGTAGCGCACGGCCGTCGGGAAGGTCTCGGTCAGGTAGCTGGCCATGGTCCCGTCGTTGACCGTGAGCAACAGGCACAACAGCCCCTCGATGAGCACGATGCCGAGGAAGCCCACCCGGGACAGCATCATGAAGGCGGGCACGCTGACCACCATGAAGCCGACACATGCCGCAGCCAGCATCCGACGACGGCCCCAGATGTCCGAGAAGTGGCCCATGGCGAAGATTCCCAGCACGTACACCACCAACGTCACCGTCGACGCCAGGTAGGCCGCTCGTTCCGAGGTGCCCACCTCCGCCGTCAGGTAGGTCGGCAGGTAGGTGAGGACCAGGTAGAAGCCGAGGGCATTCATGCTGGCAACCCCGAAGCTCAGGACGAGTGGACGCTTGTGGTGGCGCCACAGCACCTTGAGCGGGGTCTCGTCGGTGGTCTTGCGGGTGATCCTGCCCAGCATCTCCTTGTAGACCGGGGAGTCCTCCAGATGGTTGCGAATGTAGTGCGTCACCAACCCGAGCGGTCCGGCCAGCAGGAAGGGGATGCGCCAGCCCCACGAGTCCAGCTGGGGCTGGCTGAGCAGGGTGTGCAGCCCCGTCACCAGCACCGAGCCGGCCAGCAGTCCGGTGGCCGTGGAAGCCGGCACCAGGGAGACGTAGAGCCCTCGCTTGTCCGGCGGTGAGTACTCGGCGAGGAAGATGGCGGCTCCCGCGTACTCACCGGAGGCGCTGAAGCCCTGCACCATCCTCAGCACCAGCAGCCCCAGGGGAGCGGCCATGCCGATCTGCTGTTCGCCGGGCAGGCAACCGATCAAGAAGGATGCCCCGGACATCAGCAGGATCGACGTGGCCAGCGCCCACTTGCGGCCCTTCTTGTCACCCCAGGTGCCCCACAGCACGGCACCGATCGGTCTCAGCACGAAGGACAGCGCGAAGACACCGAAGGTCTCGAGGAGAGCCACCTCCGGATTGCTGCTCGGGAAGAAGACCCGGGCGATCACCGTGGCGAGGTAGGAGTACGACGCGTAGTCGAACCACTCGATGAAGTTCCCCAGGAAGGATGTCAGGGCCGCCCTGTTGAGCATCTCCACGCTGACCGGCGCATCGGGTGGGTCTCCTGCGGTACCGCGTGAGCTTCCCATGGCGTCTCCTAGCCAGGTTCGGGCACGGACTGGGGTGAGGCCTCGGCCTCTGCCTGCATCCGACGACGCCTCGGAGCGAGCGCGACGTCATAGATGATCGGCCCCAGCCCACCGAGCAGGATCAGCGCCCCGCCGATGGCCCCGATCAGCGTCATCGACTCGTGCCAGATGAGGGCACCGAGCAGCAGCGCCACGAGGCACTCCCAGTACGAGGTGGTGGACAGTTCCACGGCCATCAGGTTCTTGCCGGCCACGACCAGCAGGCCGATCGCCAGCAGGCCACAGACGAGGAAGAGGACGACGGCCCAGGACCAATTGCTGCGGGTCATCACCCGGAAGGGGTTGGTGTCGTCGAGGAAGCGGATCCGCAGGACCATCACGAGGCCGGCGCCCACCGCGCCGAAGACGAAGTTCCAGACGCCTCGCACCTCGGAGGGGATGTCCCCGCGGTAGCGGTAGAAGAACAGGGCCAGACCGTAGAACAGGCCGGATCCCAGACCGAAGAGGTCGCCGACGGTCTTGTTGGGCAGTTCGGGATTGGCACCCAGGTCCAGACCGAAGCTGAGCCCGTCAGGGCCCAGGTTGACCAGACCGACCGTCATCACCATGCCGAGGAAGACCAGGACGAGGCAGACGGCGTTGGCGAGGCGGATCTTCTCCTTGAGGAAGATGCGCGCCAGCAGGGCCGAGAAGAGTGGCCCGGTGTAGATGAGGAAGACGGCATTGGCGATGGTGGTCATCAACGTTGACGACACGTACAGGGCCAATGAGGTTCCGATGGACAGTCCGCCGGCGATGACGGCGAAGGAGAGCCGGGTGCTGCGCATCTGCTGCCACTTCTTCGTGAGCAGCACGATGAGCAGGAAGCCCAGGGCGCCGGTGAGCATGCGCCCCGCGGCGAGGAAGTCACCGGTGATGTACTTGGTGCCGGTCGTGGGGTCCACGGGGGTGCTCAACCGCCCCAGGGTGCCAACCAGACCCATGCCGGTGGCGGAGATGAGCATTGCGATGAAGCCGATCTTCTTGTTCATGGGCGGAGCGTCGGCAACGCTGCCGGCAAGCTCGGCCGATTCTGTTGTGGTCACAACAGGGCCTCTCTGAGGGCAAAGGGCCCGGTGGCCGTCGGAACAGGTGTGTGTCCAAAGTCCTGACGACCACCGGGGGTCTTGGGTTGTTGCGGAATCAGACGAGCGTCGGATCCTTGACCTGCTTCGGGAAGTAGTCCTGGCAGGTTCCCTCGCGGTAGACATCGGCAGTGGAGCAGTGCAGGCCGCCACCGAAGGGGTAGGCGTCGCGGAAGTCCACGGGGATGACATTCATGCCGAGCTTGTCCATCTGCTCGCACTGGTAGACCTCGGAGGCCTCGCAGATCACGGTCTTCGGGTCGAGCACGAGGCAGTTCATGCTCAGCCAGACCGACGAGTAGCACAGGGCCGGCGGCTCGTCGTGGGCGGGCTTGGCCGCCTCGACGATCTGCCAGTCGTTCGCCTCGAAGATCGCGCGCTGCTCCGCGGGGAGCGGCCGGTGCGGGTTGTTGATGATCAGGCCCTCATGCAGCGGCACGAAGGTGGCGTCGATGTGGATCGGGTAGGGATCGCCCGGGAAGTTCACGGCGTGCACCCGAAGGTCCGGGTAGTAACGCTTGAACCACTCCATGGCCTTGCGGTTGGTCGTCAGACCGTGCTGGATGAACAGGTCCTTGCCCATGCGCATCACGTCGGCGGCGTCCCACATGGGCTCCACCTCGGTGGTCACGAAGTCCTTGTTGGCGGTGCGCTCGAGGCGCTCCTCCAGGGTGATCTTCTCGTCGTAGTAGTTGTGCTTGTAGCTCTTGTCCGTCAGACGGGGACGCGGAGCCTGGGTCCACTTGAACTCGGGATCCTCCTCGAAGTACTGGTCCATCAGAGGCCAGTAGGCGAGGTACTCGAAGTAGCGGCAGCGGAAGCTGTTGGCCGAGGCCATGATCTCGTTGCCGATGGTGAGCAGGATGTCGCGGGGCGGCATGCAGGTCATCATCGAGTCATTGCGGAAGTCCGGCGTCTGGATGTGCTGGTTCCACTGAAGGGGCGTGGGACGGTCGACCACGACACCGTGGTCCTCCAGTACCTTCGCCAGGTTGTCGAGCTTCTCGTTGGCAACTTCCACCGTCTCGGTGGGGCGAGGGCCCCACATGCCACGCATGGCGGAGTCGACCGGGACCTTCTCCGATGTGGCGGGCTCTTCCGGGGGAATCATCGAGTTGTCGGCGCGGCCGACGATGACCCGCTTCAACGGATCCCAGTCATTCCAGGAATTCACGATCTTGGACATTCCTGCACTTCCTTTCCTTGGTAGTGCCCGGGCGCACCCCTTGTGCGTCCAAGTATTTGGGGGTTGGTGGACCCGTCAGGCTCGACGGATCCTGGGTTCCGCGGCGGGCGGCAGCGGCGGACGGATGTCATCCGGGCCGCCATAGTCCCCACCGGGGGTGATGATGGTTCCTGCCTCGCCGGACAGGATGGCGACGGCGTCCTCGAGCCGTCCGATGGCGGCCGTGTCACCCGTGAGTTCCACGAACCGGCAGGCGGCCTCGATCTTCGGCCCCATGGACCCAGCCGGAGCACCGAGGGCCCGGAGCTTCGCAGGCGTGGCCCGATGCACCGGCTTCTGCTGGGGAGTGCCGTAGTCCTGCAGCACCGCCGGGACGTCGGTCAGGATCATCAGGAAGTCTGCTTCCAGGTGCTCCGCCAGGACCGCCGCGGTGAGGTCCTTGTCGATGACGGCCTCGACGCCCGCCAGCTTCCCGTGGTCATTGCGCACGACGGGGACACCGCCACCGCCCGAGCAGACCACCACGGCACCGGCATTCAGCATGGTCCGGATCAGCCGGGTCTCCACCACGCGCTGGGGATGGGGGGATCCCACGACGCGACGGAAGTGGTCCCCGTCGGCCTTCATCACCCAACCGCGGGACTTGACCAGTTCCCCGGCCTCCTCCTTGGTGTAGACCTCACCCACGAACTTGGTGGGATTGGAGAAGGCAGGGTCACCGCTGAGCACGAGGGTCTGGTTCACCAAGGAGGCCACGTGACGTCCCGGCAGGTGGTTCTGCAAGGACTGCAGCAGCCAGTAGCCGATCATGCCCTGGGTCATGGCGCCCAAGGTGTCGAAGGGATAGGGGCGGCTCAGCTTCGGGTCATTGGCGGACTGCAGGGCCAGGACCCCCACCTGGGGACCATTGCCATGGGTGAGCACGATCTCGTGTTCCTCCGCCAGCGGAGCGAGTGCTGCGCAGGCGAGGTCCACATTGGCGATCTGGCTGGTGGCGTCAGGCTTGTCGCCACGGTGCATCAGGGCATTGCCGCCCAGTGCGATCACGATACGCATGGTGGATCACCACTCGCCCAGGGTGGCCACCATGACGGCCTTGATGGTGTGCATCCGGTTCTCCGCCTGGTCGAAGACCACGGAGGCAGGTCCCTCGAAGACCTCGTCAGTGACCTCGAGCGCCGACATGCCGGTCTTCTGGTAGATGTCCTCGCCCACTGCGGTGTTGCGGTCGTGGAAGGCCGGCAGGCAGTGCAGGAACTTGACGTCGGGATTACCCGTGGCAGCCATCAGCTCGGCGTTGACCTGGTAGTCCTTCAGCAGCGCGATCCGCTGGTCCCAGACCTCCTTGGGCTCCCCCATGCTCAGCCAGACGTCGGTGTAGATGAAGTCACAGCCCTTGACGCCGGTGGCGATGTCATCGGTGACGGTGATCTTGGCGCCGCTGTCCGCGGCGAGCTTCGTGCCCATCGCAACGATCTCGTCGGTGGTCTGGAGCTCCTTCGGGGCAACCATGCGAACGTCCATGCCCAGCAGGGCACCCGCGACGAGCAGCGAGTTGGCGACATTGTTGCGGGCATCGCCGACATAGGCGAAGGCGATGTCCTGGTAGTCCTTGCCGCTTGCCTCGTGCATGGTCAGCTGGTCGGCCAGCATCTGCGTCGGATGCCATTCATCGGTCAGGCCATTCCAGACCGGGACGCCTGAATCGGCGGCCAGTGTCTCGACGTCGGTCTGCTTCTTGCCGCGGAATTCGATGCCGTCGTAGAAGCGACCCAGCACCCGCGCGGTGTCACGGACCGATTCCTTGTGCCCCATCTGCGACCCGGTCGGATCCAGATAGGTGACCTGGGCGCCCTGGTCATAGGCGCCGACCTCGAAGGAACAACGCGTGCGAGTGGAGGTCTTCTCGAAGAGCAGGGCGATGTTCTTTCCCTTGAGGGTCTGCTTCTCGGTGCCCTCCTTCTTGGACTTCTTGAGTTCAGAGGAAAGGCGCAGGAGTTCGAGCCACTCGTCGCGGGTGAAGTCGATTTCCTTGAGGAAGCTGCGTCCAAACAATTCGTGGTGGGTCATCGTTGACCTTTCGGCTGGTCGGGGAGTATTTCGGAGTGTGTTCTTGCTGTGGAGCGTTCTTCTGTCAGAGGGGTTCGCGCAGGGTCGGGCAGCTCATGCACCGGGGGCCGCCGCGGCCGCGACCGAGTTCGTCGCCCGGGACGTCCAGGACCTCGATGCCGTTCTTGGTCAGGAAGTCACGGGTGAGGGAATTGCGCTCGTACCCGACGACACGGCCGGGAGCGACGGCGAAGACATTGCAGGCGTCGTTCCACTGTTCCCGCTGGGCGGTCAGTTCGTCGTAGGGAGGGGTGAGGATTCGCAGCGACTTCAGGCCCAGGGCCGCGCTGATCACCTGGGAGAAGTCCTCGGGCCCGTGCTCCTCGATGGACAGGGAGTTCGCGTCCTTACCGGGGCGCAGGACCCACGTCTTGCGATCGCCAAAGGCCTGGTACCTGATGAAGCTCTCCTGGTCGAGCATCGTCATCACGGTGTCGAGGTGCATCTGTGCCCGCTCCTTGGGCATCTGCACGGCGATCACCTGCTCCGCCTGGCCGGCCTCGAAGAGCCGTCGTGCCATGCGCTCGGCGCCCATCGCGACGGTGCGCTCGGAGAGTCCGACCAGCACTGCCCCATTGCCGATCACCAGGACGTCGCCGCCCTCGATGGTGGATCGCCCCTCGCTGGTTCCCTCGCCCCACAGGGCGAAGTCGTGGTCGGCGAAACGCGGGTGCCAGCGGTAGATGGCCTCGTAGCTCAGTGTCTCGCGCTGGCGGGCTGGCTTGGTCATCGAATTGATCGAGACACCGCCGTAGACCCAGCAGGAGGTGTCGCGGGTGAACAGGTGGTTCGGCAGGGGATTGAGGACGAAGTCATCCATGTCCATGAATTGGATGTCCATGGAATTCGGAACCGTCATCGACTCCAGCAGTTCACGCTTGGTCAGACCCGCGATCAACAGCTCGGCGACATCCGCACTGTCGAGCGTGTCGATGTGACCGCGCAAGGACTCCACTCCGTCGCGCCCGAAGATCCGCTCGTCAAAGACTCGTTCGAGCAGGAAATCCTGGGCAACCGGGACCTCCAGGGTTTCCGCCAGCAATTGCTGCAGATAGAGGACCTCTGCACCCTCCGCCCGCAGGACCCTGGTGAACCAGTCGTGTTCCTTCTGCGCCTGCTGCATCCACAGCAAGTCGTCGAACAACAGTGCTTCCTTGTTCTGGGGAGTCAATCGCGTGACCTCACGGCCCGGCCTGTGAACGATCACCTGCTTGAGGACTCCGACCTCCGAACCCACCTGATAGCTCATCGCATCTTCCTTCCTCGTCGTTGAGGCGATGAACCCAGTATGTGCAAAGTGATACGCCCGTACAAGAGTTTGAGATATATCTCTCACGCATAGTTTTTGACTAGGCATTTTACCAAGAACAGGCGTATCAGATTCAACCAATTCGGATGACAATTCAAGCGTTGTGACCCGAATGCGTGGGCCAGCATGACCACCCAGCCACCTGCGAAATGCGACGCAAATGGCACCGGACCGGCCCCTCCACCACCATCACCGGCAGCCGGAGGAATCCCGGAAGAGCCGGGAGATGGATGACAGCGAGAGCGCCGTCAGCCCAGTCGACGCCCCAGCAGCGCGTGACCCAGGTCGAAGAGCGGCGTGGGAACCCCGGCCCGTCGCCCCAGGCGTCGCACGCCACCGACCAGCGGGTCCAGTTCCCCTGGGATCCCCGCGTCGAGGTCACGATGCAGCGAGGTGGTGGCCTCGGCGGGCATCTGGTCGGCAAAGGCGAGGGTCTGCTCCACCGCGTCCGCCAGGTCCACACCTTGGGCGAGACCAACCTGGCGGACCTCGGCCATGATGGACGCCAGGTTCTCCCGCAGGTCCGTCCGCTGGACCCCCAACGGTGCATCGGCCAGGGCGCCGAGCATGCCGGTGGGCACGACGAGCATCACCTTGCACCACAGGTCCTGCCAGATGTCTCCGGGCACCGGGCTGGGAATCCCGGCCGAGGCGAAGGCCTCACGGATCGCGGCCACACGCGCGGTGTCCGCATTGCCCCATTCACCGATCGTGATGGAGCCGGGGCCGCCCATGTGGTCGATGACGCCGGGCTCGGCGATGCGCGTGTAGACACGGACGACGCCGGGAAGCACATGATCCCGGCCCACCACGTCGGCAACGAGGGAGGGGGCCTCCAGCCCGTTCTGCAGGGTTACCACGGCGGTCTGCTCGCCCACGAGTGCTTCCAGGTTGGCGAGCACGCCCTCGAGCTGGGTGGCCTTGACGGCCAGCAGGACCAGGTCCACCGGGCCGATCCGGCCGGCGTCATCCGTGACGTCCACGGCCAGCCGGATCTCGGTCTGCCCGGTGATCCGCAGGCCATTCGCGCGGATGGCGTCGAGGTGCTGGCCGCGGGCGGTGAAGGTGACGTCATGGCCGTCGCGGGCCAGCAGTGCCCCGAAGTAGCCGCCCAGGGCGCCGCTGCCGATCACCGCGATCCGCATCACATCACCTGCCGCATCGCCACGGTGGCCTGCCTCAGGAAGCGGGTCACCACGGCTCGCTCCTCGTCGGACAGTTCCGCATCGGCCTCGGCCAGCGAGCGGAACATGGGTGCCAGCAGGCCAATGGCCTGGGTGCGACCGGACGGCGTGAGGTCCACCATGGTGCGCCGACGATCGCTGGGGTGCGGCCGACGCTCCACATGACCGTGCGCCTCCAGGCGGTCCACGATTCCCGTCGCGGCGGCGGCGGT
Organism: Luteococcus japonicus; assembly: GCF_003752415.1. Taxonomy (NCBI): domain Bacteria; kingdom Bacillati; phylum Actinomycetota; class Actinomycetes; order Propionibacteriales; family Propionibacteriaceae; genus Luteococcus; species Luteococcus japonicus. The sequence goes on along the minus strand of NZ_RKHG01000001.1, from coordinate 2,185,762 downwards.
GACGCCCAGCAGGCGAGCGAGGTCGGCGGGACCCAGGTCATCCTTCATCAGGTGTCGCAGGGCGTGCAGCTCGCTCTCGCTGAGCTGGGCGCGCCGGGCGACCGCGGGCATGGACGCGGCCGAGACCTGGACGAGCTCGTCGAGCGCTTCCAGGGCCGGCGAGGGCTCCCAGTCCGGGACGACGGCGCGCACTGCCCCGTGGCCTCTGTCCCCCATCGTCCACTCCTCCACTCACCGTCCACCGCGGACGCATCCGCCCCATCATCGCATCCACGGGTTGCCGCCGGGCAGGGCTGTTGCGTTCCCACCCGCTCTATGATTAATCTTATTAATAATACGTTTCATTTACTACACCGAGGTGTGCCCATGTCATCGGCTTCCCCAGCACCCACCCGGCAGCCCTGGCTGCGTCGCCACGCGTCATCACTCTTGGCACTCCTGCTGTTGTTCATCGGCCTGGCAGTGGCCGGCGGCCTGGGTGACGCGGAGTCACACCGCACCAGCCTCGACTCCCTGCCCGCCGGCAGCGACTCCGCAGCCTTCGCCAAGGCCCAGGAATCCCTGCCGGACAAGTCCTCCAGCCAGGCGATGGTGCTGTTCAGCAGCCAGGAGAAGATGGCGCCGGCGACCCTCGGCAAGCTGGCCGCCAAGGCCGGGCAGATCACCGGACTGCCCAAGCCACCGGTGATCCCCAGCGAGGACGGCACCGCGGTCCTCGTGCCGGTGACCGTGGACGGCGTCGGGGCCGCGGAACTGAAGCAGGGCGTCGGCGAACTGCGCGAGCAGGCCTCCAGCGGGCTGCCCGACGGCATCACCGCCCAGGTGACCGGCCCCGCAGCCATCCAGACGGACCTGGGAGCCGTCTTCGACGGCGCGAACTTCAAGCTGCTGGCCACCACCGCGCTGGTGGTCGCCATCCTGCTGGTCGTCACCTACCGCTCCCCGTGGCTCTGGCTGGTGCCGTTGACCGTGGTCGGCGTCGCCGACCGACTGGCCGCCGTGCTCGCCACGCACGTACTGAACCGCTTCAACCTGGCCTGGGACGAGTCGACCACCGGGATCCTCTCGGTGCTGGTCTTCGGCGCGGGCACCGACTACGCGCTGCTGCTGATCAGCCGCTACCGCGACGAATTGCGCCGTCACCCCAGCCGCCATGACGCCATGCGGGTGGCCGCCCGGCGCACCGTCGAACCGGTCGTGGCCAGCGCCGCCACCGTCTTCGTCGGCCTGCTCACCCTGTTGCTGTCGGTCTTCCCCGCCACCCGCGGGCTCGGCGTGGCCTGTGCCGTGGGGGTGCTGGTGGCCGCCACCTTCGTGCTGCTGGTGCTGCCCGGCGCGCTGGTGACCTTCGGCCGGTGGATCTTCTGGCCCCGGGTGCCGCACGACGGCGAGACGGCCGCGACCGAGGCCAACTCCGTCTGGGCCAAGGTGGGACGTTTCGTCGAGGGTCGGCCGGTGACCGTGGCCATCGTCTCCACCCTGGTGCTGCTCCTGGCCGCCCTTGGCATGGGCTCCATCCGGATCGGCCTGGGCGACGCGGACCAGTTCCTCAAGAAGCCCGAGTCCATCGTCGCCGCCCAGCGGCTGGCCGAGTCCTTCCCGGCAGGCTCCGCCAACCCCGTCCTGGTGTCCACGCCGCCGTCGCAGGTGGGCGCCGTCACCCAGCGTCTGCAGGGGATGGACGGCGTGAGCAGCGTGCGCCCGACGGTCACCGGCACCGAGGTCGTCGAGATCCAGGTGGTGACCACCGACGAGCCTGGCAGCGCCGCCGCAGGGCAGCGGGTGCGCGAGATCCGCTCGGCGCTGGACGGACTGGCGTCCACCCACGTCGGGGGCAGCGAGGCGCAGCGGCTGGACAAGGCCGACGGCAACTCCACGGACCGACGCGTGATCTTCCCCGTCGTACTGGGCCTGGTCTTCGCCGCCCTGGTACTGCTGCTGCGTTCCCTGGTGGCTCCTGTTGTCCTCGTGGGCACCGTGCTGCTCACCTATGGGGCCGCGCTGGGCCTGGGCTGGTGGGCCTTCACCGGCGTGCTCGGCTTCGAGCGGATGGACGGGCAGGTACCGCTGTACGCCTTCGTCTTCCTGGTGGCCCTGGGCGTGGACTACAACATCTTCCTGGTCACGAGGGCGCGTGAGGAGGCCGAGCAGCACGGCTCCCGACGAGGGATGCTGCGCTCGTTGACGGCCACCGGTGGCGTGATCACCAGCGCCGGCATCCTGCTGGCGGCCGTCTTCGCGGTCCTGGGCGTCCTGCCGCTGGTGGTTCTGGCGCAGTTGGGCGTCGTGATCTTCATCGGCGTGCTGCTGGACACCCTGGTGGTGCGCACGGTGCTGGTGCCGTCCCTGGCCCTGGTGCTGGGAGATCGCTTCTGGTGGCCCCGAAAGCTGCGCCCGGCAAACATCGCGTCGTGATTGCCCCTTCCATCCGGCAGAATCCCGTCTACTGGTGGAATTCACCAGCCCGGGCCACCCCGCCTAGAATGGACGTATGACCGAGTCGAACGATCAGTTGTTGTCTGGCCGCACGCCAGACGACCTGACGCGCGACGCCGGAGCACTCCAGCAACTCACCTCCACCCGCTACCTGCCCGTGACGATGGCCGTCGTGACCTCCCTGCTCTTCGGCATCGGGTCCACGATGCTCGGGATCGCGGCCGCCCGCACGGCCCGTCCATGCCCCACCGGCTGCCCAGCACCATCAGGAGACCAGCTGGCGTTGGCGCTGATGGTGGTGGGCCCGGGCGTGGTCACGGCACTCACGTCGGTTGCCAGCATCCTGCGCGCCCGGCGGGGCCACAACCAGGCGTGGGTATGCGCGGTGCTCGGCTGTGTGGGCAGCGTCCTGTGCGTCCTGTTCGGCTCGCTCTCCTTCGGGATCGCCTGATGGGCAAGAAGAAGTCAACGAAGAGCCACGCGTCCGCGAAGAAGGCCGCCAGGAAGTCCCGCAAGCGGGTTCCCAGCCCGCCGCCGCGTGGGCCGGAACAGTGGCGCGCCGCTGGTCTGGCCTGGCTCGACGCCGTCCCCGGCGGGATCCAGGTGGCCACTCGACTGCCCGCACGAATGCCCCACCACCGGACGGTGGCCGCCGCGGAGGACTTCGGCCGGCGCCTTGCCACCACCCATCTGGCGGGTGCCGCGGGTTTCGGCGCCGCACCGCCCGGGTGGGAGGGCGACGGTTTCCTGGATGCCCAGCCACTGTCCCTGTCGTCTCCGCAGCAGGTGCCCAGCAGCTGGGGTGATTTCTACGCCACCCATCGGCTGATGCCGGCCGCGCGCGCGGCCCTGGAGTCGGAGTCCTTGGACCCGGCATCAATGGGACACCTGGAGCGGCTGTGTGAGCTGCTGCGCGACGGTGCCTTCGACGATCATCGCGGTGCGTCCCGGATCCACGGCGATCTGTGGCGCGGAACCGTAGCCTTCACCGAGTCCGGCGTCGTCACCTCCCGCCCCGCGGCCCATGGCGGACACGCACTCACGGACCTGGCGACCCTGCGGCTGTTCAAGGCGCCGTTGCTGGAGGCGATCGAGGCCGGCTGGGCGGAGGTCTACCGGCCCGACGAGGAGTGGCGCGAGCTCATCCCCCTGCACCAGCTCCACATGGTGCTGGCCCAGTCGGCGCTCTTCGCAAACCCGCGGACCCGGGTCTACTACGAAGGCAGGCCCCCGCACCTGGCCGGCGAGATCGCCGAGAGCCTGGTGTCGAGGGCCCGCTGAGGTGCTGCCGGGGTCAGGTCAGCGCAGGGTGGCCATGGCCTGGGCGGCCGGGACGAGGGTGTCCAGCAGGTCCTTGACCTCGGCGGCGCGGCGCTCGTTGGGGCTGAAGGCGCCGTCGCTCATCTCGGTGAAGATGTTGATGCTCACGGCATTGCGGATGTCATAGATGTTGAAGTTGGCCAGGATGACGCGCCAGTTCTCCACGGCCCGCACGCCTCCGTCGGCGCCATAGGAGACGAAGCCGACGGCCTTCTTCATCCATTCGGAGCCCAGGACGTCGACGGCATTCTTGAAGGCCGCGGGCACGCCGTGGTTGTACTCGGGGGTGACGAGGATGAAGCCGTCGAACTCGTCGATCTTCTTGCTCCACGCCTGGATCTCGGGCTCCGGGTACTGCTTGCCGAGGGCGGCCGGGGGCACGGGGCTGGTCATGAAGGGCAGGTTGAAGTCAGCCAGGTCCACCAGCTCGAAGGTGGCGTCGGTGCGGACCTCGGCGCGAGCGGCGACCCACTCACCGATCTGCTTGCCCGCGCGGTTCTGACGGGTGCTTCCGACGATGATGCCGATCTTCATGACCACTCCTTGGTTGAATGCTGTACCACAGGCGTAACCGTGCGATCCCCTCGAATTATTCCTGCATCACTAGGGTTTGCCCATGAGCTGGTACCTGTCACCCTTGCGCCCGTTGGCCGTCCGGCAGGGCGAGCGCACCATCGGCGAGCTCGACGAGCTGCCGCTGCCACCCGATGCGCCGCACGGTGTCGTGGGTGCCGGCGGTGCTGGTCCACGTCAGCACCTGGTGCTGGTGGGCGACGAGACGGTGCTGGGAGCGGGGGCCACGTCAATGGCCGACGGGCTGCCGGGGATCCTGGCACGACGTCTGGCCGCTCTGCGCGACGGCGAGGTCTCCTGGCAGGTGGTCGGAGAACCAGGTGCCTCCAGTCTGCGGGTACACCACCGGCTCGTGCCCATGCTGCCCGCGCACAGCGACGTGGCGGTGCTGGTGGTGGGGATGCATGACCTGCTGGCCAGGCATTCGGTGGCTGAGTGGCGCGGGGAGATGGCAGCGGTCCTGGACCTGCTGGCCCGCAAGGCGGGCCGGGTGGTGGTGTGCGGGTGCCCCCCGATGGGGCGTGCCCCGCTGCTGCGCTGGCCCCTGTCCGCCTCGCTCGCCGCGGATGCCCGACGGTTGGACGCGGTGACCCGGGAACTGTGTGCGCAGCGAGACATCGGCTTCGTCAGCCTGCAGGAGATGGACACCACCCCGGAGGACTTCGCCGCGGATCGGCTACACCCGGGCGACGCGGGCCTGCGCCGACGAGCGGAAGCCGTGGCGGTCCTTCTCTGAGCCCCAGGCTGGACGAGGCGAGCGGCTCAGCCCCAGGCCTGGGCCTGGTGCTTGTCCACGATCTCCTTGCCGAAGGGGAAGCAGCTGACCGGAATGAGCTTCAGCGCGACGTAGGCGTTGGGCAGGCCGATGATGGTGACCGCCTGCCCGACGGCGGTGACGAGGTGCAGGGCGGCCAGCCACCATCCGGCGATGAGGAACCAGACCACATTGGCGAGCCCTGTCATGGCACCCGCGTGGGGCGAAGGAACCGCGGTACGACCGAAGGGCCACACGACGAGGTTCGCCATCCGGAAGGAGGCGACACCAACCGGGATGGTGATGATGAGCAGGCAGGCCAGGATGCCGGCGACGACGTAGCCGAGCCAGAGCCAGATGCCGGCCATCAGGAACCAGATGATGTTGGCGAGGGTACGCATGTGCCTTCCTTCGATTGGTGGCCTCCGCGAGCGCGGCTGACGTGATGCCGGGGCAGCCGACGGGTTGTCGGATGGCGCCGATGAGGAGACCGACACCCCGAGGTTACCGACCAGAGCGGTCAGGCCTGCGCACGACGCCTTCCCTCCATCACCTCCTGGACCAGGCCGATGGTCTCGTCGTCGAGGTCGACCCCCAGGCTGCGGGCCTGCCGGGTGGTCTGCAGGACCAGCCGTTCCACCTCGGGCCGGTTTCCGGCGAGGTGTTCGGTACGGATCCGCGCGCGCATCAGCGGTTCATCGCCTGGCGCTGCCCGCAGGGCCCGATTGACGGCCCAGCGGGCGAGGTCCAGGTCCAGCTCTGCCAACGCCCTTTCGGCGAGCACCAGGCCGATGTCGCGGGCCACCGAGGCCATGTCCGTGCGCATCTCCTCCGCCCAGTGCCACTGCCCCGGCGCTGCGTCGGCCAGTGGCGCACCGCGCACCATGCCAAGGGCCTCGACGAGTCCGTCGGTGCTGGTGCGGTTGATCCAGGTACCGATCAGCAGCTGGAGGTGTTCCCAGTCGCTGGTGACGGCGGGATGCAGCTCGATGCGGCCCGAATAGGCGTCGGGGAGGTAGAGCTGGCCGTCGGGATCGGTCCCGAGCCAGTTGCGCAGCCGGCTCATGTTGGAACGGCGGGTGGTCTCGGCCACCATCAGTTCGCGGGCCATCTGGCTCGAGGTGCGCCCCGGGTGTTGTTGGATCCAGGCGGCGTACTCGACGCACTGCCGACGAGCCCTGGTGGGAGCCTCGCCGCGGCAGCCCTGCAGGTCCACCGGGCCGAGCAGTAGCAGCGTGGGGTGGTTGAAGGCCGTGGGGTCCACCGGCGCCTCCTGGTCTTCGTGGGTGGTTGGGCGACGCCGGTTGAACAGCGTGAGATTGGGGGGCAGGTCCTCGTCATGTGACCACCAGGGCGCCGGCGTCGTGCGGGCTGCGGCGGTGGTCTCAAAGAGGTCGACGAGCGCCCGGCGCGCCGTGGCGTCGAGCAGGTGTGGGGTGAAGCGGACTCCGGTGCCACGCAGGCTGGCCACCTCGCCGTGTACTTCGACCACCTCCCCGGCGTGGGGAGGGGTGCCCTCGGCGACCTGCGCTCCGGCCGCGAGCACGCTGATGCCGACGGGTGACCCGGACAGGGATCGTTCGATGCGACCCCACTGGGTGGTGGTGGGTCGCTCCGCCAGGACGAAGAGCAATGGTGCCCAGGCATCCCATCGGTCCGGATCCTCGCGCAGGCTTGCGAGGTCAACCTCATCCATGGAGCCCCCGCCCCCGGCAGCGAGCCGCGCCCGGCCCAGCGCAACACGACGGGCGGCAACGCTGCGTTCCAGTTGGACCACCGTCCTCTCGAGGTCTTCGACGCACTGCACCTGCGGCTCGTCGAGAGCATCGATCCATGGCATCCGGCCGGCCACCACCAGCCCGGACTCGGCAGACCAGGGTTGGAGCGCAATGCCGGTGGCCGCGGCGGCGACCACCTGGTCCACCCTGTCCGGCTCACCCACGACGACGGTGGTGACGGCGGCCTCGAGGTCATGCAGCACCGGGCTGCCGTCGTCGAGGGATCCCAGCAGCACGTCCGCGTAGGTGGCGTGGGCGGGGGCGTCGGAGGCGGTGGCTGCAGTTCGGGCCAGTGCCGCCTCGATGTGCAGGCTCTCGGGCTCCGGGAGGACCATGCGCCTTCCCACCGGGCGTTGTGCGAGCTGGGCGCGCCGACGCAGCACCAGGGCACTGCTGAGTGCCGCCGCGGTCAGCGTTCCCAGGGCTGCGACCGCGGCCAGTGCCGGGTCCAGCTCCTGCGAATCGGAGGTCTTCTCCGCCCCGAGCGTCTGTCCTGCCTGCGGACCAGGTGCGGTGGGCGGGGCGGATTCTGCCTGCTGGGCCGGATCCGAGTGGGGAATGGAAGCCGGAGCGTCGGCCGGGGATTGCGCCGGCGCGGAGGAGACGGGCGCCGCAGGAGCCGTGGGCACCCGCTGCACCGGATCCTTCGTGGCGGCCGGGCCCTGTGAGGCGGCGGCTCCGAGAGCTGTCCCCTCGGGGGCGACGGCGGGCAGGACCAGGCGCCAGCCGGGCCGGATCACGTCGGGGTCAACGACGCGTGTGGCATTCGCTGCTTGGATCTCCGGCCATCGCGCGGAGTCCCCGAGATGTTCCTGGGCCAGGGAACTGAGGGTGTCTCCGGGACGCACGACGACGGCCACTTCCTCGGGCATGGGCTCGGAGGTGGGGCGGGACGTCACACCGTCGAGGCGGAGCACTATCCCCACGGGCAGGACCGCCTCCGGGTCCAGGTCATTGGCCGACGCGATGGACCGCCAGCGGGTGCCATCGCCATACCAGGTCTCCGCGATGGTCCACAGGTCCTCACCCGCCGCCACACGGTGGTGGACCGAGTCCTCGTGTTCGTCACCTGCCGGTGGGGTGGGCGCCGGCCGGACAGGATCGGCTGCCGGCTGTCGCGTGGCGCTCGCGACCACGGGTGCACTGCTTGTCCGGTCCGTGGACTGGGCGGTGGCGGCCCCGACGGGCGAGGCCACCATGGCCGCGACTGCCAGCACCAGGGCACTCACCGTGGGCTGTGCCCAGCTGCCTCCGGGGATGCGGACCCGGATCCGACCGCGGCTCAGCAACGCCGCCACCTCCGCGATCACGCTGGCGGCCACCACAAACCATGCAACCCAGGCCACCAGTGTCAGGGCCAGCAGCAGCACCGCTCCCGTGTCGGCGACGAAGAGCAGCTGGTCCAGGCCAATGCCGGACAGGGCATCCGTCCGCCCCACTCGAAGCAGCGCCATCGGCGCTCCCGCCACCAGGGCGAGGAGCACGACCAAGGAGCCCAACCCCCTCACCAAACGCTTCATGGCTGCCGCTCCCGGAAGGTGTCCATCGTCTGGCTGGCCGTGCCGTGGACCCTCCAGCTGCCTGGCAGGCCGGGCACGAGCAGGTCTCCCAGCCCGACGGTGCAGCCGACGTCGACCCGGACCTGGGCAGGCTGTCCCGGTGGCCGCGCGAAGCCGGAGACATCGACATCAATGGTGGAACTGCCGCACGGGACGCGTAGAACCTCCAGATTGGTCCGGGCCACTCGATGGGCGCGAGCCCGGGCCACCGATCCGCTGGTCTCCAGCGTGGCGGCGCGGGCGGCTGAAGCGGCCGCATCGGTGACCTGGGTCCTGGCCGACCAGAGCCGCCACCCGGCGACGAAGACGCCCAACAGCAGGACCAGGGCCGGGACGAGCAGCACCACCTCGACGGCCACGGCCCCGCGCTCGTTCCTGCGGCGGTTTGTCCCCGGGCGCGTCATGGCAACTCCCGGGGCATCTCGGCGTGGGCGATGACCCGGGAACGCCCCAGGTCGAAGAAGGTGTCCACCCGCGCCGTGACCGCCACCGAGACATCGCGCCCACCCCCCACCTGCACCTGGACCTCACGCAGGCCGCCATGCTCGGCAACCTCCCGGGCGACGCGCGCCCCGGTCCCCCCGCCGGCACCGGACAGCGCCTGTGCCTCCGCCCCGGCCAGCGCCGCATTGGCCGCAACGCTTCGGCCGTGCAACCAGATGCCGGACTGGATGATGCCCAGGACGGTGAGCATCACCACGGGCAGCAGCACGGCCCATTGGAGGCTCTCGGACAGGCCGCGTTCATCGGTGGACATGGGGATCTGGACCTCACTTGGGCATGTTGCGGCTGACATAGGCGGTGACGGCCTTGATCACCAGACCGGCGACGAGCACGGCGCCGGCGAGCAGGACCGCGTTCTCCGTCGACTGGGACAGGCCCCGTTCATTGCGCCGCAGCGGTTGGGGGTTGAGGACGGTGATGACGAGGCCGACGAGGTGGGCGATGTGGTTCATGGTTCTTCCTTTCACCTGCAGTATTGGTGTGGCCTTTCAGTTGTCCACAGGGTCTGTGGACAACCAGCTCTGGTTGTGGACAATTGCATCCGGAATGGGGAATTCAACCCTCGATGCCCATCAACTTGAGGATGGGTGGCACGAGGAAGACCAGACCGAAGACCATCGTGGGAATGACCATCCACAAGGTCATTCGCTCGGAGATCTGCTGGGCGGCCAGCTTCTCCGCCAGCAGGTGGGCATCCCGCAGCTCCCGGACCCGGGCGCGCAGGTTTTGGGACAGCGCCGCGCCCTGCTCCTCCATCCGCATCACGTCGGCCATGTCGCTGATCTCCGGCAGGTCCATCTCCGTGGCCAACCGCTGCAATTCGTGCCACGGGGCTCGCTGCTCCAGCCGTGCGCGGTCCAGCGCCGTGCGGATCCGGGAGAAGAGCGGGGTGTCGGACAATGACGCAGCCGACATCATGGCCTGGGCGGCCGAGGCATTGGCCAGCCGCTCGAGCGTCACCAGGTCGAACCAGGTGAGCAGGGCTTCGCCGGCATCGGCGTGCACCGACTCGTCGGAGCGACGCAGGGCGATGTCCGGCCAGAACCAACCCAGGACGGCACAGGCAATGGAGGCTGCCACCGGGACCGGCGCGACGAGCCTTCCCATCCCTTGCAGCAGTGCCGTGCCCAGCAGCGGCGTCGCCAGGCCGAGGCCGGTCAGGATCAGCTTCTCGGCGAAGAAGTCGCCGATCGAGCGCCCGCGCAGCCCCAGGACACGCCGGGTGCGCTCCCGCAGCGGAAGCCTGAGACGGGTGAAGGCCCAGGCCCCGAATCTGCTGGTCAGGTCCTTGTCCGGACCCAGCACGTCCGCCCAGGAATCGGGGCCGGCACCGGCATCCGCACGGCCGGCCACCTGGGCCAGCGCGTCGGCAAGCCGTGGGGGCTGCGAGCGCAGACCGGTGATGGCCAGGAAGAATCCACCAGCGGCCAGCAGTCCACTGGCGATGGTGATCAGCAGGACCGGGTCATGCACTGGAACCCACCTCCTGCGCATGGTCTGCCCGACGCAGGATGCGTTCCCGGCGGCGCGGCCGGGTGAGGCGACGCATGAAGGCCAGCGAGGCCAGGTAGCAGGCAAGCTCGGCGAGCATGATCACCTGGCCGAGCGGCGTGCGGTAGGGCCGGAAGTAGTCCGGTTGGGTGAGCAACGCCAGACCAATGGCGACGAGGCTGATCATGGTCACCTGGCGCACCACCACTCGTGGTTTGGCCCGTTCCGCCTCGATCTCGCGCAGTGCCCGCAGCCGGGCCTGGATGGTGTCGGCCAGTTCGTCGAGGATGGAGGTGGCCCCCACGCCGCCGCGCTGGGCGGCCAGCACCAGTGCAGCCAGCACGGCGTCCGCGTCGGGACAGTCGAGGTCATCGGCCAAGGCCAGCAGGGCCTCCCTGGTGGTCCAGCGAGCGTCCAGCCTGGCCACCATCACTCGTAGTGGGGCGCGCAGCAGACCGGGGGCCTGGCCGCAGGTCGTGCGGATGGCGTCGGGGATGGATTTTCCGGTGGGCAGTGAGGCGGCCAGGGCGCGCACCCACCTGTCGAGGGCCTCGAGGATCTCGATGTCCCGGTTGCGTGGTTCGGAGAGCAGCGCCGGCAGGCCGACGGTGGCCAGGGGCAGCGCGACCAGCACGATGGGCCAGCCGGTGATCAGGAAGGCAACCACCGCGAACACACCGGAGCCGACCAGCTGGGTCCTGCTGCGTCGGGTCTGCCGAGCCCACCACTTTTCCACAGTTGTCCACAGGCGTGTGGATGGGGCTGTGGACAACCCTCGGTCGCGGGGGTGCAGGCCGTCGACCACCAGCAGCAGGCCGGCAATGACGGCGAATAGGCTCAGCCCGGCGGCGACGGGATTCATGCCGACTCGTCGAAGGATCCCGCGAACTCTGCCAGTTCGTCGGTCAGCGTCGCGTCGGGGTGCCAGACGGCGGGCCGGTTCTGGGTCGCCGCCTCGTAGAGCAGGTGGGTGACGGGGCGGCCGGCCTCGATGCCGCCGGTCAGCAGCCGCACCTCAGAGACATGGCGACGACGGACTCCCCCGCGCCAGGTGTCGTCGACCAGCTTCACGTGCACCAGCAGGTGGATGTTGTGGGCGATCTGGCGGTACGCCTCGTCGATGCTGACCACGCCGCCCTGGGCAACGCGGGAGGCCAGGCGGTCCATCGTCGACGATGCGGAGTGCGAGTGCGTCGTACTGAGGGAGCCGGCGCCGGCCTGCATCGCCTCGAACATTGCGGCCGCCTCGCCACCGCGTACCTCGCCCACCACCAGGCGGGAGAGGTTCTGACGCAGCGCTTCGGGGATCAGGTCACTGATGGTGAACTCGCCCATCCGGCTGCCGTCGGCGGCACGCTCCCCCATGCCCACCTTGGCCTGGAGTGCCAGCATGTTCTTGCGCCCGGGCTGCAGGTGGGTGAGCAGTTCGTAGTCGGTCTCCAGGGTGCCGAATCGTTCCGTGGCAGGGATCGCGTTGATCATGGCGCGCAGCAGGGTTGTCTTCCCGGCTCCCTGGTCACCGCTGATCACGGCGGACTTGCGGCCCAGGACGGCGTCGTGCAGCAGGTGGGCCACCTCGAGGGGCATCATGCCGCCGTCGGCCAACTGCCGCAGGCTCACCGCAGTGAGGATGTGTTGGCGGATGATGATGCTGGGCCGAAAGCTGAGCCCGAAGCCGATGGCGTGCAGGCGGAAGCGTTCGCCGAGCGCCAGCGTCATCATCGGGTGTGCGTCGTCGAAGGGCCTGCTGGGACTCGCCGACTCGCCCAGGAAACGGATGGCCTCCACCAGCTCCTCGTCGGAGTCCGCCACAGGAGGATGCGCCACCCGCCGCCCGTCGCCGTACTGCACCATGACGGAGTCCCAGCCGTGGATCTCGATGTTCTCCGCATCGGGGATCTCGAACAGGGGTTGCAGCCTGCCGTAGCCGAAGATCGCATTCTCGACGGCCGCGGCATAGGCCTGCTCCAGCTCGATGTCCCACAACGCCTGACCTTCCAACGCGAGGGTCTCGGCGTGTTGGCGCACCACCTGCCGGATCACGGAACGCCCCATCATCCGGCGGTCCTCCGGAGCCATGGCCCGGCCACGGTCGCTGCTCCAGTGCTCGCTGACGTCGGTGATCTCCTCCGACGCACGCCGTCTCAGGCGCACCACCACGTCCCAGTCGACGCCAGTGGTGTCCCGTGACCACTGCGGGCGCACCGCGCCCAGAGTGGACGCCGGCATCGCAGCCGTCGCCGTGACCGCGGGGGCAGCACCGGGCTCGTGACGTGCGGCTCCCAGTCCTCCGAGAGCCTGCGCCAAGCTGGGAGGCTCAACGGTGGGATCTTTGCGTGGAGCGGCGGGCCGGCGGCTCATCGCGCACCCCACTCGACGGGTGCCCGAGTGCCCGCCAGCACCTCATTGCGGCGCTGGACCGTCTCGGCGATCCGGGAGGCACAGGCCTTGAAACTGCGAGGAAGCGCCCCACCCGCCAGGCTCCGGGGAGGGACGGATCCGTCACTGAAGACCTTGGCCTGCCTCGGATCCCACGCCAGGCTGTCCACCACGGGCACGCCGAACTGCTTCTCGATCTCGCGGCTGCCATAGGGGTCATTCGGGCCCACCACCAGCAGGCCCAGATCGCATGGCGCGCCCAGCGCCTCGACGTGCGCCTGCAGGGTGGGCAGGTGCAGCCGCAGGCCCGCCAGTGCCCTCAGGGAACTGCGCACGCACACCAGCAGCATGTCGCTGCCGGCCACCAACGGGGCGGGCAGCCCGTCGCGGCCGGTGCGTCCGGCATCCACCACCACGTCGGTGCCGCCGGAGCCCAGTGCGGTGAAGGAATCGACGAGTTCCTGCCAGATGGGAGCGAACAGTGCCACGGCCCCCGGATGGGTGAATCCCGGTAGGAAGCGCAGGTCCCGGTCCCCGGCATCCCCGAGGTCCACGGTCTGCAACCACATCTCCTCGGACAGCCGACGGTGCTCCCGGTGGACGCCGGCCAGTTGGCCCAGGCCCCGGCCACCCAGGTCAGCGCCCCGCAGCCATCCCGCCGTGATGGCCTGGGAGGGGTCCCGGTCGCAGTCGGCCAGCAGCACGTCCCGCGGCCAGGTGAGGGCCAGACCGAGCGCAGCGGTCGTGACACCGGGCGCACCGGTGGCGCTGGTCAGGGTGATGACGGCCATCTCAACCCCCGGGCCGGCGCACGATGACCAGCAGGTCCCGTGCCGCCAGGTCGGCAATCCGCTGGGCCTGTGCTGCGGGTACCGCGACGTCGAGCACCACCGCGGAGCCGTCGGGACTGGGCTGCCCGGCCGTCTGGATCCGGGCCTCCACCACCAGGGACGAGGACTGGGTGGCGGCGGTGACGCCCTGCTTGTCCGAGGTCACCTCCACCAGGTCGACGGGCGTGCCGGCGGGCAGCGGCTCGACGGGGAGCCGTCCGGCGGCCAACTTCAGGCCCAGCTGCGCCGTCCCGTCCGGCAGGCGCGGCTCGCCCACGGACTCAGTGGCCACCAGGGATCCCGCGGGCAGGTCCACCAGGGCGCGTCGCCCAATCAGGGCGTCGAGGTCACGGGCCGGCGTGGTGTGCACGCCAGGGGCTGACCCGATGGTCACCACCGCCAGGTCGGACTGGCGAACCACCTCGCCGCGGGGCACCGTGTGCTGCACGACGATGACCTGGTTCGCATGGGAGGCCTGTTGGTAGGCCATCGCCCCGCCCAGGCCGCCGAGGCACGCGACCAGAAGGCCCGCGGCAACCAGCCGGGGGCTTCGGCGCGCCTTCAGGTGGCCGACGGGGACGGCGACGGCCTGCTCGTTCTCCGGGCGGCCCCGTTCGCGCTGGCTGGCGCGCGGGCTGGCGCCGGTGGTGGTGGACATGGACCGAAATGTCTCAGACACCAAAGCAATCGATCGACCGTCATATGGTCATCCACAAGGTCGACCGCTGTCCACAGTCACCCTGTGGAAAACCCTCGAATCTGTGCACAACGGCTTGTCACCAAGGAATCCATGACGAGACAACTGCCTGTGGACAGCCTCTTGATGCCGGAGGGCGCAGAGACCGCCAAGGAGGGGCGATCCCCTGTGCTTGTTGGAGATTCAATCTTGCGGGGAGAACATTGAAAAACTGGTGCCGCAGGACGGTTCAGTCCTTGCCGCGAGGACTCCCGGTGAGGGTGCTGGTCTGCACCTGGACCGTCGACGGCTGCACGACATAGGTCTGCTGGCGAACCCCGGCGGCCAGCGCCTCGGTGGCGGACAGGGTGCCGACTCCCCCGAAGGCGATCGCGCCGGCGGCGGCGAGGCTGGCCATGGTGCGGCGCAGGGCGCCGGGACGGCTGGTGGTCTGCTGGCTGCTGATCTGTTTGCTCATGGGAACAACGTTCGAGGCGACGCCTGTGTGCCTGCTGTGCCGTTGCCATGGCCTCCATGTGACTGGTTTTCCGGTCCACTTCTCACCATGAGAGCTTTCCGAAGATCCTTCGCCGTCCGCCGTTCTTCTGGCTTCCCCATGCGCCACACGCCGCAAGAAGCACCGAAGAATGTTCGCCTTGACACGAAAACCCTTCACCCTGAACGGTTCTGCTCCAAGACTCGGTCACAGAAGCCGTGGGCAAGCCCGCGACGTCACCACAGCACAGAAGCACGAGCACAGCAAAGGAGCTGTCATGCGCATTGCTATCCCCACAGAGGTCAAGAACAACGAGTTCCGCGTCGGAATCACCCCGGTCGGCGTGCACGAACTGGTCAAGCACGGGCACGAGGTCTTCGTGCAGAAGGGTGCCGGGCTCGGTTCCTCCATCACCGACGAGGAGTACGTCGCCCAGGGCGCGACGATGGTCGAGGGTGCCGAGGAGACCTGGGCCAAGGGCGAGATGGTCATCAAGGTCAAGGAGCCCATCAAGCAGGAGTACGGCTTCCTGCGCGAGGACATGATCCTGTTCACCTACCTGCACCTGGCCGCAGACAAGCCGCAGACCGACGCCCTGCTGAAGGCCGGCACCACCGGCATCGCCTACGAGACCGTGCAGCTGCCCGACCGCTCGCTGCCGCTGCTCTACCCGATGAGCGAGGTTGCCGGTTGCCTGGCACCGCAGGTGGGCGCCAACCACCTGCTGAAGGCCAATGGCGGCCGCGGCGTCCTGCTCGGCGGTGTCGGCGGCGTGCAGCAGGCCAAGGTCGTCATCCTCGGCGGCGGCGTTGCCGGCCAGAATGCAGCGCAGATCGCGATGGGCATGGGCGCCGACGTGACGATGCTCGACGTGGACCTGAACAAGCTGCGCCAGAGCTACTGGCGTTACGGCAACAAGGTGCACGCCCTGGCCTCGTCGGCCCTGACCGTGCGCGAGCAGGTGCTGGCCGCTGACCTGGTGATCGGCACCGTGCTGATCCCCGGCGCCAAGGCACCCAAGCTGGTCACCAACGAGATGGTCTCCCAGATGAAGCCCGGTTCGGTGCTCGTCGACGTCGCCATCGACCAGGGCGGCTGCTTCGAGGACTCGCACCCCACCACGCACGCGGATCCCACCTTCGAGGTGCACAACTCGGTCTTCTACTGCGTGGCCAACATGCCCGGTGCCGTCCCGAACACCTCCACCTGGGCACTGACCAATGCCACCCTGCCCTACGCCGTGCGCATCGCGGACAAGGGCTGGAAGCAGGCGCTTGCCGATGATCCCGCGCTGGCCAAGGGTCTCAACACCCACGCGGGCAAGTGCACCTTCCAGGGTGTCGCCGAGGCCTTCGACATCGAGTTCACCCCCGTCGAAGACCTCCTGAAGTAGTCGCAGGAATCCAACTGGCGGGGGCTGCAGCGTCGCAGCCCCCGCCCACTGGCCTCACGGCCCACCCCTCGCACACCGGAGGCAGGGGTGCAGAATGAGCCTCGCCCATCGCCCGCCACGGCGGGCCCGTCACACCATCCGGCAAGAGATCCATCCGGAGAAGACAAGGGAGTCCTCCATGACCGAACAAGAATCCGTCCAGAACGGCCCGGTCCCACCCAATTCACGCCGCCCAACCACGGGGCTGGGCGCGCACGAAGTGCAGCTCCAGCGTGGCCTGACCAACCGGCACCTGCAGCTGATCGCCATCGGCGGTGCCATCGGCACCGGCCTGTTCCTCGGTTCCGGCCGCACCATCCACCTCGCCGGCCCGTCCATCCTGCTCGTCTACGCCGTCATCGGCTTCTTCCTCTTCTTCGTGATGCGGGCCATGGGCGAGCTCCTGCTGTCCAACCTCGCCTACAAGTCCTTCGCGGACTTCGCCACCGACCTGATCGGCACCTGGGCCGGCTTCTACATCGGCTGGACCTACTGGATGTGCTGGGTGGTCATCGGCATCGCCGACACCGTCGCCATCTGTGGCTACCTGTCCGTCTGGTACCCAGATCTCCCGAAGTGGATTCCCGCCCTGTGCGTGGTCCTGCTGCTGACCGGCCTGAACATGGTGGCCGTCCGGCTCTTCGGTGAGATGGAGTTCTGGTTCGCGATGATCAAGATCGTGACCATCGTCGCCCTCATCTTCGTGGGTGGCTACCTGGCGCTGACCGCCTTCCAGCCCCCGCAGGCCGGTGCCCCCGCGGCATCCATCGCCCACCTGTGGGACCGTGGCGGCTTCTTCCCGACGGGCGTCTCCGGCTTCCTGGCCGGCTTCCAGATCGCCATCTTCTCCTTCCAGGGCATCGAGATGGCCGGTACCGCCGCCGCCGAGACCGCCGACCCGACGCACAACCTGCCGAAGGCCATCAACTCCATCCCCGCCCGTGTGCTGATCTTCTACGTCCTGGCCCTCGGCGTGATCATGTCCGTGGTCCCGTGGGACATGATCGACCCCGAGCACAGTCCCTTCGTGACGATGTTCGGCTTCGTGGGCATCGTGATCGCCTTCCACGTGATCAACTTCGTGGTGCTCACCTCGGCCGCCTCGTCGGCCAACTCGGGTGTCTACTCCACGTCGCGCATCATGTACGGCCTGGCCCGCGAGGGTGACGCCCCCGCCCGCTTCGCCGAGCTGTCCGGGCGCCACATCCCGCGCAATGCGCTCTTCCTGACCGCCCTGTGCATCTCGCCGGCCATCATCATGGTCTCGCTGGAGGGTTCGGTGATGGAGGCCTTCAGCATGATCGCCGGTGTCTCCTCGGTGCTCTACATCTCCGTGTGGGGCCTGATCATGGTCAGCTACATCCAGTACCTCAAGAAGTTCCCGGAGCGTCACGCCACCAGCGCGTTCCGGATGCCGCTGCCACGCCTGATGCCCTGGGCGACGCTGGTCTTCTTCGCGGCAATCTTCGTGGTGCTCGCCCTGTCCAAGGACTCCCGGATGGCGCTGCTGGCGGCTCCCGTGTGGGTCGGTCTGATGGCCCTGCTGTACCGGATGATGGGCCCGGGAAGGCGCAGCCACGCGAAGCTGGACTTCGACGCCATGCGTGAGGTCGAGGAGGCTGCGCACGGGGCCGCCGCACACGGACGGACCAAGAGTCAGTAGTCTCGACCATGTGACCAAAGACGCCACACACCACGCCCAGGGCGGCCCACGGAACAAGGGCCCACGTCAGCTGGACGCCACCGACCACCAGATCATCAGACTCCTGATGGAGAACGGTCGGATGAGCAATGCGGCACTCGCAGCGGCCACCAAGACGGCCGAGTCGACGAGCCACGCACGTGTCCAGGCCCTGCGCGAGGCGGGGGTGATCAGCGGTATCCACGCGGAGGTTGACACCACCGCCATCGGGCGGCCGCTGCAGGCACTGATCTTCGTGCGGATCCATCCCGGTTCCCGCGAGGAACTCCAACCCGAGACCGAACGGCTGGCGAAGCTGCCCGCCGTGCTCAATGTCTTCTTCCTGGGCGGCCACTACGACTTCGTGTTGTGGGTGGCCGCTTCCAATCCCACCGAGCTGCGCGCCTTCGTCCTGCACGACCTCAGTGAGCACCGCGCCGTCGCCAGCACCGAGACCTCGGTGATCCTGGACCATCGGCGGGGAACCAACTTCAACGCCCAGTTCGAACAGGACTGAATCCCTCGGCGGGCTCGGGAAACGAGCCGACGGCTCAGATCGCGTTGAACATCTCCTCGAAGGACTTCGTCACCGTGAAGTCGTCGGCCGTGACCGTGCGTTCGCGGCGCTCCTGAGGGGCATCGACGACGTCGCCCAGGGACTCTCCCCGGCGAACCCGCACCATCGCGGCCAGTTCCCGACCGGCTCGCTCGATCCGGCCGTCGAGTCCGGAGCCGGCATCGCCCCAGTCGTCCGTCGCGGCGAAGACCGCGGTGGGTGCGACGGCGGCCTTGAGGTAGAAGAAGAGCGGCAGCATCGCCTGGTCGATGGCCAGGGAGTGACGGGGCGTGCCGCCCGTGGCGGCGAGCAAGACGGGCTTGTCCAGCAGGGCACCCTCGTGCAGGACGTCGAAGAACATCTTGAACAGCCCGGAGACCGACGCGTTGTAGACCGGGCTGACCACGATGAGGGCATCGGCCTCGACCACCTCCGTGATCACCTGCTCCAGGGCAGGCGACTGCATCCGGGTCAGCAACGAGTTCACCAGGTCATGCGCCAGCAGTCGGAGCTCGACATGGTGCACCTGATCTGCTCCCGCGGCCTTCAGCAGCCGCTCCCCCAACAGCTGGGTGCTCGACGGTTCGCCGAGTCCGGCACTGATGGCAACGATCTTCATGACGTCCTCACTCGATAACTGATCAACAATTCAACAACGGGGATGGGTGACGGACTATTCCCCACCTAGAGTGGCGTGGTGCCCAGTCCCACCAGCCCGCCGCAGACCCGCACCAGCCTTTCACAAGAGATCCTTGCCCTCGCCATCCCGGCCTTCGCGACGCTGGTCAGCGAACCCCTGCTGCTGATGGCGGACTCGGCGATGGTGGGCCATCTGGGCACCCGCCAGCTCGCCGGGCTGGGCCTGGCCAGCAGCGTGCTCAACATCATCAACGGGCTGTGCGTCTTCCTCGCCTACGGCACCACCTCCCTGGTGGCGCGCCGGATCGGTGCCGGCGACAGCCGTCGAGCACTGGCCGGCGGCATCGACGGCATGGCGCTGGGGCTCGGACTCGGCAGCCTGCTCGCCGTGGTGCTGAACCTCACGGCGCCGACGGTGATCGGGTGGTACGGCGCAGGCCCCGAGGTCTCCTCGCAGGCCGTCGACTACCTGCGGATCGCCTGCTGGGGGCTGCCCATGCTGCTGCTGATGCTCGCCTCCACCGGCGTGCTGCGCGGCATGAAGGACACCCGCACCCCCTTGGCGGTCGCGGTCAGCATGAACCTGGCCAACATCGGGCTGAATGCCCTGTTCATGTACGGGATGGGGATGGGGATCCGCGGCTCCGCCACCGGAACCCTGCTCGCTCAGGCCATCGGGGCCTCGGTCTTGACAGCGGTGGTCCTGCGCGGCGCCGTCCGCGCCGGGGTGCCGCTGGGAGTTCGGGTGCATGGCGTGCTGGAGGCCGCCCGCGGCGGCGTCTGGCTGGTGATGCGCAGTGCGTGGCTGCAGGCCTCGCTGGCGGTCACCGTCGCCGTGGCGGCCCGAACCGGCCAGGTGGGCCTGGCCGGACACCAGGTGACGAACTCCATCTGGAGCTTCCTGTGCCTGGCCCTGGACGCGTTGGCCATCGCCGCCCAGGCTATGGTGGGGCACGAGCTGGGCCGGGGCGACGCCGGCAAGGTGCGCTCCATCACGGCCAAGCTGTGCTGGTGGGGCGTTGCCGGCGGGCTGGTCTTCGCCGCGGGACTGGTGCTGGTGCGCGGGGTGCTCGCGCCGGTCTTCACCCCGGATGCCGAGGTGCAGCAGTTGCTGGTGCGCCTGTTGCTGGTGCTGGCCCTGATCACGCCCATCGGGGGGATCGTCTTCGTCCTTGATGGCGTGCTGATCGGTGCCGGGGATGCACGCTACCTGGCCTTCGCGGGAATGGTGGCGACGCTGGCCTACGTGCCGATGGCCCTGGCTGTCGACCATGCCGGGCGCGGCGTCATCTGGCTCTGGCTGGCCTACGGCGGCTACCTGTTGGCCCGCGTCGCAACGCTCGCCCTGCGGGCCCGCAGCGACGCCTGGATGCGCCTGGGAGCCTGAACCCGGCAGGCGCTCGGGTTCCCACGATCCGCGTGTGTTGCACCACGAGCGGACTGCAGGGAACCACTCGGACGCCCTGCGGCTCGCGACGGTCAGGCACCCACCCGGATCCGAGAGGATTGACGCACGCCGGGGAAGTCGACGGCCAGGATCGGCGCGACGTGGTCCTCGGCCAGCTCCTGCCTACGGGGCTCGCGCAGTGCACGGTGGGCCGCAAGGTCGAAGAGCTCGGCATTGCCCTGTGGCTGCTGGGCGGTGCGCTGCCGCGCCACGTCGTGGACGGTGGCAAGGCTGGAACCATGGATGCGCCCGCGGCGCAGGTTCGTCTCGAGCCAGACGATCGTCGCCAGCGGCACGGTGAGCAACGCGGCCCACTGGTGGCCCGTGTGGTGTGCCAGCGCCATCAGTCCCGTGGCGGTGCACAGGATCGCGATGAAGCTGATGTACCTGCTGTTTGCGGTTGACCGCATGAATTTCCCCCTGTTGTGACCCCGGTCCCCCGACTCGGCGCCGTCCATGACACTATGCCAACCGCCAGATTCGGCCAACCTGACGTCCCACGGGCGGTGACTTCCACAAGGGCCCTTCAGGAGTCGGGGTCCGGATGTCACCTGTTCAGGGGACACCCAGGCCCCGAGCAACGGGTCAGACAGCGTTCTGGTCCCGGTCGCTCGTGCCCGTCCACACGTCCTGTCGGTCGCCGAAGTGGTACTGCGCGGCCTCCGCGACGGCACCCCGCTCGGCCAACATCGACGCATGCGTGGGGGCATCGGGGATGTCCGCAGGGCGCCCCTCGGCATAGCCCTTGCGCATCTCGGGCAGGATCTCGCCCAGCAGGTCCAACTGCTCCAGCACCGTCTTGAGCGGCAGGCCCGCATGGTCGATCAGGAAGAGCTGGCGCTGGTAGTGGCCGACGTGGTCGACCATTCCCAGGTAGCGTTCCAGCACCTGCTGCGGGGATCCGACGGTCAGCGGCGTCTGGTGGGTGAACTCCTCCAGCATCGGCCCGTGGCCGTAGACCGGGGCATTGTCGAAGTAGGGCCGGAACTCATTGACGGCATCCTGCGAGTTCTTGCGCATGAAGAACTGCCCACCCAGCCCGACGATGGCGTGTTCCGCCTTGCCGTGCGCATAGTGCTCATAGCGCTGGCGGTACAGCTCGACCATCTGACGGGTGTACTCGATGTTCCAGAAGATGTTGTTGTGGAAGAAGCCGTCACCGTAGTAGGCGGCCTGCTCCGCGATCTCCGGGGAACGGATGGAACCGTGCCAGACGAAGGGCGGAATCTCGTCGAGCGGCCTGGGCGTCGCAGTGAATCCCTGCAGGGCGGTGCGGAACTTGCCCTGCCAGTCCACGACGTCCTCGCGCCACAGCCGGTGCAGCAGGTTGTAGTTCTCCAGTGCGAGGTTGATGCCCTGCCGGATGTCCTTGCCGAACCAGGGGTAGACCGGGCCGGTGTTGCCGCGGCCGAGCATCAGGTCGATGCGGCCGTCGGCCAGGTGCTGGGCATAGGCATAGTCCTCGGCCAGACGCACGGGGTCATTGGTGGTGATCAGCGTGGTGGCCGTCGACAGGATCAGCTTCTCGGTGACCGCGGCGAGGTGGGCCATCAGGATCGGCGGGTTGGCAGGCGCGACGAAGGGCGGGTTGTGGTGCTCACCGGTGGCGAAGACGTCGAGGCCGATCTCCTCCGCCTTCTTCGCGATGGCGACGGTGGCCTTGATCCGCTGGTTCTCGGTGGGCACGGTGCCGTTCGTCGGGTCGGCGGTGACGTCGCCGATGGTGAAGATGCCGATCTGCATGACTGCTCCTATGGGTCACCAACAGAATAGTTGATGTTTCACTCAAATAAACGTGGTTCGACAGCCACCTATTCCCGGGCAATGCCACAGGCCGTCGCTAGGCTCGACGACGAACCTTGGGAGGCAATCCATGAAGTCCGCCGCGCATCTGCTCGCACTGCCCACGCTCGCCGCATTGCTGGCCACCACCGCCTGCACCGGGGGTCAGGACACCACGCCACCCAAGAACCTCCCGGCCGCCGACGATGCGGCCAAGCAGTTCGCCGCCGCGCTGGCCAAGGGCGACGTGCTGAAGGCACCCGTCGTCGACGCCGGCCCGGCGCAGACCGAGCTGCAGGTGTTGACCAATGGCATGGATGACCTGCGGCCCACCATCACCCCTGGCCAGGTCACCTATGACGGCAAGTCACAGAGCGCCAGCGTCCCCCTGGACCACAAGCTCCAGCTGGGGAGCCAGACCTGGAGCTGGCAGACCACTGCCCCCCTGAAATTCGTCGACGGCGCATGGAAGGTGGAGTGGAACCCGAAGATCGTCCAGGCCGACCTGGACGGGAACACGCGACTGCGCCACCTGCGTGATGCCCCCAAGCGGGCCTCCATCGTGGGTTCCGAAGGAATGGCGCTGGTGGAGATGACCACCGCCTACCAGGTGGGGGTGGACAAGGCGAGCACCGCGAAGACCCAGTGGGATGCCACGGCACGCAAGCTGGCGGCCACGCTGGGCCTGGATGCCGCGAACTATGCCAAGCAGGTGGCGGCCGCCGGCCACAAGGCCTTCGTGCCCGCCATCACCCTGCGGGCCGGGAAGGTCCCGGAGACCGTCAAGGAGATGGCCGGGGTCTCGGTCATTCCCGTCGAGATGCCGCTGGCACCCAGCTCCACCTTCGCGGCCGGGATCCTGGGCGGTTCCGGCCTGGCCTCGCCGGAGGACGTGAAGGCCGGCAAGGGTGATGTGGAGGCAGCAGACCACGTCGGCACGTCGGGCCTGCAGAAGCGCTACGACGCACAACTGCGCGGAAGTGTCGGGCACCGGATCGACGTCGTGGGCAGGAAGGTCGGCACCGAGGCACCGACGGCGGCTCCCGCCAGCCCCGGCACCTCGCCCAGCCCGGCGCCGGACAAGGACAGCCCCGTGAAGGAGCTCTTCTCCAGCCCCGCCAAGCCGGGCACCCCCGTGGCGCTCAGCCTGAATCGAGGGCTGCAGGAGAAGGCGGAGAAGGCACTGGCCTCGCAGAAGGGCGTCGCCTCGCTGGTGGTGCTGAAGGTGGGCAGCGGTGACATCCTCGCCGCCGCCAACTCACCGGCCAGCGGCGCCAATCCGAACGCGACCTTCGGCCGCTACGCGCCGGGCTCCACCTTCAAGGTGGTCAGCTCCCTGGCACTGCTGCGCAAGGGAGTGACGCCGACGACGAAGGTTCCCTGCACCGCGAACCTGACTGTCAACGGCCGCGTCTTCAAGAACTACACGGACTTCCCCAGCTCCAAGGTGGGCAACATCACCCTCACCGATGCGCTGGCCAATTCCTGCAACACGGCCTTCCTGGCCAGCGCCCCCAAGCTCGGCGACAGTGACCTGGCGCAGGCCGCCGCCAGCCTGGGGATGGGCATGGACCACGACGCTGGTTTCTCCTCCTTCTTCGGCTCCGTCCCACCCGCGAAGGATCCGGTGGGCAAGGCCGCCGACATGATCGGCCAGGGAACCGTCGAGGCATCTCCGATGGCGATGGCCGCGGTGGCGGCCTCCGTCGCCTCCGGGAAGACGGTGGTGCCGTGGCTGGTGGCCAGCAAGAAGCCGACGCAGAAGGGCACGCCGCTGTCCCCCACCGAGGCCAAGCAGCTGCAGCAGATGATGCGGGCCGTGGTCACCGACGGTTCCGGCAAGGTGCTGGCCGGGAAGATGGACGGCGCCAAGACCGGCACGGCCGAGTTCGGCAGCAAGACCCCGCCACAGACGCACGCATGGATGATTGCGTGGAACAAGGACTACGCCGTCGCCGCCATGGTGGCCGAGGGCGAGTCCGGTTCGAAGACCGCGGCACCCATCATCAAGAGCTTCCTGGGCTGACCGCCTTGGTCAGTTCCCGCCGGTAGGCTCACCGGGTGATCACTGGTGAGCTGAAGGGCAAGATCGACCGCGTCTGGGATGCCTTCTGGTCGGGTGGCATCTCGAACCCGCTGGAGGTGATCGAGCAGATCACCTACCTGCTGTTCATGCGCCGCCTCGACGAGGTGCAGACCTTGGCGGAGAGCAAGGCCAAGCTCTTGGGCCACGGCGTGATCGAGGATGTCGTCTTCCTGCCTGACCAGCAGCAGCTGCGCTGGTCGCGCCTGAAGAACACGTCCGCCGACGACATGTTCGCCACCATGTCCGAAGACGTCTTTCCCTTCCTCCGCAGGCTCGGAGCCCAGGTGGGCGGCGATGGGTCCACCTACTCGGAGCATATGAAGGATGCACGGTTCACGATCCCGAATGCGGCGCTGCTCACCAAGGTGGTCGACCTGGTGGACGAGATCCCGATGGCCGATCGGGACACCAATGGCGATCTGTACGAGTATCTGCTGAGCAAGATCGCTTCGGCGGGGGTCAACGGACAGTTCCGCACGCCGCGCCACATCATCTCGTTGATGGTCGACCTGATGGCACCCACCCCGCAGGACGTGATCTGCGACCCCGCGTGCGGCACGGCGGGTTTCCTGGTGGGGGCTTCCGAGTACCTGCGGGAGCATCATCCGTCCATCAACACCAATGCGACGCATCGAGAGCATTTCCACGACGGAATGTTCCACGGCTATGACTTCGACAAGACGATGCTGCGCATTGGCAGCATGAACATGATGATGCACGGCGTGCAGCGGCCCGACATCGCCTATCGCGACTCGTTGAGTGAGGGCGCCGCGCACGACGAGGGCCGCTACTCGCTGATTCTGGCCAACCCGCCCTTCGCCGGTTCGCTCGACTATGAGCAGACCTCGGCCGAGCTGCTGAAGATGGTGAAGACGAAGAAGACGGAACTGCTCTTCTTGGCGCTCTTCCTCAAGTTGTTGAGCACGGGTGGCAGGGCCGCGGTGATCGTTCCCGATGGTGTGCTCTTCGGGTCATCCAAGGCACACAAGGACTTGCGCAAGGAGTTGGTGGAGAAACACTCGCTTGATGCGGTGATCAAGCTGCCGTCGGGTGTCTTCCGGCCGTATGCCGGTGTGTCGACGGCGATCCTGCTCTTCACGAAGACTGGCGTGGGTGGCACGAAGGACGTGTGGTTCTACGACGTGCGCGCCGACGGTTTCAGCCTGGACGACAAGCGCAATCCCATCGCGGAATCCGACCTGGACGATGTTCGCAAGCGTTGGAAGTCCCTCACGACGGCCGAGCCCACCAACACGACGGCCGAGCCCACCGACACGACGGCCGAGCCTGTCGAGGCCTCGGAGCGTGATCGCGCGCGCACCGAGCAGTCCTTCCTGGTGCCAAAGGCGGAGATCGTGGAGAACGGTTACGACCTCAGCATCAACCGCTACAAGGAGGTGGTCTACGAGGAGGTGGAGCACCGCGCCCCACTGGAGATCATCGCCGACATCGAGGCCTTGGACGCCGAGATCGCCCAGGGTCTCGCCGAGCTGAAGTCGATGCTCCCATGAGGAAGGTCCCACTGGGGGATGTCATAGCGCCAGCCATTTCAGCTCGCGCGGGATCCCGGCAGCTGCCGCTCCTAAGCATGACGATGCACGACGGCCTCGTGGACCAAACCACGAAGTTCAAAAAGCGCGTGGCAAGCGAGGATACAAGCTCGTACAAGGTGATCGAACGGGGGCAGCTGGTTATCGGCTTCCCCATTGATGAAGGAGTGCTGGACTTCCAGAACCTGTATCCCGAAGCGATTGTGAGCCCCGCGTACGGCGTGTGGAACATTCGTGACTCGAATACTGTCCATGCACCCTACCTACACAAGTTCCTTCGATCCCCTGAAGCACTGACCTACTACAAGTCAAAGCTCCGCGGCAGCACGGCCCGGCGTCGGTCTCTCCCGCACGAGATTTTCACCGCGATGACAGTGCCTTTGCCGTCCCTCGATGAGCAGCGGAGGATCGCGGCGATCCTCGACCAGGCCGATGCCCTGCGCACCAAGCGCCGCACCCAGCTCGCCCACTTGGACGCTCTGCCCCAGGCCATCTTCCACGAGATGTTCAGTCATGTCGCTGCGGTCCGTCCTCTAGGCGAAGTTCTGATGGATGTTCAAACTGGGGTCAGCCCGAAGTGTGAACCTCGGCCTGCCGAACCCGGCGAGTGGGGGGTCTTGAAGTTAAGCGCAGTCACCCACGGCCACTTCAATCCCGGAGAGAACAAGGCCTATATGGGTGACGCCACCGTTCTACAGCGGGTCGAAGTTAACCGAGGCGACATTCTTATGACACGAAAGAACACCCCAGACCTAGTCGGCCACGTCGCGCTCGTCGCCGAGGATTGTCCGGCGCTGTCGATCCCTGACCTGATATTCCGTATCCGTGTGTGTGACGAGATGAACCCCGTGTTCTTTAGCACCATGATGATGAATCCAAGAATTCGGGCTCAGGTCAAGAAGCTGGCGGGTGGTGCCGCGTCCAGCATGTCGAACATCTCCATGGCACGACTTCGCACGCTGCGAGTGCCTTGTCCTCCCGTGCGAGCGCAGGATGCATTCGCCGAAATCATTGGTTCCGTAACCACACAACGACAACAGGCGACCAGAGCTCTCAGCGAGATTGAGACACTGTTTTCCTCCCTCCAGTCCCGAGCCTTCCGAGGTGAACTGTGATTACCGTCCCGATCTGGCCGGAGTTCATCCTTCCGGTCCTCACCTGCCTCTCCGACGGTGAGACTTGGCCGGTGCGCGAGCTGCGCGCCGCGTCCTATGACGCCTTGGCCCTTGACGAGACGGCTCGCGCTGAGGTGCTTCCCAGCGGGGAGTCGCGGGCGCACAACCGCTTCGGCTGGACTATCTCTCACATCCACAAGGCGCGATGGATCGAGCGGGTAGTCCGAGGCCAGTACCGCATCACCGACGACGGGCGCGCCGCGCTGCAGACCTACGCGGGCGGGTTCCACGACTATCAGCTCGCCAGCCAGGTGCTTGACCACTTCTGGGACAAGCCCAAGCCTGCGGCCGAACTGGGCAGTGTGACGCTCTCCAGCACATCCGAGCCGACACCTGCACCCGAGGTCGATCCCGTCGAGCTGATCGAAGACTCCGTCGCCACCCTCAACAACTCCGTCGCCATCGAGCTGCTCGACCGGCTCCGCACTGCCGACCCGACCTTCTTCGAGGAGGCTGTCGTCAAGGTGCTGCTCGGCATGGGTTACGGAGGAGCCGAACAGCGCGGGCGCCGAATCGGCGGCACCGGCGACGGCGGCGTGGACGGCGTAATCGACCAGGATGCGCTCGGCCTCGACCAGATCTACATCCAGGCCAAGCGCTACGCCGAGGGCAACAACGTCTCCCGCGAGACCATCCAGGCCTTCGTCGGCGCCCTGGCCGGCAAGGGCGCGAGCCGTGGCGTGT
Source organism: Luteococcus japonicus (assembly GCF_003752415.1). Classification (NCBI taxonomy): domain Bacteria; kingdom Bacillati; phylum Actinomycetota; class Actinomycetes; order Propionibacteriales; family Propionibacteriaceae; genus Luteococcus; species Luteococcus japonicus. Next base: position 2,157,934 of record NZ_RKHG01000001.1, on the reverse strand, counting down.
TCATCACGTCCAGCGACTTCACTCTCGGCGCGACCAGCTATGCCAACGCCATCCCCACCCGCATCATCCTGATCAACGGCGCCCGACTGGCGTCGCTGATGATCCAGTACCGCGTCGGGGTGCAGACCAAGCAGGTCTACGAGGTGGTTGAGCTCGACGAGGACTTCTTCGAGTGACCGAGTGGACCACGCCTCCCCCGGTGCGCCCGCTCCAGCCGGAAGATGCCTTCGCGGGCATCGACGCCACGGTGCTGGACTTCTGGCGCTTCGCCATGAGTGACCTGAAGACCAACAATGTCCGCGGTTACCTGGCCGAGTTCCTCGTCGCCCGTGCGGTAGGAGCCACCGGTCCGCGCATCGAGTGGGACAGCTTCGACGTGCTATCGCCCGAGGGAATCCGAATCGAGGTGAAGTCGTCCGCCTACGTGCAGGCCTGGGCGCAGCGCCGACCCTCACAGATCACCTTCAGTGGGCTGCGCGGGCAACGGTGGACACCCCAGGGCGGCTACTCGGCCGAGAGCACCTACAATGCCGACGTCTATGTCTTCGCCATCCACACGGCCAAGAGCCATGAAGCCTACGACCCACTCGACGTCGGCCAGTGGCAGTTCCATGTCGTCACAGCCGAGACCATCGCGGCGACCAAGCAGAGGAGCATCGGGGTGGCGTCACTGCAGCGGCTGGCCGGCGCTGCGGTCAGCTGGTCCGAGCTGGGCGACGCGATCCGCGCCGTGTTTCCACGGCCCACACCTGACGGTCCACGGTCCTGACGTCAGCACCCAGCCGCTCGGCAGCCGTCGCGAGCAGCTCATGAGCCTCATCGACCTCCACCACCTTCGAGCGGTTGAGCAGGCGGGTCAGGTACCGGCGCACCTTCACATCGGGCTTGCCCTGGTCACCGCGTCCGGCATTCATCAGCAGGTATGACCACGACAGCGGCCCGAGGCCCTTGGCCGCCAACCAGGCGGGGCGTGCCACCTCGGCCAGCTTCTCGTCGCGCAGCTGGGCAGCCTGCACCACCGGGATCGGAAGCGCGGCCAAAGCAGTCAGCGCCTCGTGGATGGCCTCGGTCCGCAGTCGTCTGGTGCCAGGCAGCTTGCTGTGATTTCCCAGAACGTCGGCGAAGGCAACTGGGCCGCCAGAAGCATCCATCGCGGCCACCAGCTCAGGGCCAGTGTCGGTGTCAGCCGATGGGCGCAGGGCCCGGTACCGGTCGAGCACCTTGATCGCCGCCGTGCTGTGTCCGCGCAGTGAGTAGGCGCTGTTCAGGGCGCACAGCGCCAACGAGTCGGGGAACTCCACCGGCTTGCGCCATGTTGACGGCTCCCCCAAGTCGTCCCGCAACCGGTCAATCCAAATGTCCTTGCCAGCCATGGGAATGAGCCAACCAGCACGCGAAGCCTTGGGCCGGCGTGCCACGTCGGCCACCAGTCAAACCTCAGCTGACTCTTCCGATATTCGTTTCGTTTACAAGTGAAAGTCGTCTAGTCTGGGGGCATCGGGTCACAGCTCCCATCAAGGAGGAAAGCCATGACCAGCACAACCACAGAACGCATCACGATCACCAACAGCACCATCGAACAGGCCAAGGCCACCCCCGTCGAGCATGGGGCGTCCCTGATGCTCCGTCTGCCTGACGGTCGCCAGATTGACCTGCCCACGCCAGTCGAGACAGCGCTGCTGCAGGCGTTGACGGCAATCGCCACCACAGGTTCGGTCACCATCGGCCAGGTTCCCGACGAACTGACCAGCACCGTCGCCGCCGAGATGCTCGGGGTCACGCGCCCCACACTCATCAAGTGGGCCCGCGAGGGCGTCATCGATTCCTTCCAGGTGGGCACACACACCCGCTTCCATCGCGATGAAGTTCTTCGCCTCAAGCAGGAGCGGGCGGCCGCGCGCCGCGCTGCTTTCGAAGAGCTGCGGGCGCTCGACATGGAGCACGACGAGTTCCTCGACGACTGATCCAGCACATCCGCGGCGTTGGAGGAGCCCCCGCCGGGGGCTCCTCCAACGTTCCTTCTTGGCGGCACGAAGATCTGTCAGCGTCCTCGGATATGGTCCTTGCCATGACGCAGCGGGTGTTCGTCGATGCCAATGTCCTGTTCAGCAAGACACTGATGGACTGGCTCTTTCTGCTGCACCAGGCCAACGGCAACATGTTCCAGGTTCACACCACAGAGGATGTCCTGGCCGAAACCATCGCGAACATGCGCAAGCGCAAGCCCGGAGCACCTGGGTACGCCACCAGCCGCAGACTCGAGTTGATCCGAGACTCACTGACCGAGGTCATCCGTGACTACCCCGGCCAAGGCGATCCCAAAGCTCCGAAGTTCTCGGGGACTGACAAAGACGATTACCACGTGCATGCCGGTGCCTGCGCCGGTGGAGCGAACATCATCCTGACCTGCAACGCTGCGTCCGACATCACGACCACCCCGGATGAGGAGAGCTATGAGGTCATGCAACCCGATGACTTCTTCTGTCTGGTCACGAAGTCCAACCCGTCGTGCCTGGCGCCCGTTGTGCAGTACCAACTGGCCTACTGGACCAAGCGGCCGTCACGCCTCCAGCTCGATGACGCCCTGCGGAACTCCAACTGCAGTGCTTTCGCCGACGAGGTGCGGAAGGCCTTGTGTCAGATCGCCATCACGGGCTGGAACTGACCCCTTGGTGTGGCGCCCATGGCCGAGCCCCCAGCCGAATGTCATAGGCGCCCGCTAGGCTCAGCGCAGGACAACCGTGGAGGACAGCCAACGTGGGCAACTTCGATTTCCTCAAGGCCGAATGGCCCGAGATCGCGGGCAATGCTGCCCGCGCCGAAAGCGCCCTCTCCAACGATCCGATCGCAGCCTGCGTCTACTCGCGCCGCGTGGCCGAACTCGTCGTCGCCGCGACCTACGACCTCAAGCAGCTGCCCGACGCATACCGGGATGACCTTTCGGCCAGGATCAACTCACTCGACTTCAAGCGCGTCGTCCCCGAACGAGTGCGCGCCAAGCTCGACGCAATTCGGCGCTACGGCAACACCGCTGCACACCCCGGTGGCAGGCGGCTCCAGCCCGGACAGCCGCGAGCTTGCCTCGATGAGCTCTTCCACGTCCTGGTCTGGTTCGGTCTGAACTACACCACCACGCCCGGCACCGTCCCCGTCAACTCCCGATTCGACGCCGACTTGGCCAAGCAGTCTGCTCCGCTGCCGCGCGCCGAGGTGGCGAGGATCGTGGCTCAGTTCGAACAGACCGACCAGGCCCGGGCCGCCGAGCTGGAGGCCAGTGTCAGCAAGGCCGCCGAGCTGGAGAACGAGCTGGCAGAGCTGCGAGCACAGCTGGCGACAGCCCAGCAGATGCAAGGGGTTACTGATACACACGACTATGACGAGGCCACCACCCGCACCCGTCTGATCGACCTTCAGCTCGCCGAGGCCGGCTGGCCCCTCGATCAGGCCCGCGACCGTGAATATCCCGTCACAGGCATGCCCAACAACAGCGGTGACGGCTTCGTCGACTACGTGCTGTGGGGCGACGACGGACTGCCACTGGCCGTCGTCGAGGCCAAGCGCACCACCGCCTCGGAACAACGAGGACAGCAGCAGGCAAAGCTCTACGCCGACTGCCTCGGAGCCCGGTTCGGGCAGCGACCCGTGATCTTCTACACCAACGGCATCCGCACCTGGCTCTGGGACGACCTGAACTACCCGCCGCGCGCCATCCAGGGTTTCCTGACCAAGGACGAGCTGGAGTTGGCCATCCAGCGCCGCACCACCCGGATGGACCTCGCCACACGAGCGGTCGACAGCGTGATCGCCGGGCGCTACTACCAGTCGCGCGCCATCAAAGCCATTGGGCAGTCCTTCGACCAGAAGCAGCGAGCTGCCCTTCTGGTGATGGCCACCGGATCAGGAAAGACCCGCACCGTCATCGCCCTGACCAAGCAGCTGATGGATGCCGGATGGGTGAAGCGGGTGCTCTTCCTGGCCGACCGCACCGCGCTGGTGAAGCAGGCAGCCAATGCCTTCAAGACCCATCTGCCCGGGGTCACCACCGTCAACCTGGTCACCGAGCGCGGGGAGCAGGGCCGCGTCTACGTCTCCACCTACCCCACGATGCTGAATCTGATCCAGCAGGCCGATGGCGAACGCCGCTTCGGCCCCGGATACTTCGATCTGGTGGTGATCGACGAGGCGCACCGCAGTGTCTATGCCAAGTACGGTGCCATCTTCGAATACTTCGACTCTCTGCTGGTGGGGCTCACCGCCACCCCCAAGGACGAGGTGGACCACAACACCTACCGGCTCTTCCAGCTGGAAGACGGAGTTCCCACCGACGCCTATGGCCTGGACGAAGCCGTGAAGGACGGCTATCTGGTGCCGCCCCGCGGCCTCTCGGTAGGCACCAAGTTCACCCCGCCGCGGCATCACGTACGCCGACCTCAGCGACGACGAGAAGGACGCTTGGGACGCACTCGACTGGGGCGAAGATGGTGCTCCAGACGAGGTGGGCGCCGAAGAACTGAACCGTTTCCTGTTCAATGCCGACACCGTTGACAAGGTGCTCGGGCAGCTGATGAGCGACGGCCACAAGGTTGCCGGCGGAGAACGCCTGGCCAAGACGATCATCTTCGCCAAGAGCCAGCAGCACGCAGAGTTCATCGGAGAGCGCTTCAACTTGGGGTGGCCGCAGTACGCCGGCCACTTCGCCCGCGTCATCACCCACGCCAGCCCCTACGCCCAGAGCCTGATCGACGACTTCGCCACCCCAGACAAGGCACCGCACATCGCCATCAGCGTCGACATGCTCGATACCGGCATCGACATTCCCGCCGTGGCCAACCTGGTGCTGTTCAAGATGGTCCGTTCCAAGTCGAAGTTCTGGCAGATGCTCGGACGCGGCACGCGGCTGTGCCCAGGGCTCTACGGTCCCGGACAGGACAAGACCGACTTCTTCGTCTTCGACTACTGCGGCAATCTCGAGTACTTCGGGGCCGACCTTCCCGGCTCGGAGGGTTCCTTGCAGAAGTCACTTACCCAGCGCATCTTCGAGGCTCGGGTGGAACTCATCCGAGCCCTCACCGACCACCCGTCCGAGGCGGATCTGCGCGCGGCGACCACGACGACCCTGCACGACTTCGTCGCCGGCATGACCTTCGACAACGTCCTGGTGCGTCCCCACTGGGAGGTGGTGGAGAAATACCAGAGTGCCGAACGCTGGCATGGACTATCAGCCGACGATGCGCGTGAGGCGATCAGTCTGGGGGGCCTGCCCAGCACGGCAGAGGTGGAAGCAGCGGCCGACAAGGCAAAGCGTTTCGACCTCATCATCCTGAAGCGCCAGGTGGCCCAGCTCGCCGGCGACGCGGCCACTGCCGAGAAGAGCAAGCGGCAGGTGCAGGAGATCGCCGAGATCCTGCTCACCAAGGCGAACATCGCCATGGTCACCGAACAAGCACCCCTGCTCGAATCGCTGCTCTCCGACGAGTGGTGGGAAGGCGTGAGCCCGTCCAGCCTCGAGGTGGTGCGCAAGCGCATCCGCGGCCTGATGCAGCTCATCGAACCCACGACCCGCGCGCGCCTCTACACCGACTTCACCGACGAGAATTCCGCTGCCGTCGAGGTGGAACTGCCAGGGACCACCCCCGGCACCGACTTCGAACGATTCCGCGCCCAGGCCCTCAGCTACCTGCGGTCACACGAGGACAACCTCTCTCTGCAACGGCTTCTCCGCAACAAGCCCCTCACGCAGGACGACCTCACCTCGCTGGAGAGGATGCTGGTGCAGGCTGGCGGAACCCGGACAGACCTGCACTGGGCCGACGAACACTCGGGAGGACTTGGCCTGTTCATCCGTTCCTTGGTCGGGCTGGACCGCAGTGCAGCCAAGGAAGCCTTCGCGCAGCTTCTCAACCGAGGCGGATTCAATGTCATCCAGATTCGCTTCATCGACCTCATGGTCGATGAGCTGACCCATACCGGCATCATGGAACCAGGCCGCCTGTTCGAGGCACCGTTCACCGACGCGGCGCCCACAGGCCCCACCAGCATCTTCCCTGAGCAGGACGTCGCGGAGATCATCACCATTCTGCGTGATGTGAAACGACGTGCGCAGCCCTTGGGAAGCGGTAGCGCTACGGCGTGAGCCCAGGTCACCCCATCATCAAGAGCTTCCTGGGCTGAGCCTCACAGACGCACCACCATCTTGCCGGTGTTGGCACCACGCATCATGTCGATGAAGGCCTGCGGCGCCTGGTCCAGGCCCTCGCGGATGGTCTCGTCGAAGCTGATCTGGCCGCTGGTCAACCAACCGGTCATCTTCTGCTGGAATTCCGGGGCGAGATCCGCATACTTGGCGACGATGAAGCCGCGCAGGGTCAACCGCTTGCCGATCACCAGCGCCAGGTTGCGCGGGGCGGCGGGCTTGTCGTCGGAGTTGTACTGCGCGATGGCGCCGCACAAGGCCGCATGCCCGTCGACGTTCAGGGCTCCGATGGCTGCCTCCAGGTGCTCGCCACCCACATTGTCGAAGTAGACGTCGATGCCCTCGGGAGCGGCGGCGGCCAGCTGGCCCACGACGTCCCCGTCGCGGTAGTTGAAGGCCGCATCGAAGCCCAGCTCCAGCAGCCGGGCAACCTTCTCCGGGCTTCCGGCGCTGCCGATCACCCGGGAGGCGCCGGACAGCTTCGCGATCTGCCCCACCAGAGAGCCCACGGCACCGGCGGCACCGGAGACGAAGACGGCATCGCCGCTGGTGAACTCGGCAGCAGCCATCAGACCGGCATAGGCGGTGAGTCCGGGCATGCCGAGCACACCCAGGTAGGGGGTGTCCCCCACGGCACTGACGTCCACGGGGCGCGCCTTGTCTGCGTCCAGCACCGCGTGCTCCCGCCAACCCAGACCGTGCAGCACGTGGGTACCGACGGGAATCTCGTCGGCGGTGGACTCGATGACCTCACCCACGGCACCCCCGTCGAGCGGCTGGTCCAGCTGGAAGGCCGGGACATAGGACTTCACGTCGTTCATCCGGCCACGCATGTACGGGTCCACGGACATGGCGGTGTTGCGCACAAGCACCTGCCCGGGCTGCAGCGCGGGCAGCTGGACCTCCTCCAGACGGAAGTTCTCGGCGGTGGGCCAGCCCGAGGGGCGGCTGGCAAGGACAATCTGGCGGGTTGCGGTCATGGGGTGCACAACGGTCTGGCCACCCCATTGATTCCCACCCGTGATTACCGCACGGCTCAGCTGGACGGATCGGTGACCGGTGAACCACCGGCCACCCGTCGCACCCAGGCCACGGCTTCGGCCACGTCGGCGACGCTGGGCACACCGGGCGGCGACGGGGGACGGTCCACCACGACGCACTCGACTCCCAGTTCCCGTGCGACGAGCATCTTCGCCCGGGTCTGTTCACCGCCGGAGTTCTTGGTGACCAGGACCTCGGTACGGTGCTGCCGCATCAGGGCGCGCTCGTCGTCGGCCGTGAACGGGCCCCGAGCCGTCAGGATCTGCCAGCAGTCCGGCAACTCGAGGTCGGGGGCCTGCACCATCCGTGCCACGACGTGGTGTCCCCGCAGCGCGGGCAGGTAGCGGGCCAGTTCATTGCGGCCGACGGTGATGAAGACGCGGCGGCCCAGCGCGGCCGCCGCCGTGGCTGCCTCGTCGTGATCGGGCACGACATGCCATCCCGGCTCCGCTGGCCAGCCGGGCCGGGACAAGCGCAGCAGCGGAATCCGGCGCCCGTCGGGGAGCAGGATGGCGCAGGCCTGCGCCGCATTGCGGGTCATGCCCTGGGCAAAGGGGTGGGTGGCGTCGACGACGACGTCGAAGCCAGCCAACTCCCGTCGCAGCCCGTCGACCCCACCGAAGCCACCGATCCGCACCTCCCCCACCGGAAGCCGCGGTCTGGGCACCGCCCCGGCAAGCGAGGAGACGACGTGCAGGCCGTCCTCGCCATCGAGGGCCGCCGCCAGTTCCCGGCCTTCGGAGGTGCCGCCCAGGATGAGGAGACGAAGGGTCACTTGGGGCCCTGCAGCAGGCAAAGGTCCATCACCCAGCCGGCCTCGTCGAAGGCCTCCTGACGAGCCCGGATGATGTCCTCTCGCACGTCGTCGAGGCGCCCGCTGACCAACCGCTCGCCGACGGCGCCCAGATTGGATCCCCAGTGGACCTGCCATTCGCCCAGACCGTCCATCGGGGGCTGGGACCAGTCCACCTCGCCCAGCATCGCGACGATGTTGCGCTGGCCGCTGGCCAGGGCCTCCGGGAGGCGCCGGACGGCGGTGATGTGGACGGGTTCCGCGACGCGGTGCAGGCTCATCCGGTGCTTCGCCGCCAGCAGTTGGACGGCACTCACGCCCGGCAGCACATCCCACTCGGCGCCCGTGCGCTCGCTGATTGCCGTCACGATCCGCACGGTCGAGTCGTAGAAGGCCGGGTCACCCCATGCCAGGAAGCCAATGGTCCCCCCGTCGGCCAGCCCGGGCGCGCGCTGGAGCAGGACGGACTCGAGGGCATCGAGGCGGGCCTTGTGCCAGGCCGCGACGGCGGCCTTGTAGTCGTCCGGTTGCCGGTCCCGCTCGGGATCCGGGATGGCGACGAGTTCCTTGTCGTACACGTCGGCGACGCGCTGGCGGACGGCGAACAACTCGTCGGTGCCATCCCCGACGCGGGCACCCGCCGTCGAGCGCTTGTCGTAGGCGACGAGGTAGTCCGTCCCCTCGATGGCGCGGGCCACCTCCGCGGTGACGTGCTGGGGGCCCATGCCAATGCCCAGGATGCGGATCTTCATCGCTCTTCCTCCTGTGGGGTTCTCGCCCCATCGTGTGGTCGGATCTGCCCGTGTCCAGTGTCTGGCTGGGCGCTGGGAGCGCTGTCACAGTGGCGGAACCGCCCCGGAGTCGAACCGGGTTCCTGGTGCCACGGGCCCGTTCAGTCTAGCCAGCGGCGGATCGGTCGCTTCAACCGCCACAATGGGTCCATGCTCCTGGAAAGCCTCGTCTTCATGTGGCCCGAGACCGCCGTGGCCATCGCGTTCATCCTCCTGCTTGCCGTGGTGGGCCGGTGGTTGGTCCAAGTGGCCATCCGCAGGATGGTGCGGATGACGACGGACCGGGCGCGCCAACACCTTGAGAAGTTGGGCCGGCCGGGGCAGATCCTGGCCTCGGCGACGGGCATGCAGTCCGAGCGGCAGGCGCAGCGGGCGGCGACGATGGGCTCCGTGGTGGGCAGCGCCGCCACCTTCGTGATCGCGACGATCGCCCTGTTGACCGTCCTGTCCCATGTCGGGATCGACCTGGCGCCGGTGCTGGCCTCGGCGGGCGTGGGTGGCGTCGCGCTGGCCTTCGGCGCACAGAGTCTGGTGAAGGACGTGCTCAGCGGCATCTTCCTGACCGTCGAGGACCAGTACGGCGTCGGTGACGTGATCACCGTCAATGAGGTGACCGGCACGGTGGAGCATGTCGGGCTGCGGGTGACCAGCGTGCGCGATGCCAACGGGATGCTCTGGTACCTGCGCAATGGCGAGATCACCAAGGTGGGCAATGTCAGCCAGGGGTGGAGCATCGCGACGGTGGACCTGCCGATCCACCCCGCCGAGGACGCGGGCCGCGCCATCGAGTTGCTGGAACGGGTGGCCACGGACTTCGCCGCCGACGAGGACCACGCCGCAGACCTGATCGACCCGCCCGAAGTGCTGGGCGTCGAGACCATCACGGGCACCGCCATGACCCTGCGGATGACCGCGAAGTGCCTTGCCAACCAGCAGTGGGGGGTGCAGCGCGAGCTGCGCGAGCGGGCGAAGCATGCCCTGGACGCCGCCGGTGTGCGAGGTGCCGTCTCCGGTTGGGGTTCCGGCTCGACGACAGCCTGACCGTTCTGACCGGAGCCCCAGCCCGTGCCCGCCCGGAATTCGACGAGTCGCACCACCCGCGCGGCACAGCCCTGGCGTCGGTTTCCTGCGCCAACGCGGCCTGGCGCACGATTCCGCACCGTGGCGCACGAGAAGTTCCACGCCAAGCGCCGGTTTCCCGTGCCAGCGCGTCGTGGCGCAGGAAACCGACGCGTCCAAGCTGCTCGACGCGCTCTGCCCGACCCTCGACCCCGGACGTCGCGCCGCCTCCTGCACCCTGTGCCACCCCACGCACTCCGCGCCACCTGGCGCTCCTGGCACCCCGGTGTCCCAGAAGTGTTGCTACATGACAGCTCCTGGCACCCCGCACACCCGTCGCCACGAGCCGGTAGCGGCGCACCGAACCAGCCGGGGCGCGACGTCGCGGCCAGCAGGCAAACGAAACACCTGTCCGGACGGAACATCGGAACACAGGGATCTTGTGTCAACCTCTTGACACAAGATGCTTCCACTTGCATTCTTGTACCAATCACCCGGTACAAGATCGGGCCGAGAGACAGGTCTTCCCATGGTTGCCCCACTTCTCCTGGTCCTTCCCCTGGCAGTCCTGCTGACCTTCGTACTGGCCCGAAGCCGCCAGATCCGCCTGGTCGCCACGCAGAACCCTGGTCTGGCGAACCTCGACGGCACCACCATCCGGGGCCGCTGGCTCGGCCTGGTACTGGGTGCGGCCCTGTGCGCCGCGGTCTTCGCCACTGACCGGGGACGCGGCTTCTACCTGGCCCCAACCCTGCTGGCGTTGGGCATCGCCACCGCCCTGACGATCGCCGAACTTGCCGTCTGGCGCGCCGCCCAGACCCCGGGGATCGCCGGCCTCGAAGACCGCTCCGGCCAGCGCTACCTGCCGCGTGCCCTGCTGCTGTGGACCGCGCTGGTAGCCATGGGGCTCGTGGCACTGCTCATCTGGTGCGCCGACCACCAGAACACCGGCTGGCACGGCAGCGCGTCCGGCACCGCCTGGTACTGGGAGAGCCCCGACGGCCTCAACAGCAGCGCCGGATCCCCCTTCCCTGGCAGCCACTACTCCGTCCCCCTCGTCATCGCCCTGGTCGTGCTGTCGGCCATCACCTCCATCGGGGCCATCGCCGCCCGGCGTCGGCCGCGCAACGGCTCGGACCCAGTCATCGTCGCGGTGGACGACGATGCCCGCCGCCGCAGTAGCACTGCCCTGGCGGCCTGCCTGTCCGGGGCGGTCTTCGGGTCCGCCCTGGTCTGCCTGTTCACCGCGTCCATGGGCATCGGCTTCTTCGCCGGCAACCACGACGACCCGATGAACCACGTCGCGAACCAGTGGGCCCAGGCCGTCGCCATCTGGGGCTGCCTGCCCCTGCTCGCCCTGGCGGCCTGGGCAGCCGCCATCATCCTGGTGCCCGGAAGCCCCCGGCGGGTGGGGCCATGAGCCTCGCCATCCGGATCCGCGACGAAGACCCGACACCCCCCTACGAACAGCTGCGCGCCCAGATCGCGACGGCGATCGTCACGGGCCAACTGGCCACGGGGACCCGGATCCCGCCGGTGCGCCAGTTGGCCCGGGACCTGGGGGTGGCCACGGGGACGGTGGCCCGCGCCTACAAGGAGCTGGAGCAGGCGGGCCTGGTGTCCACCGGGCGAGGAGCGGGCACGCGCGTCACGGGCACCGCCTCCACCACGTCCCCGGATCCCCTCGACGCACTGGCCGAGGACTTCGTCGCCCGCGCCCGGGCCCTGGGCTCTCCGGATGAGGCCATCCGCGAGGCCGTCACGTCACAGCTGACCTGACCCGCGGGCCGCTGGCGCCGGGTGTGCGCCACGAACCCCTGCGAGAGTTGCGCGTCGGGCACCTCAGGAAGCCCACCCTCAGACAATGCCCCTTGCCACCGCAATCATGCTGACCGTCATGGCGCGTCAACGGGCAACGCTCGCAGGGATGGGGTCAGGACCTAGGTGCCGGGCCACGCTCGGAGTCACCTGCCGCACCGGGGCCCGGGCCACCTCGGCCACTGACTGGAGACTCACGTCGCAGCATGACCGGCACAGGCCCACCCCACGTCGCGATACCTATTCGACGTCGCGGCCCTCGCGAGGTCAGCGACGTCGAACAGCTGTGGCGACGTGCGAATCAGGCGCCTGTGACAAGGTGGGGCCGTGACACACCCCGCCTCCACCACTCAGCGCGCGCAGGCCAACCGCACCCTGTGGCTGGTGCTCGCGGCCATCGCGTCGGTGCAGTTCGGCGCGGCGATCGCGAAGACGGTCTTCGGGCAGGTCACCCCGACGTCGATGACCTGGCTGCGGTTGGCCTCGGCCAGCGCGGCACTGCTCGTGATCTGGAGCATCCGGCGTGCCCGCCGCACCCCAGCCGCCCGCACCCCAGCCGCCCGCACCCCGGCCGCCAGCACCCCGACCGCCAGCACCCCGACCAACCGCACCCCGCGGTCCTGGCCCGACGGCATCGCCTATGCCCTGTGCCTGGTGGGGATGAACTGGTGCATCTACGAGGCCTTCTACCGCCTCCCGCTGGGGATCGCCGTCACCCTGGAATTCCTGGGCCCGCTCACGGTCTCCGTGGTGGGCAGCCGCCGGGCCCGCGACGTGGTCTGGGCGCTGCTGGCCCTGGCCGGTGTCGCCCTGCTCGGCGTCACCCCCACCAGCCTGGACCCGGTCGGAGTGGCCTTCGCCCTGGCCGCCGGCGCCTGTTGGGGCGGCTACATCGTCACCACCGCGAGGGCGGGCCGCAGCTGGCCGGGGCTCGATGCCCTGACCTTCGCCTGCACCTTTGGCGCGGTGGTGTTGGCGGTGCCCGGCATTCTGCAGGGTGGCGCGACGCTGTGGCGCCTCGATGTCCTGCTGGCCGGCGCCGGCGTGGGCCTGCTCAGCTCCGTCATTCCCTACTCCCTGGAGATGCGCGCCCTGAAGTCCATCCCACCGCGGGTCTTCGGGATCCTGATGAGCGCGGAGCCGGCGGTGGCTGCACTGATGGCCTTCCTGGTGCTCCGTGAGGCCTTGAGCGCGACGGATCTGCTCGCCATGGGGTGTGTGATCGCCGCGACGATCGGCGCCACCCGCTCCGCCTGACGTCCGTCACGGTTGCCAGTCCGCTCCTCCGCACGCGGTGGTCGTCTGAGAGCATGGCCCCCATGCAGGTTTCCTGGTGGGCCATCATCCCCTTCATCGTGATGCTGTTGAGCATCGCCATCGCACCGCTGGTGCCCTCGCTGGCACACCACTGGGAGAAGCCGCGCACCCAGTTGGCCGTCGCCCTGCTGCTGGGGGTGCCGGTGGCGGCCTGGGTCTGGCTCAGCGGTCACCACCACCTCGTCACCCACGCCCTGCACGAGTACGCCAGCTTCATCTGCCTGCTCGGCTCGTTGTTCATCATCTCCGGCGGCATCCACCTGGCCGGTGACATCAAGGCGAGCCCCCGCAACAACACGATCTTCCTGTCCGTGGGTGCGGTGCTGGCCTCGATCATCGGCACGACGGGGGCCGCGATGCTGCTGATCCGCCCCATCCTCAACACCAACCGGGAGCGCCAGCACGCCGCCCACACGGTCATCTACGCCATCTTCGTGGTGGCCAACTGCGGTGGCCTGCTGACGCCGCTGGGTGATCCGCCGCTCTTCCTGGGCATGCTGCGTGGGGTTCCCTTCACCTGGACCTTCACCCTCTTCCCAGAATGGCTCTTCGTGAACATCCTGCTGCTGGTCTCCTACTACTGCCTGGACCGCTCGATGCTGGCCCGCGAGGATGCCGACCACCTGAGCCGCGACGCCAGCGACATCACCCCGCTGAAGCTGATGGGTGCGGTGAACTTCGTCTGGCTGGCCGGTGTGGTCTGCTCCGTGGCCTTCCTCCCGACGCCGTGGCGCGAGCTCGCCATGATCGGCTGTGCCGCCGGCTCGTGGATCACGTCCACCAAGGAGGTGCGTTTCACGCGAAACGAATTCAGCTGGGCGCCCATCCTGGAGGTGGCGGCCATCTTCCTGGGCATCTTCACCACCATGATCACCGCCCTGCAGTACCTGGACTCGATGGCCCCGAAGCTGCCGCTGAACGAGATCACCTTCTTCCTCTTCTCCGGCGGCCTGTCCTCGGTGCTGGACAATGCTCCCACCTATGCCACCTTCTTCGAGCTGGCCAGCCAGCTGCCGGGTGACCCCCGCGTCGCAGGCGTCCCGGAGTTCTACCTGGTGGCCATCAGCCTGGGCAGCGTGCTGTGCGGGGCGATGACCTACATCGGCAATGGACCCAACTTCATGGTCCGCTCGGTCGCGGAGTCCCAGGGTCGCCCGATGCCCAGCTTCGGTGGCTATGTGGTGTGGAGCGTGCGCGAGCTGGCCCCGGTACTGGCCGCCATGGTGCTGCTCTTCATCGCCGATCCCCTGTGGGCCAAGGCCCTGGGAGCGCTGGTGGTGCTCGCCATCCTCGCCCGGGCAGCGGTGCGCGCTCGTCGTCTTCCCCGCTGACACCGCCGGCAAGAACTGGAAACAGCAGGAGGCCCGCTCGGGGGACGGCCTCACTGCTGCTCCCCGCGTCGCTCTGAAGTCGGGGGTCTTCGGCAGGACAGAAATCAAATACTACCCGCCGTAGTATAAATCTCCGCCATCGCCTGCCCGCCGCTTGAACCCGACCCCCTCGGGACAGTGCGATGGCCCTCACCGTGGGAGGCGAGGACTGTCGCACTGACTGAAGCGGTGTGCGCCCGAGCCCCACGCTGGGCGCCGCCGGCACCGTTCCCAAGTAGACTTCTGCGGTGCCCGAGAAGATCCCAGACGAGTTGAACGACGCCCAGACCGCCCAGATGGCGCGGCTGCTGGCCAGCACACCCGTCGTCGGGGAGTTGGGCCAGCTCTTCGCCAACGCCGGCCACGAGCTCTACCTAGTGGGTGGCCCGGTACGCGACGCCCTGCTGGGCGTGCTCCAGCATGATCTGGACTTCACCACCAGTGCCCGCCCCGACGACATCGAGAAGCTGCTGCGCGGCTGGACCAAGGCCGTCTGGGACATCGGCAAGGACTTCGGCACCATCGGCGCAAAGAAGAAGTCCCAGGGCGGCGAGTGGCAGATCGAGATCACCACCTTCCGGGCCGACATCTACCGCAGCGACTCCCGCAAGCCGGAGGTGAACTTCGGCGACAACATTGCCGACGACCTCATCCGTCGGGACTTCACCGTCAACGCGATGGCCTACGACGTCGCCAAGAACCGCTTCGTCGACCCCTACGGAGGTCTGGCCGACCTCGCCTCCTGCGTGCTGCGCACCCCCTTCACCGCGGAGCGTTCCTTCTCCGACGACCCGCTGCGCATGATGCGCGCCGCGCGTTTCGCCAGCCAGCTGCAGTTCACCGTCGCGCCGGACGTGCAACAGGCCATGACGGAGATGGCCGACCGGATCGAGATCATCAGTGCCGAGCGGATCCGCGACGAGCTGTGCAAGCTGCTCTTGACGGACCATCCGCGCCCGGGCCTGAACCTGCTGGTCAACACCGGCCTGGCGGACCGGGTGCTGCCGGAGCTCTCGCAGCTGCGCCAGACCCAGGACGAACACAAGCGCCACAAGGACGTCTATCAGCACAGCCTGATCGTGCTGGACCAGGCCATCGAGCTGGAGAAGGCCCGCGGCCACCAGCCGGACCTGGTGCTGCGCGTCGCCTCCCTGCTGCATGACATCGGCAAGCCCGCCACCCGCGTCTTCGAGGAGGACGGGACGGTCAGCTTCCACCACCACGACATCGTCGGTGCCAAGCTGGCCCGCAAGCGACTCAAGGCGCTGCGCTTCAGCAGCGACGACACCAAGGCGATCTGCCAGCTGATCGAGCAGCACCTGCGCTTCCACGGCTACGGCGAGGGACAGTGGAGCGATTCCGCCGTCCGTCGCTATGTGCGCGACGCCGGTGACCAGCTGGAACGCCTGCACATCCTGACCCGCAGTGACTGCACCACCCGAAACCAACGCAAGGCCGCCCGGCTGCGGGCCGCCTACGACGACCTGGAGAAGCGCATCGCCGTGCTCGCCGAACAGGAGGAGCTGGACTCCATGCGTCCGGACCTCGATGGGGAGCAGATCATGCAGATCCTGGGCCTCAAGCCGTCGCGTGAGGTGGGCGAGGCCTACAAGTACCTGCTCAACCTGCGCATCGACGAGGGTCCACTGGGTGAGGCACAGGCCACGCAAAGACTGCTGCAGTGGTGGCAGCAGCGTTCCACGCAGACCGCCAACTAGGCTGGACGGGTGATCCACACCCCGGCGCGCACCGTCGGCCATCGTGCTCCTGCACGGGCCGCTGCTCGTCGTGCTCCCGCACGGGCCGCTGCTCGTCGTGCTCCCGCACGGGCCGCTGTACATCGTGCTCCCGCACGGGCCGCTGTGCATCGCGCCCTCTCGGGTGTGCTGGCGATGCTGTTCGCCGTGCTGGGGCTGGCGACGGTCGTGGCGATCCCGGCCAGCGCCGAGGACGTTCCCACCCTGAGCGTGGTGCTCAGCCAGGTGACACCGGTCTCACCGTCCGCGACGGACACCGTGACCCTGCAGGGCTCGGTGACCAACACGTCGTCGAAGCCGGTGACCAATGTGCAGGTGCACCTGTGGCGCTCAAGCGATGCGGTGACAGACGGCGAAGTGCTCACCGAGGTCCTGGCCTCGGACCCGGCCAATCCGGTGGGCCGCCGGATGCTGCAGCCGGAGAACATCTTCAACATCACTGACGTGGGCGCCCAGCCCAGCCAGGCCTTCCCCAGCACGAAGGCCTCCCCGAAGAAGACCTTCGCCCCCGGTGAGAGCGCCGACTTCACCGTGCGCGCACCGGTGCAGGGCGCGAACGGACTGGGTTTCGCCACGCCGGGCGCCTACCTCGTGGGCATCCAGGTGCGCGGCATCCCCGAGGACGGCCAGAACCAGACGCTGGGCCGGGCCCGGTCGCTGGTGGTCTTTGCCCCGGAGGCATCCCGCCCGCATTCGTCGGTGGCGACGGTGGCGCTGCTCAGTTCTCGTCCCTCGCGCACCGGCGACGGGGTCTTCGCGGATGACCATCTGGCCGGGGAGCTGACCGGCCGGCTGCGGCAGCTGGTGACGCTGGCCCGGCAACCGGGGGTGACGGCGCTGGTGGATCCGGCCCTTGTGGACGCGGTGACGGACATGGCCGACGGCTACCGGGTGACGGGCAGCACGTCCCCCACCACACAGGGTCAACAGGCCGCCGAGGACTTCCTGACGCAGTTGGGGCCGGTCGTCTCCGGTGGCGCCGCCTACCGAACGCTCCAGGGCGGCATCGACGTGCAGTTGGCGGTGGACAGTGGGCACCCGGAGTTGGTGGAGCTGGCCGCCGCGACGCCCCCGACGGGGCACCTGCTGGCGAAGCTGCCGCTGGCGGTGGTGCCCGCGGACCTGAAGCTGGGCGACAACGCCCGGAATGTGCTGGACGGGATCAAGCCGGCACTGGTGCTGGCTGAGAATGCCGCCTCCGGGACGGCCGTGCAGCGCTGGTCCGATGATGCCGAATCCGCCCTGGTGGTGCCCCGCACCTCCATCCACGACGGTGGTCCGGGACCGGACCCGACACGCTCCGCACCACAGCTGGCCGGCCGCCTCCAGGCCACCCAGTTCGTCCAGGCCCGGCCCATGGTCTCCTTGGTGAGTACCTCGGCGCAGGCCTCGGCGGAGCTTGTCGACGCGCCCTGGCGCACCCGCACCCCGCTGCCCGCGCTGGTCGCGGCCAGCGGGACGACCGAGCGCTTCGTCGCCTCCCCGCAGCCGGCCCACCGTGAGGACCGGTCCTGGCTGGATGAGGTCAAGTCGGGACGGGCTGACCTGACGGCCTGGGGTGAGCTCGTGGCCAAGGGAAATGATGCGGAACGGCTCACGCAACAGGTCCTGCCGCAGGCGCTCAGCACCTCCTGGCGGGGTGACCGTGCCGCGGCCCTGCGCTGGCTGGTGGCGAGCCGTTCCCAGGTGGGTTCCGTGCTCACCAGCAACAAGGTGAACCTGCACGTGGTCAGCAAGTTCGTGACCAGCTCCAGCAACCAGGAGGTTCCGGTCACGATCAGCAATGGCCTGCCGGATCCCGTCCACGTGCGGATCGCCTTCGACTCCGAGAATCCGCAGCGCATCAACGTCGCGGACACCGATGTGCTGACGGTGGGTCCCGGGGACTCGGAGACCGTGAAGGTGCGGGTGAGCACCCATGCAAATGGCGAGGTGGGGGTCCAGGCGAGGTTGACGACGCCGACGGGTCGCGCGATCGGCACCCCGCGGAACCTGACCATCACCGCCACCCAGGCCGGGCGGGTGGGCTGGATCATCATCATTGCGTCCGGAGTGGTCTTCCTGGCCGGTACGGCGATGCGGATCCGGCAGGTGCAGCGAGAGCGCCGGGGATCGGCTAACGTCGCAGGAACAACCGGGCCGATGACGCGCCCGGCGTGTGACGGGGACGACGGGTGATGGGGACGTGATGGACGACAAGCCGATCCACGGGGGCGAACCGCTGCCCGACGATGCGCCCACGACGATGATGGACGATGCCACTCGACTGCTGAATCCCTCGACGAGCTCGGGGGACGAGGCCGAGACCGCACCCCCGGCCGCCGAGCCCACCCCGACGGCCGACCACACCCCGACGACCGAGCCCGTCGAGGCCACCGACACCCCTGACCCGATGTCCGACACCCTGCACCCGGCCATGGCCACCAGCGAACCGGAGGGCGAGCCCGCGGACCGACCCACGGCCACGGTCAGCGCCGGAGACGTGTACGCCGGCCGTTACCGGCTGGAGCAGCAGCTCGCCCAGCGCGGCGGCACCCTCACCTGGCGCGCCTTCGACCAGAAGCTCTCCCGTTCCGTGCTGGTGCATGTGCTTGCCGCCGACGATCCACGCACCCCGGACGTGCTGGACGCGGCCCGGAAGGCTGCCTTCGCCACGGACTCCCGCTTCCTGCGGGTGCTGGACGCCGTGGTCGGCGAGAATCCCGGCGAGCCGTCGCTGGTGGTGTGCGAGTTCGCCCCCGGTGAGAGCGTGGAGAAGCTGCTGCGCCAGGGACCGCTGAGCGCCCTGGAGGCCGCCTGGGTGGCCCGGGAGCTGGCCGACGCGATGCAGTCGATGCACGCGGAGGGACTCTTCCACCAGCGGATCAACCCGGACACGGTGATCATCACGGCCACCGGCAATGTGAAGATCGTCGGCTTCCTGATCGAGGCCGCCATGTACCCGGATGCCGACGAAGGCACCCTGGCCTGGTCGGAGCGCGAGGCGGCCGACGTGATGGCCATCGGCAAGGTGCTCTACGCCAGCCTGGTGACCCGCTGGCCCACGGCCCGCGAGCAGCTCCTGGGAGATGACGGCGAACCGCGACGCAGCTGGGGCCTGCCCGCCGCCCCGGTGGACGGGCGTGGCTGGCTGACGCCCCGCCAGGTGCGTTCCGGCGTCTCCCCGGCGCTGGACATCATCTGTGACCAGATCCTGTCCGATGCCCCGCGCCACAACGAGATGCCGCTGCGCACCGCCAACCAGATCACCCACGCGTTGTCGAAGGTGCTGGGCACCGCCGACGGCGCTGCGGACCTGGAGCGTCGGATGCGCTACCCGGTGGTCCCGGCCGAGGACTCGGAGGCCGTGTGGGAGACCACCGGACAGATGGCCGTCCAGGACCCGATGACCTCCACCGCCCCCTTCACGCCCGTGCCCCGGCCCGACGGCCAGGCAGCGCACGGCCAGAGGTCCCACGGCGCCACCACGGCCACGCCGGCGCATGCCGTGGCCGCCGCGAGCCCGGCCACCCCGTCCGCGCCCCCGCCGCGCCCCCGGCCGCGGGCAGCCGCCGCCCGCTCCAGCCGCCCGCCACGTCGCCGCTGGCTGACCATCCTGGTGGCGCTGGTGGCGCTCGTCCTGCTGATCTCCCTGATCCGCGTCGCCATGCACAAGGACGACTCCGGCGGTGGACTGCTGGGCGGCGACGAGGCCGGCCAGGTGCTGCAGGTCGCCTCGGTGGCGGACTTCGACCCAGAGGGCGACGGCGGCAATGGCCAGGAGAACCCGGACCAGGCCAAGCTCGCCACCGACGGCAATCCGGCGACGGCGTGGACCAGCGTGGTCTACCTGAACGATGCGAAGCTGGGGAAGCTGAAGCCGGGCGTCGGCCTGGTGGTTGACCTGGGTGAGCGCAAGAAGGTGGGCACCGTGAAGCTCACGCTCAAGGGCTCCCCCACCGCCGTTCAGCTGCGGGTCCCGAAGGACTCCGCCACGGACAAGGCCCCCACAGGCTCCCAGAAGGACTGGACGACGGTGGCCAGCCTCCCGTCGGCCGGCACCAGCGTCGAGCTGAAGCCGGAGCAGTCCGTGGAGAGCCGCTACCTGTTGGTCTACGTCACGAGCCTGCCGAAGGTCTCCGGCAACAAGTACCAGGCCGGCATCGCTGAGATCGAGGTCCAGTCGTGAACGTGCTGGCAGAGGGCATGGATGCGGACTCCTTGACGGACCACCAACTGCTCGCCGCCCACGTCGCGGGTGACCCGCAGGCCTTCGCGGTGCTCTTCGGCCGGCACCAGAACCGGCTGTGGGCGGTGGCGCTGCGCACCATGCGCAAGCCCGAGGATGCCGCGGATGCCTTGCAGGACGCGATGATCTCCGCCTTTCGGCGGGCGTCTGGTTTCCGGGGGGACTCGCAGGTGACCACCTGGCTGCACCGGATCGTGGTCAATGCCTGTCTTGACCGGTTGCGCCACAACAAGGTGCGCCAGGTGCAGAGCCTGCCCGACGACGTGGACCGTGACCTGCAGCTGGCCGATGGCACGGACCTGACGGCTGGAGCGGAGCGGTGGGAACTGCGTCGGATCGTCCTGGAGGCCCTGGACAGCATCAATCCGGACCAGCGGGCCGCCATCGTCCTCGTGGACATGGAGGGCTACTCCGTGGAGGAGACTGCAGCCATGCTTGGCTGTGCCACCGGCACCATCAAGTCCCGCTGTTCCCGGGGCCGCGCCAAACTGGCACCACTGCTGCAAGACCTTCGTGACAAGGATCTGACGAATGCCTGACACGAGCCGTGCCGGACGTGAACCAGATGCCGGCGACGTGCGTCCAATCCAGTGTGACGGCCCCATGACGGCCGCGCACGACGACTCGCAGGAGCTTCCGATGGACAGCGTGGAACAACCGCAGACCCCGGCCGACCAGGCCGCATGGGTGCACGACGTGCTGCGCCGGGCTCCCGGACAGATGCTGCCGGAGGCAGTTCGGCAGCGCGTGCTCGATGCCTTGCAGGTTGAGCAGGACCTGCGTGAGAACAGCGACTTCAATCCCGATGCGGACGTCGAGGACCTGGTGGCCCTCGACGCGAAAGATCAGGCCTTCAGGGCCTTCAGCAGGATGCCCAAGAGGGCGACGGACTGGTCATAGGCCTCCAGCGAGCGCTTGGCCCGGGCGATGACGACGGCCCCCTCGACGGTGGCCAGCACTGTGCTCGCGAAGCTGCGGGCGGTCTCGGCCTCCAGCCCGGCCTCGGTGAAGAGGTCGGTCAGCCGTTCGGTCCAGGTCTCGAAGACGTGCGCGGAGGCGTCGAGCAGTGCCTCGTTGTCGGTGGCCACGGTGACGGCCACGGCCGCACACCCGGTGGTCACCTCGGTCGTGGACAGCAGGTCACGCCAGACCTCGACGACGGCCTGCAGCACGGTCTCCGCGCTGACCTGGCCAGCGGCACTGATGGCGTCGAGCATGCGACGCTCTGCCTCGTCGAGGGCGGCCAGGACCAGTTCGTCCTTGCCCCCGGGAAAGTGGTGGTAGATCGAGCCGCGCGGTGTCTCGGTGAGTTCGATGACCTCGCTGAAAGAGGTCGCCTGCAGGCCCTTCGAAGCGAGCAATTTGGTGGCCCCAACCACCATGCGCTCGCGGACATCCTTCGCCATAACTTGTTGTCCCCCCGAACAATCAATGTGCACGTACGTGTGACGTGCGTGCACTACATCATGCACCACACCGACTATGTAGAACGACATAATAGTCTCGACCATTGGGAGTTCAGATCCCCTCCACAAGGGGTTGTGTCTACCGCCAAGAAGATCAGCTGGTGAAGCGTCCCAGGAATTTCCCCACGAGCACAAGGAATGCATGACGCTCCACATGGGGCGGCCATGCCGTCAGTCCGCCCAATGTCACCGGAACTGCATTCTCAGCCGTTTGACAGCGTGTCGGCGCGCCACAGGGGGCGCAGCCCGTGGCCACGCCCCCCTCGATGCAGTCCGTCGCAGGCCGACGGGCGTTCAGCGAGTCACTCCTTGACGTCCTCGTCCACCCAGTCGAAGGTCTTGGTGACGGCCTTCTTCCAGTTGCGGAAGAGGCGCTCACGCTCGTCCTGCTCGCACTCCGGCTCCCAGCGCTTGTCCTCGGCCCAGTTGTCGATGACGTCATGCTCGCCCTGCCAGAAGCCGACAGCGATTCCGGCGGCATAGGCGGCGCCGAGCGCCGTCGTCTCGGCGACCACGGGACGCACCACCGGCACACCCACCTGGCAGGCCTGGAAGGCCATCAGGGTGTCGTTGGCGGTCATGCCGCCGTCCACCTTGAGTTCCGCCAGCGGGGCACCCGAGTCAGCCTCCATGGCCTCCAGCACCTCACGCGTCTGGTAGGCGGTGGCCTCCAGCACGGCGCGGGCGATGTGACCGCGGTTCACGTAGCGGGTCAGGCCGACGAGTGCACCGCGGGCGTCGGAGCGCCAGTAGGGCGCGAACAGGCCGCTGAAGGCCGGCACGAAGTAGGCGCCGCCATTGTCCTCGACGGTGGCCGCCAGCTCCTCCACCTCGGGGGCGCTGTCGAACATCTTGAGGTTGTCGCGCAGCCACTGCACCAGCGAACCGGCGACGGCGATCGAGCCCTCCAGGGCGTAGACGGCGGGCTGGTCACCGATCTTGTAGCAGACGGTGGTGAGCAGGCCGTTCTTGCTGGGGACGATCTCGGTGCCCGTGTTCATCAGCATGAAGCAACCGGTGCCATAGGTGTTCTTGGCCATGCCCTTCTCGAAGCAGGCCTGCCCGAAGGTCGCGGCCTGCTGGTCACCCAGGATGCCAGCAATCGGGATGTCCATCAGGAATCCCTCCTTGCGGCCGACTCCGTAGACCTCGGCAGAGCTCTTGATCTGGGGCAGCATGCTCACCGGGATGGTCATGTCCTTGCAGATCTGCTCGTCCCACTGCAGGGTCTCGAGGTCCATCAGCATGGTGCGCGAGGCATTGGTGACGTCGGTGACGTGGACACCTCCGTCCACACCTCCGGTCATGTTCCACAGCACCCAGGTGTCCATGGTGCCCATCAGCAGCTTGCCGGCCTCGGCGTCGGCGCGGGCGCCGTCCACATTGTCGAGGATCCACTTGACCTTGGGGCCGCAGAAGTAGGTGGCCAGCGGCAGGCCGACCTTCTCCTTGTACCGGTCGTTGTCAGCCACGCCGTCGGAACCGAGGGCCAGCTCGTCGACGATCCTCTGGGTGCGGGTGTCCTGCCACACGATGGCGTTGTAGACCGCCTCGCCGGTCTCCTTGTTCCAGACCACCGTGGTCTCGCGCTGGTTGGTGATGCCCACCGCGGAGATGTTGTGGCGGTTCAGCTGCGCCTTGCTCAGTGCCTGGGCGACAACCTCCCGCACGTTGTTCCAGATCTCGGCAGGATTGTGCTCCACCCAGCCGGCCCGCGGGAAGATCTGCTCGTGCTCCTTCTGGCCCACGGAGACGATCTGGCCAGCGTGGTCGAAGATGATGGCGCGGGAACTGGTGGTCCCCTGGTCGATGGCGAGGATGTACTTGGTCTCGGTGTCGGACATTGTTGCTCCACTTCATTGTGAGTACGACGGACTGCCGGGTGGTTTCCTGCTCCCTGCCCGAGGGCGCGCACGATCCTGCCACTAGCACTGACACCCATGACAACATGTCGTGCACCATTGCGATACTGCGGTGCACACACGTGCACTGATACGCTTCCACCATGAACGAGCGCTCGGAAGAGATGTTCCTGGCTGCCTCGCTGTACTACGTGCAGGGGGAGACGATGGAGTCCATCGCGCACCAGCTGAGCATGTCCCGCAGCACCGTCTCGCGGCTTCTCAAGCAGGCCAGGGATTGTGGGCTGGTGAAGATCACGTTGACCCAGCCTGCCGGACCCCACACCGGACAGGGCCGGGCCATCTCCCGCCACTTCGGGGTGCGGGCCCACATCGTCCCGGTCAGCGAGTCCGCCTCCGACGTGCTGCGCCTCGAACGGGTGGCGCGGGCCGCCGGTCAGCTGATCAGCGAAGCCATCGACGACGGCATGGTGATCGGCACCGCCTGGGGCACCACCCTGGGCAGCGTCGTGCAGTACCTCCAGCCCAACGAGGCCAAGGGCACCACGGTGGTGCAGATGAATGGCGCAGCCTCCCCCACGAACTCCGGCATGCCCTATGTGGGCGGGATCATCTCCCAGTTCGCGCAGGCCTTCAATTCGCAGGTGGTGCCCTTCCCCGTGCCCACCCTGTTCGACTTCGCGGAGACCAAGCAGGCGATGTGGCGCGAGCGCAGCGTGCGCAGTGTCCATGCCCTGCACCAGAAGATCGACCTGGCGGTCTTCGGGGTGGGCGGACTGAGCTCCGAGCTCCCGAGCCATGTCTACTCCGCCGGATACCTCGACGAGAACGACATGGGCCAGCTCAGGGCGGAGCGGGTCGTCGGCGACGTGAACACGGTCTTCCTGCGCGAGGACGGCACCTGGGCCGACATTCCGATCAATGCCCGCGCCTCGGGCATGTTGCCCACCCAGTTGCACCGGATCCCCCGTCGGATCTGTGTGGTGGCCGGCGCCCAGAGGGCATCGCCCCTGCTGGGCGCCCTGCGGGCCCGCGTCGCCACCGACGTCGTGCTCGACGAGGCCTGCGCCCAGGCCCTGCTGGAGCGCCTCTGACCCGCCCCTTGGGCCTGTCCGGACCCAAAACTGAGAGCCCACAGGGGCTCAGGATGGGATTGGCACGATCCAAGCGCCGATTCGGCTCTCAGTTTTGGGCCCCGCCCCCTCAGGCAAGGTCCTGGCCGTCGGCTCCCTTGTCCAGCGCGATGATGTCGGTGAAGCTCTCGCCGCGACGCAGCATCACCTCTCGGCCCTCGTCGACGAGCAGGATCCCGGGCTCGGCGAAGCTGAAGGTCGTGGCCATCGGGACGAAATAGGCGCCGGTGTCCATCACGACCAGGCTGTCGCCCTTGTTCAGCTCGGGGCCGTACCAGCAGTGCAGCAGGGTGTCCCACGGCGCACAGGTGGGGCCCACCAGCCGGTAGGCGTGGTCGTCGACGGCGCCGGGAGCGCGGTCGGCGACGAAGATGTGGTGGTACTCGCTGACGAAGCCGGGCAGCACGTTGATGCCGGCGTCCAGGAAGAGGAAGTCCCGCTCGGGCGTCGTGCGCTCGGTGAGCACCTTCGTCGCCAGCATCTGGGTGTTGGCGGTCATCCCGCGGCCGGGCTCCAGCATGATCCGCGGCATCGGACGCCCGCGGTCCTCATAGCGCTTGACGACGTGGGCATGGGTCAGGGTGACGAAGTCCTCGATGCTCAGCCCCGACCTCGCACTGGGCACCGGGAGCGCCTTGCCGTAGTGGACATTGTGCTTGTGGTCCTTGGCGGTGAAGTTGTAGGTCGTCGGAACCGCCAGGCCGCCACCCAGGTTGATGATCTCCAGGGCGAAGCCGTGCTCGTCCTCCAGCATCGCGACGAAGTCCAGCACCTCGTCGACGGGCTTGACGAGCCGCTCGACGCTGCCGATGTGCCCGCCGATGTGCTGGTGCAGGCCCACGACGTCCAGCACGCCGGTCTCGCGGGCGGCAAGGAAGACCTCCAGGGCATCCTCGGCGAGGGTGGCGAACTGCCCCTGCCAGGTGCTGCTGGTGGACACGCGGATGCCCACCCGCGCACGCCGGCCCAGCTCGCGGCAGGCGGCGGCGATCCGCTCGACCTCCTCCAGCTGGTTGATGTTGAGGATCTGGATGCCGCGCTCGACGGCCAGCCGGATGCCCTCGTCACTCTTGCCGGGGCCGTTGAAGATGATGTGCTCGGGTGCGACGCCGATCTGCAGCGCCAGCCAGAGTTCGTAGTGGCTGGTCACCTCGGCGCCGACGCCGCAGCGGTCCAGCAGCTGCAGGACGCCGGGCACGGGGTTGGACTTGTAGGAGTAGTAGGCCTCCACCAGCGGCTTGCCGTCCGGGCCTGCCTGCAGGAAGCGGGCGGCATTGCGGCGCAGTGCGGAGCCGTCGACGATGTGCAGCGGTCCACCGTGGCGCTCGACCAGTTCGGTGACGGGCGTGCCCTGGACGCGCAGGCGTCCGGCCTCATCGCGGTCCAGGCCCCAGACCTCGGGGGTGAGCGTGTTGCCGGTGCTGCGTGAACGCACGGCGGTACCGATGGCACTCTTGGCCAATGGCTTGACCCTGTCCGCGACGGGTCGGGCAGCCGAACGGACGCGCTGGAGCGCTGACGTCATGAGAATCCCCCAATTCCTGACAGTGGACTCCCATGCTCCCCGATCCCTCGGGTCAACGGCACCTCGGACGGTAGGCCCATGCCGTGTGCGAGCGTGCGCGGGCCCCGAAGCCCTCAGGCAGGCGTCAGCTGCGATCGCCGGCGGTGCTGGCTCCCAGGGAGCGGTAGATGGGGCAGAAGCGCACGATCGCGGTGAGCGCCAGGATGGCGGCGACGACCAGCAGGATGATGCCCGCCACACCTCCCGTCCCGACAAGCCATGCGATGACCACGGCGGCCAGGGCGAGGAAGAGGCGGATCAGGCGATCGGTGGCGCCGATGTTGGTGGTCATGGGAAGCACTCCTTGGGTGGCATGCGGGGGATCACGCAGGTGCCATTGTCCACCCGTCGGCCCCCTGCCCGGCAGCGGACTCAGAGCAGTTGGTCGAGCAGTCCCCGCACGCGTGTGTCGATGTCGTCGCGGACCTGTCGCATCCGCTCGTCGCCCTCGATGCCGCGCAGCGACGGTTCGTCGGTGACCCAGGTCTCGATGCTGCCACGCATGCCCTCGACGGGTTCGACCACGGCTTCCTCGCCGATGACGACGATGCGGTCCACCCGGCGCAGCAGCTCGGGCTCGATTGGCTTGGGGCTCTCCCCCTCGAAGGTGGCGCCGAGTTCAGCGACACTGGCGCGTGAGGCCTCGTTGAGCTTGCTGCCGGGGTGGGTGCCGGCTGAGTGCACCTCGACGGCGTGCCCGGCCCGCAGCCGCATCAGCGCGGCCGCCATCTGGCTCTTGCCGCCATTCTTAACGCACACGAACAGCACGCTGGGCTTGGTCATGGCAGTTCTCCCAGCAGCGCTCGCAGGGCATGAAGCCCTTCGGGCCGGGGTGTGTAGTGCGCCCACCGTCCGCGCATCTCGCGGTGCACGAGCCCGGCATCTACGAGCTTCTTGAGGTGGTGGGACAAGGTCGGTTGACTGACCCCGAAGACGTCGGGCAGGTGGCAGAAACACACGCTGGTGGGGCTTGCGGCAATGTGGTGGAAGACGCGCAGACGTACCGGGTCGGCCAGGGCCTTGATGGTCACTACGAGGGTCTCGGCGTGTTCCACCTCGAGCAGGGAGGTGGAGGGGGCGCAGCAGGCGTCCTCGACCACGGGCAGGTTCATGGCTTCACCGTAGCGTCGCGACGCCGGCATTTCCATTGACATCCATCGATGGATCGCTAGGCTCGATCCATCGAAGATCGTCAATACATCGGTCTTCCCAACTCGTTCGGAGGAAGCATGACCGCCATCCGCATCTACGAACCCCCACTGTGCTGCAACACGGGTGTCTGTGGCCCGGAGCTGGACCAGCAGCTTGTCACCTTCACCGCCGACGTCAACGCCCTCAAGGCCGACGGCGTGGACATCGAGCGGGCCAATCTGGCCAGCGAACCGAGCGTCTTCGCCGGCAACCCCGCCGTCGTCGCCTTCCTGCAGGCCGCCGGCTCCGAGGGCCTGCCCCTGGTCCTCGTCGACGGCGTGACGGTGCTGACCGGCCGCTACCCCAGCCGCGACGAACTGCGGCGTTATACCGGGACCCCGGCTTCGATGGCCGAACCTGCCCGGGCCCGCACCGAGCTGCCCATGTCCGGGGGCTGCTGCGGCGGCGCCTCGTCCGGCGACGGCTGTTGCTGAGGAGCGCGATGATGACCACGCCCCGTTTCCTGGCCGATCCACCCCGGCACTTCTTCTTCACCGGCAAGGGCGGCGTGGGCAAGACCTCCGTCGCCTGCGCCACGGCGCTCCAGCTGGCCCGAAAGGGCCGCCGGGTCCTGCTGGTGAGCACGGACCCGGCCAGCAATGTGGGCCAGGTCTTCGGCATCACCATCGGCAACCGGGTGACGGCCGTCGAGGAGGTACCGGGATTGGATGCCCTCGAGATCGATCCCGAGCAGGCCGCGGAGGCCTATCGCCACCAGATCCTGGACCCGGTGCGCGCCATCCTGCCGATGAAGGAGATCGAGGCGATCACCGAGCAGTTGTCCGGCTCGTGCACCACGGAGGTGGCCAGCTTCAACGAGTTCACGTCGTTGCTGGCGGACCCGGCAGCGACGGCCCCGTACGACCATGTCATCTTCGACACAGCCCCCACCGGCCACACCATCCGGCTCTTGCAGTTGCCGGGTGACTGGACGGGATACCTGGACCACGGCAAGGGCGACACCTCCTGTCTGGGCCCGATGTCCGGTCTGGACAAGAGCCGGGAGACCTACCGTGCCGCGGTGGAGGCACTGACCGACGCGCAGCGCACCCGGCTGGTGCTGGTGGCTCGCCCGCAGAGCTCGTCGCTGGCAGAGGTGGAGCGCACCCGCGCCGAGCTTGGCGAGCTGGGCATCCGGGCCACACACCTCGTGGTCAACGGGGTCCTCCCGCCGGCCGAAGCCGCCACCCCGACCCCGCCGGCCGAGCCTGTCGAGGTCCTGCACGAGGCCATCCGGCGCCGCGAGCAGGAGGCCCTGGCCGCGATGCCCGAGGGTCTGCACCGGCTGGTGCTGGACCAGGTGGAGTTGAAGGCCGTCAACATGGTGGGTCTCGACGCGCTCGAGCAACTCCTGGCTGGCCCCGCCGAGTCCCCGACCACGATGCCGACGGGCCAGACGACCGAACCCGTCGAGACGGCCAGCCACCCGGGTCTGCGAAGCCTGGTGGATGAACTGGAGCCCCGGGGCCACGGCCTGGTGATGACGATGGGCAAGGGCGGAGTCGGCAAGACCACGATTGCGGCGGCCATCGCCGTGGAGCTGGCACGCCGCGGCCATGACGTGCACCTGACGACGACGGATCCGGCGGCGCACCTGTCGTCGACGTTGGCGGGCGAGGTGGAGCACCTCAGGGTCAGCGCCATCGACCCCCAGCAGGCGATCGATGCCTACCGGGAGAACGTCATGCGCACCAAGGGTGCCTCCCTGGACGAGGCCGGGCGCGCAGCGCTGGCGGAGGACCTGATGAGTCCGTGCACGGAGGAGATTGCGGTCTTCCAGCAGTTCAGCCGGGCCGTGAACGAGGCACGGCAGCGTTTCGTGGTGATGGACACAGCCCCGACGGGGCACACGCTGCTCCTGATGGATGCCACCGGCTCCTACCACCGTGACATCACGCGCCACCTCGACGAGGGGCAGGCGGCACGGATGACCACCCCGCTGATGCGGCTGCAGGACCCCGGTCACACCACGGTGGTGATCGTGACCCTGGCAGAGACGACTCCCGTGTTGGAGGCCAAGGGCCTGGCCGATGACCTGGAGCGCGCCGGGATCCACCCGTGGGCCTGGGTGGTGAACAATTCGCTGGCGGCGGCGAGGCCGGACTCGGCACTTCTGGGCCGACGCGCGGCCAGCGAGCGTGACCAGCTGGCGACGGTGTCGACGTTGGCGGATCGGCATGCCGTCGTCCCGGCACTGCCTCGGGAACCGGTGGGCCCCGAGGCGCTGGCGGGCCTGACCCGCTGAACCGTCCACGGCCTCCGGTTGTGCCGTCGCGTCCGGAGGCCGCGTGGGACCGGCGGTCCGCAGGACGGTGCCCGTACCGCCCCAGCGGACCGGGCGGGCCTATCGTCAGTGGTGTCGGCCCCCGTCGACGCCACTTCTCAGGAGGAAGCCATGAGCGAGACCACCCCGTCCGAGACCACCGAGGCCCGTCTCTGCCCCTGCGGCTGCGGCAAGCCCGCCGCTGAGTGCACCTGCGGCCCCAACTGCGGTTGTTCCGGCAATGAGCCCTGCACCTGCAATGAGCCCTGCACCTGCGGCTGCGACTGCACCACCGGCAAGTGCACCTGCGGCTCGGAGTGCGAGTGTGGTTGCAACGAGGCCCGCCCCGAGGCCGAGGCGAAGGCCAAGGAGGGCGGCTGCTGCTGCGGCGACAAGTGACCGCTGGCTGACCCCTTCTGTGCGTCGTCCCGAGAGGGGCGGCGCGCATCGACATCGGGAATAGCCGGCCGCCCAGCTGGGTTGTGGCCAGAGCGCCCACCGATCCGTCGCCGGGCGCACTGGGTAGAGTGCTACCCGCAGCACGCCACCGCGGGAGACCGCGCGAGAGGACATCATGACCACACCCGCCCTGAACGTCACCGGCCTGATCTCGTTGGACGACATCACCCCCGACGAGCAGCCCGCAACTCCTGCCACGCAGGAGGACTCCGCGGTCCGCGAGGTGATCATCGTCGGCTCCGGCCCCGCCGGATACACCGCCGCCATCTACACCGCGCGCGCCGGTCTCGAGCCACTGGTCATCGAGGGGGCCTTCTCCGCCGGCGGTGCCCTGATGAACACCACCGAGGTGGAGAACTACCCCGGCTACACCGACGGCATCATGGGCCCGGACCTGATGAAGAACATGCGCGGCCAGGCCGAGCGATTCGGAGCCGAGCTCATCACCGACGACGCCGAGGAACTGGACCTCACCGGACCCATCAAGACCGTCACGGACTCGGCCGGCAACACCTACCGAGCCAAGTCGGTCATCCTGGCCACCGGCTCGGGATACAAGCGTCTGGGCCTGGCCGACGAGGACAAGTACTCCGGCCGCGGCGTCAGCTGGTGCGCCACCTGCGACGGCTTCTTCTTCAAGGACAAGCCGATCGTCGTGGTCGGCGGCGGGGACTCCGCAGTCGAGGAGGCCACCTTCCTCAGCCGCTTCGGCTCCACCGTCACCATGGTGGTGCGTCGCGACGAGCTGCGCGCCAGCAAGATCATGGCCGCCCGCGCGATGAACGACCCGAAGATCACCATCGAGTGGAACTCGAACGTGGTCTCGATGGCCGGGGAGCCCGCCCTGGAGACCGTCACGATCGAGAACAACAAGACCGGCGAGCAGAAGGAGCTGCCGGTCAACGGCCTGTTCGTCGCCATCGGCCACGATCCCCGCTCCGAGCTGGTCAAGGGCCAGGTGGAGCTGGATGCCGCGGGCTATGTGCTCACCGAGCCCGACGGCACGAAGACCAACCTGTCCGGTGTCTTCGCCTGCGGTGACCTGGTGGACCACACCTACCGTCAGGCCATCACCGCCGCGGGCTCCGGCTGCAAGGCTGCCCTGGACGCCGAGCGCTTCCTGGCGGACCTGGCCGACGAGAACGTCCAGGCCTGACACCCCCCGGCTCCCGAGCCACCGAACCCGATCCCCGAGCCTGTCGAGGGGAAACAAGGAGACACATGAGCAACGTCAAGGACGTCACGGACAAGACCTTCGTCGACGAGGTCGTCATGAACCCCAAGCCCGTCCTGGTGGACTACTGGGCGGACTGGTGCAGCCCCTGCAAGCAACTCAGCCCGATCATCGAGGAGCTGTCCACGGAGCTGGGCGGCAGCGTGGACTTCGTGAAGATGGACACCAACACCAACACCCAGATCCCCACCGAGCAGGGCATCCTGAGCCTGCCGACCCTGCAGGTCTGGCAGGGCGGCCGCGTCGTGAAGTCCTTCCAGGGCGCAAAGACCAAGGGTGCTCTGCTGAAGGCCCTGAACGAGTACATCTGACAGCCGGAATGGGCGCGGGGTCTGGCACCCCGCGCCCATTCATTTCCACTAGGTTGGCCCCATGAGCAGTACGCCAGGCGACAATCCCCCGCCCTCACCCCTGCAGGACAATTCCCGCTTCGGCGCCGATGCCAGCACCGGCCCCGACGAGTTGGATGCCGGCCCGGTCATCCGTGCCGAGCGCTTTCCCCGTTGGTTCTTGCTCACCGCCGGCATCCTGGCCCTGGTGCTCGCCGTGGCCGGCGCAGGCATCGCCGCGTGGCGGATCAATGCCTCGAAGCCCCAGGTCGTCATCACCGCCAGCGGCCCCCGCACCCCGTGGGAGATGGTTCCCCCGTTGAGCGTCGACGAGTACTCGCGCGACGCCAGCGCCGCGGACACCCCCTCGGCCAACCCGACCACCAAGAAGCAGACCATCGCCGCCACCTATGCCCGCAGCGGGCAGAACACGGTGGTCCTGCTGATGAGCCGCCCGGAGAAGGACGCCAAGAAGTTCATGGTGGACCTGGGCATGAACTCCGTCATCGCGACGGAGGACGGGTTCTGCGGCACCAGCGTGGACACCAATCGTGACTCGTGTGCGCTGATCCGGGACAACACCGCGATCATGGTGGTGGACCTGGTGGGCCTGTCCCGTGCGGACCTGATGACGCTGGCCCACAAGTTCGCGGACTCGCTGGCGGCCTGAGATGGCCGAGGATCGTCGACGGGTCGAGCTGACCCGCACCAGCACTGGGAACTACCAGGCGCGCAACCAGGCCGGCGTCACCGTGGAGGTGGGCATCTCCGAGGACCTCTTCTCACCGGTCGAGCTCCTGCTGGCGGCCATCGGGGCGTGCAGCGCGATCGACGTGGACGTGGTGACCTCTCGCCGTGCCGAGCCCACGGACTTCCGCGTCGAGGTGAGCGGTGACAAGACCACCGACGAGTCGGATGGTGCCCGGATGCAGGACATCGTGGTGGACTTCACGGCGCTCTTCGGTGATGACGAGAAGGCAGGGGAGGCAGCGGGTCTCGTCGAGCGACTGGTCCGGCTCTCCCATGACAAGGACTGCACCGTCTCGCGCACCGTCGAGCTGCCCACCCGGGTGCGGATGGATGTGGCGGGCAGGACCGTCGCGGGCTCCTGAGAAGTACAGCTCTCCACCTGTTCCTGAGAGTGCCGGAATTCACAGAAAACTGGTCGTCCGCCCAGATTATCCCGTGTGGCAAGAGCAAATAGCGCATCCGGCGGCCGGGCCACAAGCCAGGAGGGGGCGCGTTCGCTGAGAGTGATTTTGAGAATTACTCAGGATTGCTTAGCGTGGAGCCCATGAACAAGACCTCCACCATCGTTTCCCTGGTCGCCGCGACCGCCATGAGCGCCGGCATCGGCCTCAGCGCCGCTGCTCCCGCGCAGGCCGCTGGCTCCGTGTGGGACCGCGTGGCCCAGTGCGAGTCTGGCGGCAACTGGTCCATCAACACCGGCAACGGCTACCACGGCGGCCTGCAGTTCAGCCGCTCCACCTGGCTGGCCTACGGCGGCGGCAAGCACGCCTCGACCGCCAACAATGCCACCAAGGCCCAGCAGATCGAGATCGCCAAGAAGACCCTGCGCTCCCAGGGCCCCGGCGCCTGGCCCGTCTGCTCCAAGCGCGCCGGCCTGACCCACGCCAACGGCCTCGCCGTGGCCACCGGTGTCACCAGCAGCGTGAAGACCGTGAAGGTCACCACCAAGAAGACGGCCACCACCAAGGCCGCGCCGGTGAAGTCCGTCAAGGGTGCCAAGTACGTCACCGTGAAGAGCGGCGACACCCTGGGCAAGATCGCCAAGCGCAGCGGCAAGGGCTGGCGCTCGGTCTGGGCCCTCAACAAGTCCACCGTGAAGAACCCGAACATGATCAAGGTCGGCCAGAAGATCCGCGTGGCCTGATCTCGCGCACACCCCAGCGTCGAAGCCCCCGGTCCTCGTGACCGGGGGCTTTGCCGTTCACCGGGACGATGAGTCCCGCCCTTGTCGGCTCGACGGGTGGGACCGGCCGTGGCACCAGCCCGGCCAGTAGACCCCAGGCCCTGTTGAGCTCCGGGCGGCGCCAGCGCAGCGTGGTGCTCAGGTCCAGCCGCATCCGCTGACACTCCCCGACGCGGAATTCCTGCACCGGGACGAAGCCGGCAGCCTCCAGGGCCTGCCGGCCGGGCGCGCATGGCTGCGGGTCCGTCCTCCCCACTGCCTCGAGCGTCTGCACCTGACCCTGCAGGTGATGCGCCAGACCCTGCACCAGGTGACGCAGCCGGCCCGCCTCGTCCCCGGGCGTCGCGTCGGTGCCGACGCCGACGGCCAGCAGGTAGGCGGCATCCGGCAGCTTGGACCACTGCTCCAGCGGATGTCCGGAGGGGATGTTGAGGCCGGGGCAGACCAGAGCCACGGCCTGTGGCTCCTGCCCGTCGGCCGCCAGCACCACGCCGCACAGCCCCCACGAAGTCATCGCCGCGCGGGCCCATGCCGCCTGTGGGTCCGTCATCCAGGCTTGGGAACCGGCGCAGCCGGACAGTTGGTCCAGGCCGCGCAGGTCCGCCGGAACCACCACGCGTGCACGCATTCCGCGTCCCATGTTGCCTCCCGAATCAGCGGCCACCGCCATGCTACTTGCCCGTCAAGAGGCTCCGACAGGCCGCGATACTGGGACCGTCGAGGCCACAGGCGTGGCAGAGTAGGGAGGGTGAGCCTGCCAGAACCCAAACGCCAAGACACCCGGCTGGACCGCTACCACTCCAGCTATTCGGACCGAACCCACGGGATGCGTGCCTCTGCCGTGCGCGCACTGTTCGCCGTGGCCAACCGGCCGGAGGTGGTCTCGCTCGCGGGTGGCATGCCCAACATCGCTGACCTTCCGCTGGACGTCGTCGCCAACACCCTCTCGGACCTGGTGAAGACCAAGGGCCAGCAGGCCATGCAGTACGGCTCGGGCCAGGGCGAGCCGATGATCCGTGAGCAGATCTGCGAAGTGATGGCCCTGGAGGGCATCGAGGCCCACCCGGACGACATCACCATCACCTGCGGCTCCCAGCAGGGACTCGACCTGGTTACCCGCATCTTCTGCAATCCCGGCGACGTGGTCCTGGCCGAGGCGCCCAGCTATGTCGGTGCCCTGGGCACCTTCGGCAGTTACCAGTGCGAGGTCGTGCACGTGGCCATGGACGACGAGGGGCTCCAGCCCGAGGCCCTGCGTGCCGCGGCACAGGCCTGTGCCGCCGCCGGCAAGCGCGCCAAGTTCCTGTACACGATCCCCAACTTCAACAACCCGTCGGGCGTCACGCAGAGCCTGGAACGCCGCAAGGCCATCGTCGAGGTGTGTCGGGAGCTGGACATCCTCGTCGTCGAGGACAACCCGTACGGGCTGCTCACCCTGGACGCCGAGCCCATCCCCGCGATCCGTTCCCTGGACGAGGAGCAGGTCATCTACCTGGGTTCCTTCTCCAAGACCTTCGCCCCCGGCTTCCGGGTCGGTTGGGTGCTGGCCCCCCATGCGGTGCGCGAGAAGCTGGTGCTGGCGCAGGAGTCCGCCACGCTGTGCCCGCCGGTCTTCAGCCAGTACGCCATCAGCTCGTACCTGGCCAACCATGACTGGAAGGCCCAGATCGTCACCTTCAAGGACATGTACCGCGCCCGTCGCGACGCGATGATGGAGGCCCTTGCGGAGTACATGCCCGAGGGCACAACCTGGACCGAGCCCAAGGGTGGCTTCTTCGTGTGGGTCACCCTGCCGGAGGGCCTGGACACGCAGGCGATGCTTCCCCGCGCGGTCACGGCCCGCGTCGCCTACACCCCGGGTACGGCCTTCTACGCCGACGGGCTGGGCAGCCGCAACATGCGGCTGAGCTACTGCTTCCCACCGCCGGACCGCATCCGGGAGGGCGTGCGACGCCTCGCCGACGTGGTCAACCGCGAGTTCGAGCTGCACCAGACCTTCGGTCTGGACCAGTCGCCCGTCCACCGTCGCATCTCGGGCCCCGGCCCCGAGATCAACTGACACAGCACCAGATTCACCCCCGAGCAAGTACGGAAGGTCAACCATGAGCACCGCAGAGAATCCCGGCGGCCAGCCCCCGGCCACCCAGGACGCCAAGGCTCCCGTCGTGGTCCTGGCCGGTGGCCTGTCCCACGAGCGCGATGTCTCGCTGCGTTCGGGGCGACGGGTGGCCGAAGCCTTGCGTCGCGCCGGCCACAAGGTCACCGAGTCCGACATCAGCTCGGACTTCGTCGGCGTGGTCAAGGGCATCGAAGGCGTCGTGGTCGTGCCCCAGCTGCACGGCGGGATCGGCGAGGACGGAGCCGTGCGCGAGGTGCTGGAGCTCCTGGGCGTCCCTTTCGTGGGCTGCAGTGGTGCCGCCTGCCGCACCACCTTCGACAAGTCCGTCGCCGGTGCCGTGGTCTCTCGCTCGGGCTGGAATGTCCCGGACCAGGTGGCCCTGCCGCACGACATCTTCCGTGAGTTGGGTGCCGCGGCACTGGTGGACGCGCTGGGGGAGCGTCTTGGCTTCCCGCTGATCGTGAAGCCCGCGCGTAGTGGTTCCGCCCTGGGGACCACCAAGGTGAATGCCATGGACGAGCTGCGACAGGCCCTGGTGGCTGCCTATGCCTATGGCCCGGTCGCGATCGTCGAGGAGTTCATCTCCGGCACCGAGGTGGCCGTCACGATCCTGGTGGGCGACGAGCGCACCCAGGTGCTCCCCGCCGTCGAGATCCGCCCGGAGTCCGGAATCTACGACTACTCCGCCCGCTACACCGCCGGCTTCACCCGCTTCATCGTCCCCGCCGGTCTCGACGAGACCGCTGCCCGCAATGCAGATGATCTTGCTCGCGGGGTCGTGCAGGCCCTGCACCTCGACGGAGTGCTGCGCGTGGACATGATCATCGACGACGAGGGCAAGGCCTGGTTCCTGGAGGCCAATGTGGCTCCGGGCATGACCGAGACCTCACTCGCACCGCTGGCCATGCAGGCGGCAGATCTTGATCTTGGACAGCTCTACAGCAAGCTGGTCCAGGAGGCCGCCGCCAAGGGCCCCCGCTCCAAGGTCTGACCCGGGACATGAACACACGAGTGAAACAGCTGGTCATCGGCCTGCTGGGCTGCGCCTTGTCCTTCTTCATGCTCTTCCTGGGGTTGTGGCAGATGGAGGTCTTCCAGTCCCAGGCGGACAACAGTGCCGCCGCTCGTGCGTCCAGCCCCGCGGTTGATCTTGAAGAGAATCTGGTCAATGACAAGGTGGGTGACCTCTATGGCCGTCAGGTGAGTGCCAAGGGCACCTGGTTGGCTGGGCCGCAGTTCCTCGTGGGCACCGAATATCCCCTCCAGGTGGTCGGTGCCCTGCGCACGGAGGGGGGCCGAACCCTGACAGTGGTCCGGGGGAGCATCCCCAAGGGCGCCTCCATCCCGAAGCCCCCCCGGGGCAAGGCCAGCGTCACCGGAGTCATCCTCCCCACCCAGGCCAAGGAATCCGTCCCGCTGCCCGCCGACGCCCCGCAGGGCACACTCGGCTCGGTCCGCCTGGAGCAGCTGGCCCAGAGTTGGCCGGCCCCGATGATTGATGGATTCGTCACCCAGTCGGCCGAGGCGAGTGCGGCCCAGAGCCTGGGCGCGACGAGTCCAGAGATCCCGGACATCGGGGGCGGCAAGACCCGCAACCGCGGCTACGCCCTGCAGTGGTGGGCCTTCGCCGGTTTCGGCTTCGTGGCCACGGCGGTGGCCGTTCGTTCGGTGGGCCGCAGCACGACCGCTGGGTAGTCTGCCGACGGCTGGGTAGTCTGGCGGGGTGAGCGACATCTACGACGATTCCCTGGAAGACCTGACCGAGGACGACCTGCGCGGCCTTCGGGGTGCCCTGACGCGCTACCGCTTCTTCGCCTATGCCACCGGTGTACTGCTGGTGGTGCTGGTATGTGTCGGCATGCCCATGAAGTACCTGGGTGACAATGACACGGTGGTCACCTGGACGGGCGTGCCGCACGGCTGGCTGTACATGGGGCTGCTGATCACCGCCTATGACCTGGGGCGGCGGGCACGCTGGTCCTGGAAGCGGCTGCTGCTCATCGCCCTGGCCGGCACCGTGCCCTTCCTTTCATTCGTCGCGGAGCACTCGGCCCGCCAGGACGTGCTGGACAAGGCTGCCGCATGGGAACGCTACCTGATGCACTGACTGACACAACAATTTGGGGCTTTGTCGAATTATCGACAAAGTCCCAAAACTATTTATTCGCTACTCGCTGGCCCATCACTGACCGTTGACGATGTTGAGGATCCGGTCCAGGTCATCCTCGCTCGCGAACTCGATGGTGATCTTGCCGTGCTTGCGGCCGATGTCCACCTTCACCCGGGTGTCAAAGTGGTCTGACAAGGAGTTCGACAGCTCAACGGCACGGGGGGAGGGTTGCTTGGGGGCCCGCGTGCGGCGGCTCGGCGTGGTACTCTCGTCGCCCATCGCCACGATCTCCTCCACCGCCCGTACGGACAGTCCCTCGGCGACGATGCGCTGGGCGAGCTTCTCCTGGGCGACAGGATCCTCAACCATCAGCAGTGCCCGGGCATGACCAGCCGACAGGACGCCAGCCGCAACGCGACGCTGCACCGGCGCCGGCAGCCTGAGCAGCCGGATCGTGTTGGAGATCTGAGGACGGGATCTCTTGATCTTGGTCGCCAGCTCCTCCTGGGTACACCCGAAGTCACTGAGCATCTGCTGGTAGGCGGCAGCCTCTTCCAACGGGTTCAGCTGGGCGCGGTGCAAGTTCTCCAGGAGGGCATCTCGCAGAAGGTCGCCATCGTCCGTGCCACGCACGATGGCTGGGACCCGTTCCAGGCCCGCGGCGGTCGTGGCTCGCCACCGACGCTCACCCATGATCAACTCGTACTGATCTTGGTCGACCTTGCGCACCACAATGGGCTGGAGGACGCCCACTTCCTTGATCGACTCGACGAGCTCGTTGAGCGCATCCTCGTCGAAGACGGTGCGGGGCTGCTTCGGATTGGGTCTAATCTCACTGACCGGGATCAGCTGGAAGTAGGAGCCATCCTCGAGGGGAGCCGAGGGATCGTTGTCATGATCAACTTCCAGGGCGGGGACCGGACGGTTCTCGTCGACGTCCGTGCGTTGGAAGAGTTCTCCGAGGCCTCGGCCGAGTCCGGACTGGTGTTTCGCGGGCATCAGCGCGCCTTTCCACGGTTGGCGATCTCCTGCGCAGCGCGCCAATAGGCCTTGGCGCCGGCGGAGCTCGGATCGAACTGGAGCAGGGTCTGACCGTAGCTGGGAGCCTCGGCGATACGGACACTGCGGGGGATCTGGGAGCCGAGGGTCTGATCGGCAAAGTGTCGGCGCACCTCACGAGCCACTTGGGCCGACAGCTTGGTGCGCGCATCGAACATCGTCAGCAGCACCGTGGAGAGATCAAGTTCTGGATTCAGCTCTCGCTGGACCACCTGGATGGTGTTCATCAGCTGAGAGACGCCTTCCAGTGCGTAGTACTCACACTGGATCGGAATGATGATCTCACTGGCAGCCACCAGGGCGTTCAGCGTCAGGAGCCCCAGCGACGGGGGGCAGTCAAAGAGGATGTAGTCAACGTCGTGATCCTTGAGGTAGGCGCGAATGGCGCGGGCAAGCCGCTGCTCACGCCCCACCATCTGCACCAGCTGAAGCTCGGCACCAGCAAGATCAACCGTGGCGGGCACTGCTTGCAGTCCAGGAGCCTCAGGGGAGTCGACGACTACATCCACGAGGGGCACCCCATCCAGGAGAACCTCATAAGTACCCGGAGTGCCGGGGCCATGATCAATCCCAAGGGCCGTTGAGGCATTCCCCTGCGGATCCAGATCGAGGACGAGCACCTTGAGGCCGCCATTGGCCAATGATGCGGCAAGATTCACAGTTGTCGTGGTCTTGCCCACGCCGCCCTTCTGGTTGACGACCACCATGACGCGCGTCGAGGCTGGCTTGGGAAAGTCACGCTTGACGTCGCGCGGGATGATGCGCGGTGTACCTGCGATGCGCTGCGTGGGGGAGGTACTCAACGTTCGCATCACCCTTCGAGAGGGGGGAGTGACCTCGTGACGTTCCACGTGAAACATCCCGCGAAAGCCCGACGCCATTCCCCGTCGTCATTACCTGTCGAAGTCTACTAGACCGCGAGGAAAGGCGTTCCAGCGCTCCAGTTCGAGTCACAGTTGGCCGTTTCACGTGAAACGTCAACGCACCGGCGTGATGACCAACGCCTTGGTGACCTCCGCCTCCGGGTGAGCGCGAACAGTGAGCACGGCGGCCTCCATGCGACTCTTCTCCAGACGGCGGGATGCGTCGATGATCTCTTGATCGACAGACTCGCCCTTGAGGGCGACCAGCTTGCCATTCGGGTAGAAGAGGGGGGTGCACCACCCCAGTAGTTTGCTCACATTCGCCACGGCTCGGCAGGTGACGACGTCAAAGACCTGGTCACAGTCCTCGGCTCGACCTCTCTGCACGGTGACGCGCTTGGCGAGACCAAGATCATCCACGGTTTCGCCCAGGAACGTGAACCGGCGCAGGAGTGGCTCCAATAGGGTGATCTCAAGGTCAGGCCTCAGAATCGCCAATGGGATTCCCGGCAGCCCCGACCCCGACCCGACGTCTACCACGGTGCTTCCCACGGGGATCAGGTCCGCCAGGGCAGCGCTGTTCAGGATGTGTCGATCCCACAACCGGTCCTTCTCGCGGGGCCCCATCAGTCCCCATTCGATGCCCTTCGTCCCCAAAATATCGACATAACGATTAATGGTTTGATAGGCGTCTCCATAGACCGCCTCGGCCTGCTCGCTGGGCTGCACCAATGACTCCTTGAATGTAGAGGGCACAAGCCTAACGGCAAGACGCCGCCCAGGTTCCACGTGAAACTCGACGCGCTCAATTGTTTTGTGCCCCACCGCCCCCCAAGCCGTACCTCGAACCAGACCGAGCGATGAGGTCCCCGCGCCAGGTCGACCCATCCGCCGCCCATGGCGTCTGCCGCCCACGGAATGACAGGCGCGATTCCGCTCCCTGACGGGCACTCCTTCCCAAGCCGGAGAGATCGCGAGGCCCGGCTCGGCGGGGTGGAACGTTGGAACGAACTCGACCGACGCCGCGCCAATCAGCGATGTCCCGGGAAGGTGCTGCTCGGACGTGACAGACGTGGGCGGCCATGAGATTCGCGGGCTCGGTCCTCAGCCCACGCCGAGTCCCCGAGTCCACGACGACGTGTGCGCTCACAGATTCCACACGACGCTCTTCGGTCAAGATATCGACATATCTTCTTGGCGCCAGAGTGCTCCAAGAGGTCACTCTTCCTCACCGGTGGTCTGCGAAACCCGGGGCCCTGTGTACAGCCGGGTCCAAGTACCCAGCCCACTTCTGGTTGTAGTCGCCAACCCCCCAGGGTGCGGACATCAGCGAGCGGGAATGTCGGACGTGGAGCGCAACTGCCGATCCATCTCGTCTTCGCTGATCCGCCCCTCTGCGTAATCGCGCAAGACGGCCTCGGCCTCGGCCGGGACGTGGCTGCCCTCCATCTCGGCACTCTGCTTCGCGGCTTCAAGATCAGCCAATCGCGCGACACGCTCCTGGGCGTCGATGCCCTGAGTATCACTCATTCTCAATCCTCACTCCCATACAACGGCGATTGGCCCTCTTGTGCAGCTCCCTCGAACTTCGCGTGGCTTGCAATCTCGCCCGGCACCCCGCAGCGCCACCACGGGCGGCCAGGACCTTCGTCGCCCCAATCACAGACTGGCTCGCGCCAGCTTTCGTCATCCGATGCACCACACCGAACTGCTCTTGATCACTCTCGCCGGACTGCCGGGCGGCAGCCCGGAAACAGACGTCCTTCGGTGCGGCCGTGACTTCGAGGTGGAGGTGACGTCTCCCGCGATGCACCCCAGCGAGCGGAACGCGCATGGGCACATGGCTCGGGCACATGCTCGCACCGATCACCCCTGCCTCCCGCGCACGACCCTGGGCGTCGGATGCCACCCGTCTTCCTCTGACGTTCCACGTGAAACCAACCCGGGCTGCTCATTCGGTGATCTCGCCTCTCAAGTACCTCGGGAGCCAGAGCGACTCCCAGGCCGGGATCTCCTGCGCCATCCAGGAAGGACGCTTCAGCGCCATCTCCGCCAACCGATGGATTCCCCGCTCCCGCGTCAGGTATCCGTGGTGCGACGAGTTCTCGACGCCAAAAGGCGACGACCTCATGCACCGAAACGAGCACGTCATTCACGTCTCGCTCCGAGTACAACCGCCCACCGTGAAGAGCGATACCAGGTGGAGCAGCACGGACGCACGCGGCCTGCGCTTCTATGGAGCGCTGACCATCACCCCGCCCATGATGAAGCAGGCGACCACCTGTCCTGCTCGGCATGAGCCGCCTCCCATCCCGGCGGCACACTCTCCTCTGGGGGATGGGTGCCCTGTGGATGGGTGCGCTGTGGAGTGCCAATGATGTCTGCCCTGGCCGCAGTGTAGTTCTGTCCGGTCTGCAGCATGCGGGTACGCACACGCTTCTTGAAGTCACTGTCTCCCGTCATGGGTGCCTCTACTGCGCTGCCAGCCCCAGCCCGGCTACGCAGTGGGTAGCACACATCACGACAAGAAGAAGGCCCGAGAATCTGCTTCCCTTCGCCTGGTCACGGGAGTTGGGGTCCACGTACCTGCTGGGCGCTGGGCCACTCCTGAATCCCGGCTGGCCACGGAGAGGTTCGGTGTGGCCAGTCATTTCGTGAGCCCTATTGACTCTTTATCGACATATGTCTTTATAGCTTCACCGCTCAAGCCACAGCCTACTGAGCGTCGTGTCGAACAGGGACGCCTGGTGCACCGCGACGAAGCCAAGCCGACGGTAGAAGTCCAAGTCGCGGGGGTTCGCGGACTCCGCCCACATCGGCCCATCGAGTTCGGCCATGCAGTGCCGCATCAACCTCGATGCCAGCCCGGACCTGGAAGCCTGGAAGCCTGGAAGCCTGGAAGCCTGGAAGCAAGCCCAGATCAGCCAAGTAGAAGCCGCCACACTCGGGCGCCCCTTCCAATGCCTGCTGGAAGCGCTCCGCACTCTCCAGTAGAACCTCGTCCCCCAAGAGCTGCCCCATGAAGTCGCGGGGACGAGGCAGCGACGGTTCCCGCTCCATCCCCGAAGGCATCCACAGGGCAGCCCCCAGGATCCTTCCCTCGTCGACGACCGTGAAGGAACGCCCCTGCAGCACAAGTCGTTCGACGGCCAACATGAAGTAGCTGGCCACCCTGCCGAGCCGTTGCTGATCAGACTCGACGAGCTCGGCCGTCGCCTGCTGGGGACCAGCCATCGAACTATGGGGCTCAGCCGCCACAACTGGACCCGTGGGCGGGAAGTCCCACCGAACCAGGGGATCATTGGCCAGCGCTGTGGCCAGCACCGTGCGAATCTGCGGGATCCCCCAGCACACGCCGGCCTGAACTCCATGCTCCCATCGTCCCACCAGACCAAGATCAACACTTTCTTGATCTTGGAATTGGTGCCTGGCGCCCTCTCTGGCCCCAGCGTCGGGCAGGATCCACTTGACGCTCCAGCCACCGGAGACGCCACCGTGGAGACATCAACCAGAACCACACAGCACACGAGAGGACGGGCATGATCGGCATCGGAGAGTTCTCCCACGGGACAGGCCTGAACATCAAGACGCTGCGCTACTACCACGACATCGGCCTCTTGCCCGCGGCCCACGTCGACGATTCCAATGGCTATCGCTCCTAGAGCGCCAGCCAACTCCAGGACGCGGCCCTGCTGCGGGTCCTGCGAGCGACGGGCATGGGCATCCCCCAGATGAAGCAGGCACTCACCCACCCGCACGAGCTCACCGAACTGCTGCAGGCACGTCGTCGCGAACTCGATGCCCAGCGCGAGCTCGAGGACTGGGCACTGACCCATGCACCTCGCTGGCAGGAGTGCGTGAGCATCGAGGCTGTACGGACCCGCGAGTGTGAACCCGTGCACTGGGCCGGGGTAGAGGCACGGATCGGCCTCAAGGAACTGGGGGAGGACCCGCAGGAGTCCGAGGTCGAGGCACGTTTCGAGGGCCTCCAGACCGGCTTCGAGCACTGGATGGCCCAGCTCTCGGAGCTCGGCTGCGCCGTCATCCCGGACAGCTTCTGGATGAGCTTCACCAGCGACCCCCGTCAGCCCAGCGTGCTGCGCGCCTCGTACTGCGTCGAGACCCGAGAACCCCTCCACCCAGGACATCGCGATCGACGGGGTCGACGTGGTCAAGGGCGAGCTTCCGCGGCGCACCGAAGCCTTCGTCACGACCCCGATCCCGACCAGCGAGGAGCCCCCGGCCGAGGAACTCGCCGCCGCCCGGCTGCCCGGTGGCCCGCTGCCCCACCCGACTGCACTCGCCCTGTGCCGCGTCGCCGAGCAGGCGGGCGTCGATTCCGCCCCGCTACGCCAGCGCGCCATCACCCTGACAGAGGGTCAGGTCATCGAGCACAGCCTGACCCTGGCCACACACTGAGCCACGTGGGCA
Source organism: Luteococcus japonicus (assembly GCF_003752415.1). Lineage (NCBI taxonomy): Bacteria > Bacillati > Actinomycetota > Actinomycetes > Propionibacteriales > Propionibacteriaceae > Luteococcus > Luteococcus japonicus. Next base: position 2,113,551 of record NZ_RKHG01000001.1, on the reverse strand, counting down.
TGACAGAGGGGCCGGTGCAGTGCACCGGCCCCTCGACAAGTCCGGGGATCGCCTTGCGCGACCCGTCAGCGGTTCATCACTCGGCGGGCAGCACCACCACGCGACGTTTGGGCTCGACGCCCTCGGACTCGCTGACCAGGCCGGCCTCTGCCACCGCGTCGTGCACGATCTTGCGCTCGAAGGGGTTCATCGGGGCCAGGCGCTGCGCCTCACCGGAGGTCTTCACCTCGGCGATGGCGTCGTGGGCCAGCACCTGCAGCTCCTTGCGACGACGGTCCCGGTGACCGGCGATGTCCAGCATCAGACGGCTGCGGTGGCCGGTCTCGGTCATCACGGCCAGGCGAGCCAGCTCCTGCAGGGCGTCCAGCACCTCCCCGTCCTTGCCCACCAGGGTCTCCGTGTCGGTGACGATGGACACGTGGGCCCGTCCGCCCTCGGTGTAGGTGTCAATGTCGCCGTCGAGGTCTGCGATGTCCAGCAGCTCCTCCAGGTAGTCGGCCGCAATGTCACCCTCTGCGTCCAAAGGATCCTCCGAGTCCTCCTCGTCGTCCTCGGAATCCTGCTCGCTGGCCTTCGACTCCTCCTGCTCGGGAAGCTCCTCGTCCTTGACGGGCTCCTCGACGACGGCGTCGACGGTCTCGGTCTCCACCTGGTCGGTGGCGAGCTCTTCGCTCATGATTTCTCCTAGCTCAAGGGGGTGGTGGCGCGCAGGCCACCCGAAAAAACAGGGGAGGGGCGCGTCACTTCTTCTTGCGCTTCTCACGCGGCTGACGGGCCGGCTGCTGGCGGCGGACCACCTGCTGCGCGGTGCCGTCGGCAGTCTTGCGCACGGTCTGACGGGTGACCCCCTGACGTGCGACGGTGGGACGCTCGCCGGCCTCCTCGTCGACGACGGCCGGCGCAGTCACCGGCATGCCCTTCGTGCGACGACGCTTGGCCCGACGATCGGCCTGGATCTTGTCCGGGTCCAGTCCCTTGGCGCGCATCCGCTCCTCCCAGTCCACATAGGCAGGGGTGTTGGGAGTCGGGTTGTTGTGGATCAGGATGTACTGCTGCACCAAGGTCCAGATGTTGGTGGTCAGCCAGTAGATCAGCACGCCAATCGGGATCGAGACACCGGAGACGGCGTAGATCACCGGGAACATGTACAGCATCATCTTCTGCTGCTGTGCCATCGGGCCCGTCAGGGCCTCCGGCGGCATGTTGCGGACCATCAGCTCCTTCTGCTGGATGAACAGGATGCCCGTCATCAGCACGATCAGGACCAGCGCCATGATCTGGTTGGCGCCGAAGGGTGACGCGGGAAGGAAGCGCTTGGCCAGGCCTGCACCGAGGAAGGTGGCATCGTGCAGGGACTGCACCAGCTCCGGGTTGTTCTTGAAGAAGGTGCCCCGCGGCACGATCGGGTTGCGGGCGGCACCCTCCAGCACGCGGAAGAGCGCCAGGAAGATCGGCATCTGCAGCAGGACCGGCAGGCACGAGGCGGCGGGGTTGACGCCCTCCTCGCGGTAGAGCTTCATGGTCTCCTGGCCCAGTCGTTCGCGGTCATTGCCGTACTTCTCCTGCAGCGCCTTCACCTTGGGCTGGATCAGCTGCATGTCGCGCGCGGAGTTGATCTGCTTCACGAAGATCGGGATCAGCAGGGTACGGATCACGATCACGAGGCTGACGATGCTGAGCACCCAGGTCAGACCCGAGTTGGCACCGAAGACGGGCGCCCACAGCTTGTGCGCAAGGACGATCAGGCCGGAGACGGCCCAGTAGATCGGCTGCATGATCGCGCTGCCGAAGCCCATGAAGGCGTCCTTCAGACCGAAGAACAGCAGCACCGTTTCAAGTGGAGCCATCAGATTTCACCTCTGGTGTTGTGGGAAAGAGCCGACGGCTGGACGTCGGACGGCAGGGAGGCGGAGTCGCTCGAGCCGGCGGCGGCCTGTTCGGCCAGCCAGGCATCGTGCTCGGGACTTCCGGGAACCGGGTCGTAGCCACCCTTCGACCAGGGATTGCAGCGCAGGATGCGCCAGACGGCGAGCAGGCTGCCCATCAGGGCGCCGCGAGTCCGCAAAGCCTGGAGGCCATAGGCCGAACAGGAAGGGTGGTACTTGCAGACATCGCCGTACAGGGGTGAGACCAGGGCACGCCAGAACTTCACGAAGGCGATCAGCAGGTGCTTCACGAGGGGTCCTTCGGATCGGCACCCATACGGGTCAGGCCCAGGCGGGTCATGCACTGGGCCCACGCCTGTGCAAGATCGTCGGACAGGCGTTCCGGTGAGGTGGCCGCTGCCGGCAGGGCCCTGACCACGACGTGGACGTCTGGCGAGCCTGCAAACAGGGGAACCACAAGATGCCGCAGGCGACGCTTCACCCGATTGCGGGTGACAGCGTTGCCCACGGCCTTGGACACAACAAAGCCCACCCGAGATGGGGGGCTGTTGGTCTTGCGTGCGTGCACGACCAGAGTGGGTCTCGCCGCCCTGACCCCTCCGCGGACGGATCCGCGGAAGTCGGATGCCTGTCGCATCCGGTTCTGGGCGGGGAGCACCCGTACTCGTCAGGCAGACAGCTCGGAGCGGCCCTTGCGGCGGCGCGCCGCCATGATGGCGCGACCCGCGCGGGTGCTCATGCGGGCACGGAAGCCGTGGGTACGGCTGCGGCGACGGTTGCTCGGCTGGAAAGTACGCTTGGTCACGGGGATTACTCCCTTTGTCTTCGATGGCGGAACCCGGAACCGACGTTCGACCTTGCAGGGTCCGTTCCGGCACGGGGAAGTGCGTCGCCGACGTCCGGCGACTGGTCAACGATACGGGTTCGTGCCCCCCGAGGGCAAACCGATCCTCAGGTTGGCCACAAGGGGCAATGAACTACACCGATGTAGTCCAGCCGACACGCCGATGGTGCCAAACCTTTCCAGAACCCCGGCTTGCTCGCCGGAAAGCCGTCGAAGTATCGTCACTGCTCTGGACACAGGGTTGTCCACAGGCTGCGGCAGACGGGGAACGCCGTGAGTTGGGTCTTCGCCCACAACCTGTGGAAAACTATGTGGATAGTTTTCAACACACTTCTCCCGCAAGGGGAATCGACGGGCACCTCGCCACCCCACGAGGACACGGACCCGACCGAGGGGCGAAGGATGGGTGCGTGAGTTGAGCAATACGTCGGAGCACAGGGCCCCCACCGACGATCCCGCCTCCCAGCTCACCAAGGCCTGGAAGCACATCCAGGGCCGTGCTCAGGGCCCGAACAAGGCCTGGCTGAAGAACACTCGCCCTCTGACGATGCACGAGTCGACGGTGATGATCGCCGTCCCCAATGAATTCACCCGGGAGCGGATCGAGACCCGGCTCCGCGTCCAGATCGAGGACGCACTGAGTGACTTCTTCCACCGCCAGATGCGGCTGGCCATCACCGTCGAGCCGGACCTGGAGCTCAGCCTCGGCGTCCCGGACCGGGACGAGGACCCCGAGGAACTCGACCCGGAGCCGGCACAGTTCATCCCGAAGCCCGATGCCGAACGCCGACGCCCCGGCACGGCCACTCTGAGCACGCCCTCGCCCTCGAGCAATGACGGCGTCGACCGGCTGAACCCGAAGTACACCTTCGAGACCTTCGTGATCGGTTCCTCCAACCGCTTCGCGCACGCCGCGGCGGCCGCCGTCGCCGAGGCGCCGGGCAAGAGCTACAACCCGTTGATGATCTACGGCGAATCGGGCCTGGGCAAGACCCACCTGCTGCACGCCATCGGCCACTATGTGCACAACTACTACGACCGGGTCCGGGTGAAGTACGTCAGCACCGAGGAGCTGACCAATGACTTCATCAATGCCATCAGTGACAATCGCACGGCCCAGTTCCGCCGCACCTACCGTGACGTCGACGTCCTGCTGATCGACGACATCCAGTTCCTGGAGTCCAAGATCCAGACGCAGGAGGAGTTCTTCCACACCTTCAACACGCTGCACAATGCCCAGAAGCAGATCGTGATGACCTCGGACCGGCCGCCGAAGCTGCTCGAGGCCCTGGAGCCTCGCCTGCGCAGCCGCTTCGAGTGGGGCCTGATCACCGACATCCAGCCGCCGGACCTCGAGACCCGCATCGCCATCCTCAAGCGGATGGCCGCGACGCAGAACCTGACCGCCGGCCCGGACGTGCTGGAGTTCATCGCGTCGAAGATCCAGACCAACATCCGCGAACTGGAGGGTGCGCTGATCCGCGTCACCGCCTTCGCCAGCCTGCAACGTCAGGACGTGGACCTGGAACTTGCGCAGATCGTCCTCAAGGACCTCATCCCTGAGGGCACCGAGAGCGAGGTCACGCCGCAGCTGATCATGAGCGAGACGGCCGACTACTTCGGCATCACCCTGGACGAGCTGACCGGCACCTCCCGCACGCACGTGCTGGTGACCGCCCGACAGATCGCCATGTACCTGTGCCGTGAACTCACGGACATGAGCCTGCCCAAGATCGGCCAGCTCTTCGGCGGCAAGGACCACACGACGGTGATGCACGCGGACCGCAAGATCCGGGAGCTGCTGCGCGAACGTCGCAGTGTCTTCAACCAGGTGACCGAGCTGACCAACCGGATCAAGCAGCAGGGTCAGTAGGCCTGGCACCGCGCTGGCCGAGCTTGTCGAGGTCCCGTCGACGTCACCCCTGGGCGGCTTCGGCCTCCAGCGTTGCCAGGGGCTTGACCAGGATGGCGTCGAGGTAGGTGAGGACGTCCCCGGCCATGTCCACGCCGCGTTCGTCGTAGAGCCACTGCACCTGGAGGCCGTCCATCAGGGCGATCAGGTTGCAGGAAGCCCTGTGCGGATCCACCCCGGGCCGCAGCAGGCCCTCGTCGGCCAGGGTCTGGAACATCACCGCATTCGTGTCCGCCAGCATCTCGTAGCGCAAGGTGAAGTAGGTGTGCGCCGGATGTGAGGGATCCGTGGCCTCCGCCGAGAGGGTGCTGAACAGCTCGACGATGCCGTGCCGCGACGCATTGTGCTCCACGATCCTGACCAGTGCCCGCAGCTGCTGCAGCGCAGTGATGCCCTCGTCATGCGCGTGGAAGCGGACACGGTCGTCCTCGTCGCGCCGGGCCAGCACCTCCAGCAGCAGCTCCTCCTTGGAGTGGAAGTGATAGAGCAGCCCCGGGTGGGTGATGCCCACCCTCGCCGCGATGTCGCGCAGCGACGTGCCGCGGTAACCCACCTCGCCGAAGAGCTGGACGGCGGCCTCGATGATCTGGGCCCGACGTCGGTCTCCCTTGGGGCTTGGCTCGTGCTGCTCGGTTCCGCTCACTGGTCAGGCACTCCTTCTGTCCGTGCGGCATCAGGCGCCGTCAAACCCCAGTATCGGCGTCGTCAGGGGCCATTTCCACCGGCGACACCCCGCGACGAAGGTTGTGCACAATCCACAGGTTGCCTGTGGACAACTGTGGACAACTCGGCTCTTCGTTGTGGGGCGTCGGTGGACGGCCACGAACCGGCCCGGCCGTCCTCCACACCCATCCACGGGACGTCCCTACGTCGTACACACCCCCCAAGAACCGCCAAAGTCAGGATGACAAGCCCAAACGAGGGTTATCCACAGATTCCACAGAAGTGATGACGACGATGAACTGATACATGTCTCCAAGGTCTTCAAAGTCAGCCGGCCCACAACTGTGCACAACCTGCGGGCAAAGCCCCGGTGAACAGCCGGAGAAGGAGCCCTTCACAACCCCCAATGGTCCCTGAGCATGTCCGGAGCACGACGGTTGTCTCAATAGGCTGTGGTCACCAAGACAGGAGAGAAGAAGCCATGCCTAGCCCAGCCTCACCAGAACACGTCACCCAGGCCGCCACGGTTCGTGGCCTGACCAAGCACTATGGCCAGGGAGATGCCACGGTGATCGCCCTCGACGGCGTCGATGTGGACTTCCGTCGGGGAGAGTTCACCGCCGTGATGGGCCCTTCTGGCTCCGGCAAGTCCACGCTGATGCACTGCGCAGCCGGTCTCGACGTCCCCACCTCCGGTGAGGTGACGGTTGGCGACACCCAGATCGGACATCTCAAGGACAAGGAACTCACACAGCTGCGTCGGGACCGGATTGGCTTCATCTTCCAGGCCTTCAACCTGGTGCCGACCCTCACCGCGGAGGAGAACATCCTCCTCCCGCTGGCCATCGCCGGACGTCAGCCGGATGCCGACTGGTACGCACGGATCATCGCGACCGTCGGGCTCGAGTCCAGGCTCAAGCACAAGCCCTCGGAGCTGTCCGGTGGTCAGCAGCAGCGCGTCGCGTGCGCCCGGGCACTGATCGGCCAGCCGGAAATCGTCTTCGCCGACGAGCCCACCGGAAACCTGGACTCACGCTCCTCCGCCGAGGTCCTCGCCTTCCTGCGGCACAGCGTCGACGAGTTCGGGCAGACCATCGTGATGGTCACCCATGACCCGGTGGCCGCAAGCTATGCCGACCGCGCCCTCTTCCTTGCCGACGGGCGGATCGTCGGCGACGTGGCGGATCCGACGCGGGAGTCGGTCCTGGCGCAGATGGCGCGTCTGGACCCTCGCTTCCTCGACGAGGACGTGGCCGCGGACCAGGCTGCGGCCCGACGCAATGCCGATGACGTCGAGCATCCGACGGAGCGGACCGCTCCGATGCGCGGGATCATCGATGACTCGGCGGACGACTTCTCCTCCGAGGACGCACCGGCACGTCCACGCCACGTCTCGGAGGGATGAGATGTACAAGGCGGCCCTGAAATCCCTGCTGGCGCGCAAGCTGCGTCTGGTGATGAGCGCCCTTGCCATCGTCCTTGGCGTCGCCTTCGTGGCGGGAACCCTGATCTTCACCGGCATGCTGAAGTCCACCTTCGACGACATCATGCGCGGAACCGTCGCCGACGTGAACGTCGTGGTGAAGGGCACCTATGACCCTCAGTCCATGAACATGCAGCAGATGTCCTCGACGGCCATGCCGCTGACCCCCAAGGAGCTGGCGAAGATCCGCGCCGTGCCGGGCGTGCAGCACGCCGAGGGCACCATCTCCATGACCGAGGTCTTCCCCCTGGACACCAAGGGCAAGGTGCTGGCCGTCGGTGGCGCCCCCGCCATTGCGTCCAACTGGGTGACGGCGCCGGCGCTGGGCAATAAGGCCGGCATCACGCTGCTCTCCGGCCATGAGCCGCGCGCCGCCGATGAGGTGGTGGTGGATCCGAAGACCCTCGAGCGTTCCGGTCACCAGCTGGGCGAGACCATGAACTTCGTCGGTGCCTCCACCGGGAAGTTCAGCAAGAAGGTGGTGGGCACGGCCTCCTGGGGCAGCGGAGGCACGGCCGGTGCGATGTACTCCTTCTACTCCACCAGCGAGGCGCAAAAGCTCTTCCTGGGCGGCAAGGACGTCTACCAGACCGGCTGGGTGAGCCTCGAACCGGGCCAGGACCCGGTGGCCAGGAGCGCAGAGATCAACAAGCTGGTTCCGCAGGGCTACGAGGCCGTCGATGGGGAGAAGGCGGCCGACGCCACTGCCAATGCGGTGGGCGAGATGCTCAACTTCATCGACACCTTCCTGCTGGTCTTCGCCGCGATCGCCCTGGTGGTGGCGAGCTTCCTGATCGTCAACACCTTCGCGATCCTGGTGGCGCAACGCAGCAAGGAGCTGGCGCTCTTCCGGGCGATGGGTGCCAGCCGTGGCCAGGTGCGCAACACGGTGCTCTTCGAGGCGCTGGTGATCGGTCTGATCGGCGCGACGGTGGGCCTGTTCGTCGGCTGGCTGCTGGCGCTGGGCATCATCGCCCTGTTCACGCAGATGGGCATGGACTTCGGTCGCGAGATGCCGCGCCCCGGCTGGGATGCCGTGCTGGCCTCCTATGCCATCGGCATCCTGGTCACGATGGCCGCGGCCTGGATGCCGGCCCGCACCGCGGGGCGGGTACCACCCGTGGTCGCCATGACCGGGGTGAACGGCAGCAAGGACAAGGGGCTGGGCCGGCGGATCTGGATCGGCCTGTTCTTGGTGCTCGCGGGTGCCCTGGCCATGGCTGCGGGCCTGTGGTGGTTGGACGAGAAGCGGGCCCTGGCCACTGGTCTGGGTGCCGTGGCCGTCCTGCTGGGCGTGGCCGCGGCCAGCCCCTGGATGGGCCGCCCGGTCACCTGGATCCTGGGCCGGTTGTACCGGGCGGTCTTCGGCGAGGTCGGCAAGCTGGCCGAACTCAATGCCGTGCGCCAGCCCCGCCGCACCGCCGCCACCGCATCGGCCCTGATGCTCTCGCTGGCCCTGGTCAGTGCGCTGTCCGTGCTCGGAGCCTCCGCGTCGGGCTCACTGCGCACCCAGATCAGCGAGGGACTACGGGGCGATCTGCTCGTCGAGTCCGCCACCTTCGGGAACTTCCCGCACACCATTGCGGAGAAGGCGCAACAGGTCGACGGGGTCGAGAAGGTCAACGTCCTGCGCGGCGGGATGGCGATGCGCGATGGGCAGCGCACCTGGATCGCGGTGCAGGATCCGGAGAGCTTCGACCGGATGCTGGCGCAGGAGCTGGTGGACGGACGCCAGGCCACGGGCAGCAATGAGACGCTGCTGAACAAGGATGCCGCCGACGAGTGGGGCAAGAAGGTGGGCGACGTGGTCACCGTCGTCGGAGGGAACCGCAAGCCGGTCCCGCTGAAGGTGGTGGGCCTGTTCACCAATGCCGAGGGCGGTGGGATGGGCAACCTGGTGGTCAACCAGCAGACCGGGGCCCAGTTCGTCCCGCCGAACCAGGACCAGATGCTGACCGTCGACCTCGCGCCGGGAGCGGACCTCACGAGAGTCCACACCGAGCTGGACCGGATCACCGAGGAACTGCCGATGGTGCGGGTGATGGATTCCGCGGAGCTGATCGAGAACCGCTCCAGCCAGGTCAACCAGCTGCTGAACGTGATCTACGCACTGCTGGGCCTGGCCGTGGTGATCTCCATCCTGGGAATCGTCAACACCTTGGGCCTGTCAGTGGTGGAGCGCACCAGGGAGATCGGGCTGCTGCGCGCCATTGCCCTCACCCGGGGGCAGTTGCGCACCATGATCACGCTGGAATCGGTGGTGATCGCACTGCTCGGCTCGGTGCTGGGCATCACCCTGGGCGTCGTCTTCGGTGCGGCCTTGCAGCACGTGCTGGCCGACAGCGGCCTGTCCTCGCTGACCATCCCGTGGGCCAGGTTGCTGGTCTTCCTGGCTGTGGCCGCCTTGGTGGGCGTGCTGGCAGCGGTGTGGCCGGCCAGGCGGGCCGCCCGGCTGAATGTGCTGGATGCCATTGCCCAGGAGTGATCCCGACGGCCCGTGGCACCCTCAGGCTGGGCTGGAGGGTTGCCGCGGGCCGTCGCGTCGAGGTCCGAGCTCGGATATGATGCCAGCGCCGCACTGCAGACACCGTCGGCCGGACAAACCGGCCAGCCAGCACGGGGTTTGCAGGCATTTGGACCTACGAAGGGGACGTCAGTGAAGATCCGCCTGGAACGCGATGTGATGGCCGAGGCAGTTGCCTGGGCCGCCCGTAGCCTGCCCAGCCGCCCGAGCGTCCCGATCCTGGCCGGCCTGCTGGTCAAGGCGACGCCCGAGGGCGTCACCATGTCCTCCTTCGACTACGAGACCTCCGCCCAGATCAATGTTTCCGCCGAGGTCGTCGAGCCCGGCGAGGCACTCGTCTCCGGCCGCCTGCTGGCCGACATCGCCCGCAGCCTGCCCGGCAAGCCCGTCGAACTCACCAGCGACGAGTCCCGGATGGAGCTGGTCTGCGGATCGGCCCGTTTCACCCTGCAGACGCTGCCCGTCGCGGACTATCCGAACCTGCCGGAGATGCCCGCAGCCACCGGCACCGTGGTCAGCGACGACTTCGCCAAGGCCGTCGGCCAAGTGGTGGTTGCCGCCGGACGCGACGAGCTGCTGCCCGTCTTCACCGGTGTGCGGGTGGAGATCGAGGGCGAGACTCTCTCCCTGCTGGCCACCGACCGTTACCGGATGGCGCTCAAGGAACTCACCTGGCGCCCGGCGGACTCGCAGGCCTCCGGTGCAGCGCTGGTCCCGGCCAAGGTCCTCAGCGAGACCGCGAAGAGCATGGGCGCCGGCGACAACATCACCATGAGCCTGTCCAATGCCTCGGCCGGCGACGGCCTGATCGGCTTCGAGGGTGAGGGCTCCGGCGGCACCCGCCAGATCACCACCCGCCTGCTCGACGGCGAGTTCCCCAAGGTGCGCCACCTGATGAATGTGCAGGCCGCCCTGTCCGTGCGCGTCAACACCGCCGAGCTGATCAGCTCCGTGAAGCGCGTCGCCCTGGTGGCGGAGCGCAACACCCCGCTGCGGATGATCATCGGCGACGGGCAGGTGGCCCTCGAGGCCGCCACCGGCGACCAGGCACAGGCTTCGGAGGCGATCGAGGCCGTCGTGGAGAACCACGCCGGCGGCGAGAGCCCGATCACGGCAGCCGGCTTCAACCCGCACTACCTGCAGGATGCGCTGGCGGCCCTGGACACCCCCTACGTGCACTTCGCCTTCACCGCCCCCGGCAAGCCGTGTCTGGTGATGGGCCTGGCGGACCTGGACTCCGATCCGCTGCCCGACTACAAGCACGTCATCATGCTGATGCGTCTGCCCAACTGAGCAGAGCGCCAGAGTCAACTGGGGCACCCCGATTCTCGGGGTGCCCCAGTGCTGTGTCCGGGTCTTGGTGAACTTGGTCCGGCCGTGTCCTTCCCTAGCGCCACAACGTCGCATAGGGTGTGAAATAAGTCACATCGCATGTGACGAGTGTGGCAGGGACTTCCCGGGTGGGGGCTCCGTCCGGGAATCAAGGAGCCCACCCGGTTGGCGAATGGCATTCATGGTCCGGTCATGGTCGTCGGCCGGGTGGGCGCCCCCTGAATTGGCTGGACCAGCTCCCCGCATCAGTTGGTCAAGTGACCCATCTTCCCGATCGAGCGATGGGGAGCCGGCGACACGTTCAAAGTGCACTGGGGTGCGGAATTCGCTCGTTCGGAAGATCCCTTCGGCTGTCCACAGGGACACAGACTGTGGACAAGCTCTCCTCGAGCACGCTGTGAGCGGCCGAGGTGCACACGAGCCCCACCAGTACCCCGAACTTCCCTACGCTGATGATCGAACGGTGCACACACCGAGCAACCTTCGGAAAGGTAGAACCATGCAGATCGGACTCGTCGGCCTGGGCAAGATGGGCGGCAACATGCGTGAGCGCATCCGCAAGGGTGGGCACACCGTAATCGGCTACGACCGCAACCAAGAGATCAGCGACTCCAAGGACCTGCAGGACATGGTCAACCAGCTGACTGAGGGCCCCAAGGTGGTCTGGGTCATGCTTCCCATCCAGTTCGTCGACGAGACCGTCACCCAGCTGGCCGAGATGCTCAGCCCCGGCGACATCATCATCGACGGTGGCAACTCCAAGTGGACCAATGACAAGCGTCACGCCGAGCAGCTCAGGGCCAAGGGGATCGGCTTCCTGGACTGCGGCGTCTCCGGTGGCATCTGGGGCCTGGAGTACGGCTACGCGCTGATGGTCGGTGGCGAGGCCGCCGACGTCGCGACCGTCCAGCCCATCTTCGACGCCCTCAAGCCCGAGAGTGAGTACGGCTTCGTGCACGCCGGTGCCCATGGCGCCGGTCACTTCGCCAAGATGGTGCACAACGGCATCGAGTACGCCCTGATGCAGGCCTACGCCGAGGGCTGGGAGCTGCTGGAGAAGGCCGAGGAGGTCACCGACGTCCCGAAGATCTTCGAGAGCTGGAAGGAAGGCACGGTCATCCGTTCCTGGCTGCTGGACCTCACCGTCGATGCCCTGCACAAGGACCCGCACCTGGACAAGATCGACGACATCGCCGAGGACTCCGGCGAGGGCCGCTGGACCGTGAATGCTGCTGTTGATCTTGGTGTCCCGGTGCCGACGATCGCCGCCAGCCTGTTCGCCCGCTTCGTCAGCCAGCAGGAGGACAAGCCGGCGATGAAGATGATCGCCGCCATGCGCAATGAGTTCGGCGGCCATGCCGTCGTCGCTGCGCAGCCCGAGAAGACGATGACGCCGGGCGAGGGTGGCAACCCCAAGGGGCACTGAGTTCCGGGAGACTGGGAAGAAGTACGTGCTTGACAAGCGTGAGCAGCTTGTTGCCAGTTTCCTCTGTGGACTCGTCGTCCTGTGGTCGAGCGGCCTGGACCGAGAGCACCGGGACGTCTTGTGGTTCCTCCACGTGCTGCTGGTCTTCCTGCTCTGCTTCCTGGTAATTCCGCTGCTCGCATCAGTCGGCAACTGGCTGTGGCGGAGGTTTCAGGGGGAAGCGAACCAACGGAACAATCGATCCTGAGACGGGTGGATGATGACCACCGGCATGGGTGGTCACCATCCACACGTATGCGTTCGGGGTTGTTCCACGTGGAACGATCTTGGTCTTCTCAGGGGTCCTGGTTGACCAGGTCAGGGCGATCGACCGCCGGGTCATGCGGCATCCGACGCTGGTCCTCGCGGCGTGAGCGGGGCGACGCCCGGGCTGCCAGTAGATTGGAGGCCATGTTCGTCCACCACCTGAACCTCGTCGACTGGCGCTGCTATGCCACCGCCGACGTGGAACTGGGGCCGGGCGTGACGATCTTCGTCGGGCAGAACGGGCAGGGAAAGACCAACCTCGTCGAGGCCGTGGAGTACCTGTCCAGCATGAGCTCGCACCGAGTGAGCTCTGAGGCGCCGCTGGTGAAGGCCGGTCAGCCGCAGGCGATCGTCCGCGGCCGGGTGCAGGCCGCCAGCGATGATGTCCGCCAGCTGCTGCTGGAGATCGAGGTCAATCCCGGCAAGGCCAACCGGGCCCGGATCAACCGCAATGCCCTGCCGCGCGCCCGGGAGATCTGCGGTGTGCTGCGCACCGTCGTCTTCTCCCCTGAGGACCTGGCCATCGTCAAGGGCGACCCCAGCGACCGGCGTCGCTTCCTGGACCAGATCGTCATCACCCGCTGGCCGCGGATGGCCGGCGTGAAAGCCGACTACGAGAAGGCCCTCAAGCAGCGCAACACCCTGCTGAAGTCCCTGGCCAGGCCCGGCGGGCGTCCCGACGAGTACGCTCTGGCCACCCTCGACGTGTGGGACGCGCAGCTGGCCCGGATCGGCAGCGAACTGCTGCACGCCCGGTTGGACACCATCACCGATCTGATGCCGCACGTGCGCGAGGCCTATGAATCCATCGCTCCCACCAACAACATCGCCCGCGCGGAGTACAAGACCAGCCTGGACATCACACCCGGTGTCGCCGAGGAGTCCGGGCGAGTCTTCCTTGAGGGGCGGCTGCGCGACGCGATGCTGGAGCGTCGACGCGAGGAGCTGGCCCGTGGCGTGAGCCTGGTGGGTCCGCACCGCGATGACCTGACCCTCTACATCGGAGAGCTGCCCGCCAAGGGCTATGCCAGCCACGGCGAGTGCTGGAGTCTGGCGCTGGCATTGCGGCTGGGCTCCTTCCAGCTGCTTCGTGCCGACGGTATCGAGCCGGTGCTGGTGCTCGACGACGTCTTCGCGGAGCTGGACTCCACCCGTCGCCTGCGGCTGGCCGAGCATGTGCGTGACGCCGAGCAGGTGCTGGTGACGGCCGCCGTCGCCACCGACGTGCCGGAGCTGCTGATCCTGGACGACCAGGGCCGGCCCACGGGACGCCGCTATCGGGTGCGCTCCGGGACCGTGGTCCTCGCGGGCGTGGACGGAGAGCCCCTGGACGCGCTTGTGGATGACGCCCCAGGACCTGCGGATCCCCAGCCTGGCCAGGGAGAAGGTCCTGTGAACCAGCTCACTCCACAGCCTGTGGACAAGTCTGTGGACGAAGCGGTGGATGACGCCACCGCATCTGGGGAGGACGGATGACCGACTCCTTCGATCCCGCGTGGGAGAACGATTCCCCATCCACAGCCAGCGCCGAGGACCGCGAGGTGCTGGCCAACCACGATCCCCTGGGGCTGGACCTGGCCAGCCAGATCGCTCGCGGCACCGCCTCTCCGTTGCCACCCCCGCGGGGCGTGAACCGCAAGCCCCGGGCAAAGCGGCGCCCGTGGACGGACCGCAATGCCCGGTCCGGATCCGGCCCCGACGCCCGTGACCCGCAGCCCCTCGGCGCCGCCCTGGGACGGGTGATCGAGGAGCGGGGGTGGCAGCGTGAGGTGAACCTGCGCCACCTGTTGGACCGCTGGGACTCCTTGGTGGGTCCGGCCAATGGGGCCCACTCCCACCCGGAGGCCTACAAGGACACCGTGCTCACCGTGCGCTGCGACGCGACGGTCTGGGCCACCCAGCTGCGGATGCTCGCCCCCAGCCTGGTCGCGCAGCTCAACCGCCAGCTGGGCCAGGGCACCGTCACCCGGATCAACGTCCTGGGACCCACAGCGCCCAGCTGGAAGCACGGTTCCCGTAGCGTGCGCGATGGCCGTGGCCCCCGCGACACCTACGGCTGAGGTGAACCCGTGGCGGTGCCACAGGGGCGCCTGCGGGCCCCGGGGCCGCTGGGGGCCTAGGCAGAGCCTCTGCGAGGGGCTGCAATGTGGTCTCCCGAGCCGGTCAGGGGCATTGATCGTCGCACGCCGCCCTCCCAAATGAGGGTTCCACCGGTCTTGTGCGGTAGAATTTCGACGTTGGAGAACCGTCGTCCCGTCCGAGCCCGAACGGCCTGCCTCAGGACGACGCCCATGCGAACCAAGGAGCACCCCAGGTGAGTGAAGCCACCAGCAGCGAGACGGTCGTCGACGACAACGAGGCAGGACGGCTCGAAGGTCTGATCGACGCGGGCGACACCTCGGTGGCCGCCGGCAGCTACGACGCCGGCCAGATCCAGGTGCTCGAGGGCCTCGAGGCCGTCCGCAAGCGTCCCGGCATGTACATCGGTTCCACCGGTGAGCGTGGCCTGCACCACCTGGTCTACGAGATCGTGGACAACTCCGTCGACGAGGCGCTGGCCGGTTACGGCGACAAGATCGAGGTCTCGATCCTGCCCGAGGGCGGCATCTCGGTGGCCGACCACGGCCGCGGTTTCCCGGTCAAGATGCACCCGACGCACGGCCTGCCCGCCGTGACCGTGGCCCTGACCGTGCTGCACGCGGGTGGCAAGTTCGGGGACGGGGGCTACAAGGTCTCCGGCGGTCTGCACGGCGTCGGCTCGTCGGTGGTGAACGCGCTCAGCGAGAAGTTCACCGTCGAGGTCTGGCGTGACGGCTACCGCTGGGAGCAGACCTTCAGCCTGGGTGACCCGGACTTTGACCTGCGTCGCTGCGAAGAGACGGAGGAGACCGGCACGAAGGTCACCTTCTACGCCAGCAAGGACATCTTCGAGACCACCAACTACTCCTACGAGACCCTGGCCACTCGCTTCCGGGAGATGGCCTTCCTGAACAAGGGCCTCGAGATCACCATCACCGACGAGCGTCCCGACCGCGTCGACGACGAGGGCAAGCAGCACACCGACAGCTTCCGGTACGACGACGGCTTGGTTGACTACGTCAAGTACATCAACGGCACCCGCGAGCCGATCCACCCCAGCGTGATCAATGTCGAGGCACACCTGCCCGAGGCCGGGATGGGCGTGGAGGTGGCGCTGCAGTGGAACACCTCCTACACCTCCAGCGTCCACACCTTCGCCAACACCATCAACACCATCGAGGGTGGCACCCACGAAGAGGGCTTCCGCGCCGCGCTGACCAATACGGTCAACAAGTGGGGCGAGGCCTGGGGCATGATCAAGAAGCGTGAGGACCGCGTCTCCGGCGACGACATCCGTGAGGGCCTGACCGCCATCATCTCCATCATGCTGTCCGAACCGCAGTTCGAGGGACAGACCAAGACCAAGCTGGGCAATACCGAAGCCCGCAGCTTCGTGCAGCGCGTCGTCAACGACAAGCTGGGCGACTGGTTCGAGCGCAATCCCGCTGAGGGCAAGGACATCGTCCGCAAGAGCCAGGCTGCCGCGCAGGCCCGCATCGCGGCCCGCAAGGCGCGCGACATGGCCCGCAACCGCAAGGGCCTGCTGGGTGGCGGCGGCCTCCCCGGCAAGCTGGCCGACTGCTCCAGCAACAAGCCGGAGGAGTGCGAGGTCTTCATCGTCGAGGGTGACTCCGCCGGCGGTTCCGCCAAGGGCGGTCGTGACCCGCGCACCCAGGCCATCCTGCCCATTAGAGGCAAGATCCTGAACGTCGAGAAGGCCCGCCTGGACCGCATCCTGCAGAACAAGGAGGTCGAGGCCATCATCAACGCCCTGGGAACGGGCGTCCACGAGGACTTCGACATCGACAAGCTGCGCTACCACAAGATCGTGCTGATGGCCGACGCCGACGTCGACGGCGCCCACATCCGCACCCTGCTGCTCACGCTGCTCTTCCGCTTCATGCCGAAGCTGATCGAGCAGGGCAAGGTCTACCTGGCGCAGCCGCCGCTCTTCCGTCTGCGCTGGACCAATGCACCGCACGAGCTGGCCTACAACGACGCCGAGCGCGACGCCCTGCGTGACGAGGGCATCAAGTCGGGCAAGAAGCTGCCGACGATCAACCCGATCCAGCGCTACAAGGGTCTGGGCGAGATGGACGCGCAGGACCTGTGGGACACCACCATGGATCCCGACGGCCGCATCCTGCTGCAGGTGACGCTGGCCGATGCCGCAATGGCCGACCAGATGTTCTCGATCCTGATGGGCGAGGACGTCGAACAGCGCCGCAGCTTCATCCAGCGCAATGCCAAGGACGTCCGCTTCCTCGACATCTGAGCGAGCACCGCAGCACCGACGAGGCCCCCGGGCACCATGCCCGGGGGCCTCGTCACGCCCAGGGGTTGACGCCTCGCCGCGGTGACCGGCCGCGAACCCCACGGTCGACGGCCGCCGGGTACGGTGCCGGGGCTCAGGCAGCTGTCGCCTCCCCCTCGCGGTGCGGGGGTGGGAAGTGTGCGTCGACGACCCAGCGTCCGTGACGCAGGCCGGCGTGGAATTCGGCCCCGAGCAGTTCCATCCGTTCGTTGATGCCGCGCAGGCCCCATCCGTGGGAGTGCGGATGGGCCAGTGGGTGCACCCGGGGCTGGTTGGAGACGAGGAGCTGTGTGCTGCCGAGGTCGTCAGTGCGCACCTCCACACGGCAGGTGGAGCCAGGCTCGGCATGGCGCAGGATGTTGGTGGTGGCCTCCTGCAGGATGCGGGTGATGGTGCGTTGGACGGGGTCCGGCAGGTGGTCGATCCCGGGGGTCGTCTCCATGTCGACCTCGTGGCCGGCGCGCAGGAGCGCGGCGACGTTTTGGTCCACGGCCGTGCTCGGCCTCACCAGCGGCCCACCGGGGCTCGCGGACGCGTCGTGCTCCCGCAACGAGGCGAGCAGGACGGCGAGGTCGCGTTCCGCCGCGTCGGCCACCTGTCGGATCCCCTCCAAGGTCTCACGGCGAGTCCGCGGATCATCGCTGAGGGAGGCCTCCATCAACTGCATGGACGTGACGGACAACTGGTGGCCCACCACGTCGTGCACCTCACGCGCCACCGCGGCGCGGTCGCCGGCTGCGTCCTCCATGCGTGTCCGGTGGGCCTCGACGAGGCTCTCGGCCGCCCGTCGACGGCCCAGCACCAGCTCCCGGAGACCGAAGGTGACCAGGCCGGCGACCAGGCAGTCGTCGAACAGCGCCACGAGCTCCGCGACGGCGACATGGTCGCGCACCACAACCCGGGCGGTACTGGTGCCGACCAGCAGGACGAGTGCTGGTGCCAACCGAGGCCACAGCACCATCACCAGGACCACCGTCAACGGCCAGCACACCGCCAGCTGCCCGATGGAGGCGGGCATGGCCACCAGCGTGACGAACACGCCGAGCAGGAGGACCACCGCAGCCGAACGAAACCACCGGGTCGCGCAGGGGTGTCCCGTGGGTGCGGTAGGACTCTCGCGTTGCGCGGAGGTGCGAAGACCGTGCACCAGGGTGCGGAGGTCGGAGACCACTGCGCGGTTCTCGGCGGCCACCTCGTCCAGGGCTGCCGCCAGCTCGGCGTCCGTGGGCCGGCTGGAGGAGATGGCCCGGATGCGGGTCAGCCCCCCGGTGATCGTCTGCTCCATCTCGTCGGCCAGGCGCGACATCTCCCGCGACCTCAGCGCACTCGACTCCTCGCGGTAGGCCGCGGCCTCGTTGAGCAGTCGTTCGCGCCGGGTGAGGATCCAGTCGCCGGTCCAGGCCAGAAGGGTGGAGCCCAGCTGGATGAGGGTGAAGACGACCCACATCTCCAGGTTCTGCCCCCCTGGCGCATGGACCACACAGCCCAGCGTCACCAGCTGCAGGGCGGCATGCACCAGAGCGCGGCCCCGCCAGGACATGGTGAGCTGGGCCACCAGTGAGGCAGCGGGGATCAGGACGATCTCCAGTCCGTTGGCGGTGCCGCGGGTGAGTGCCAGGACGAGGGAGATCGCCCCGGTCACCATGACCATGCGGCGGCGCTGCCACATGACGGCGGCAATGAGCAGCAACATCGTCCAGGCCTGCGCCAGCTCGAAGGCTGACAGGCTCGACGAGGAATGGTCCATGGAGAGGTAGAGCTCATGGCTCAGTTCGTCGGCGAGGACCGACGCCATCACGATGGGTCGGAGCGTACGGGTCACTGCCGTTCGGTAGCCATTGGCCGCCTGCGTCATCTCTGCCCTCCGGGGTGCCTTCATCGCGAAGCTATCAGGCGGGGGTCGCCGGACCGGTCCAGCGTGCGGGGGTGGGATCAGCGGCAACGCTTGATCAGCGTGCAGGGGCGCCAGATGGATGCCGAGGCGCTCGACGTCGTGGTCTCGCTGTCGAGCAACTGGCTGGTCGCCGCGTGACCGGGATTGGTGGCAGGGGCGGCGTGGGCGGGGGTCGAGACGCCCATCGACAGGGCGAGGGTGGCGACGGTGGCGAGGGAGACGGCGAGGTGCTTCATGACGGGGACTCTTGTGGGTAGGGGTGGAAGGCCTGCGGCCACTGCCATCATTTCTGCCCTCGAAGCGCTGGGTAACCCAGCGTTTGGTCAATCAAGGTTCACTTTCGGGTATTTCGATGATTCCGAACGACTGTTACCGTCTACAGAGTGAAGGCATCCCACTCGCTGCTCATCGTCGACGACGACGTCCTCGTGAGGTCCACCTATCGCCGCTTCTTCGCCGCCCAGGAAGAGTTCGAGGTCTGCGCCGAGGGCCGTGACGGCAGCGAGGGCGTCGACCTCTACGACCGCCACCAGCCGGACGTGCTGCTGATGGACCTGCAGATGCCGGTGATGGACGGGGTGGCGGCGACCCGCGAGATCATCGCCCAGCACCCGGGTGCCTGCATCGTGATCATGACCTCCTTCGACCCGCTCGACCAGGTGCTGGCGGCGCTCTCCGCGGGGGCTGCCGGTTACCTCCTCAAGGACGTCGGTGGTCCCGGCCTGGTCTCCGGCCTACATCAGGCGATGGCCGGTGACATGCCCCTGTCGCCCTCGGTGCGCAAGGACATGGTGGCGGCCATGGTCGATCGTCACGCTGCCCGCCCGGCACCGAAGGAGGCCGCCGTTCAGTTGAAGTCCCGCGAGCTGGAGGTCTTGGGACTGCTGGCGCGCGGCATGAGCAACCAGGAGATCGGGGCCGCCATGTACGTCTCCGACAGCTCGGTCAAGCAGACGCTGCTCGCCATCGGCCGCAAGCTGGGGGTCCGCTCGCGTACCAGCATCCTGGTCAAGGCGCTGCAGCTGGGCCTGGTCGACCTCGAAAGCGTCCCCCTCGATGCCTGACGCGGGCAACCAAGCGGCACGAGATCCAAACTTTCGGTCATGATGCGTCGCCCGTGGTGGCGCCGCGGTGACCCGGTCGTCTGTGCTGGGTCATGACCGGCCCGCTGGTCGGGGACACCGGTCCCCGGCGCGCCGGCGAAGGAGACCCGATGACCGCGACGCCGGAGCAGCCTGCTCCCACCCTGACCGGCCAGCCCGCGGTGGCTGCCCGAGACATCACGAAGACCTTCACCACCGGCGGTACCCAGGTGCCGGTGCTGCACGGGGTGTCCCTCGAAGCACGTCCCGGAGAAATGGTGGCCGTCATGGGCGCCTCCGGCTCCGGCAAGTCCACCCTCCTTTACTGCCTCGCCGGGCTGGAGCGTCCGGACGCCGGTGAGGTGGTCGTCAACGGCCGCAACCTGGCCGAGTGCTCGCGTGCCGACCTAGCCCGCATGCGGCGCGGCGAGGTGGGATTCGTCTTCCAGGCCTACAACCTGGTGCCGACGCTGACCGCCTTCGAGAACGTCTGCCTGCCTCACCTGCTGCGGCACGAGAAGGCCGACGTGGCGGTGGTCGAGGGCGTGCTCGAGAGCGTGGGGCTCGCCCACCGTCGCGATGCCCGGCCCCCGTCGATGTCCGGTGGCGAGCAGCAGCGCGTCGCTCTGGCCCGGGTGCTGGCCCAGCAGCCGAGCACCATCTTCGCCGACGAGCCCACCGGCGCCCTCGACTCCCGCAGCAGCGAGCTCGTGCTGGGCCACCTCGGCCGGCTCGCCCACCGCGACGACGCCTGCGTCGTGGTCGTCACCCACGACCCGACGGTGGCCGCCAGCTGCGACAGGATCCTGTTCATGCGCGACGGCCTGCTGGTCGACGAGCTGCGTCCCACCTCCACCGAGCAGGTGGCCCGCGCGCTGGCCGGGATCACGTCCCGTCGGGGTGAGCGCTGATGTGCAAGGTGCACTGGGCGGAGATCCGCTCCAGCTGGACGGCCTGGCTCGGCGTCAGCATCGGTTTCATCGGTGCCAACTTCGTGCTGATCCTGTCGTCGCTGGCGCTCAAGGCGGGCATCCGTTGCGTCATCGACGAGAAGCTGCCGATCATCAACTCGGCGGCCTACATCTGGAACCCCGCGATGAACCTCGTCTTCGGCCTTGTGGTCGGGATGATGGTGATCGACGCGTCGACCTCCTTGGTGGTGGATTCCCGCCGAGGGGCGCTCGCTCGGCTGGCCCTAGCGGGGGCCACCCCCGCACAGGTGGTGGTCAGCGTCGGTTCCCAGCTCGCGCTGGTGAGCGTGTTCTCGTGCCTCGTGGGCGCCGCGCTCGCCGTGGCAGCCCTCCCGGCGACGCTGCGCTTCATGGCCTACGAGCGCAGCGACCAGGTCTGGTTGCCGATCCCGAAGTTCGATCCGGACCCCTTGGTGATCCTCGCCGCTGGTGGGTTGGCCATCCTCGCCGCTCTGGTGGGCGGGCTCCGCCAGGCCCGCCGCGCCAGCCGCATCGACCCGGTCGAGGCGCTGCGCCAGTCGCAGGCCGACGGGGAGCGCCGTATGGGCGTGGGGCGGTGGCTGCTGGTCGCGCTGTGCGTGCTCGTCCTCACCGGTGAGTGGGGGGCCATCGGTTCCATCGCCCGGATGAGCGGCAAGGAGACCGTGAGCAACTTCTTCCAGTTGAGCTCTGCCATGCTTCTTCTCGTGGGCGTCCTGCTCGCTGCACTGGCCCCCATCCTCGTGGGCCCGCTCACCCACGCCTGGACGGCCCTGGTCCCGTCGAAGAACGCCGTCTGGTACTTGGCGCGCAGGAACTGCAGCGTGCGCGGGGCCAGGCTCTCGAAGACCGTCGTGCCCGTCATGCTGACCGTGGGCCTGCTGATCGGTGGCCTGGCCTCTGGCG
Source organism: Luteococcus japonicus (assembly GCF_003752415.1). Lineage (NCBI taxonomy): Bacteria > Bacillati > Actinomycetota > Actinomycetes > Propionibacteriales > Propionibacteriaceae > Luteococcus > Luteococcus japonicus. The sequence continues at coordinate 2,091,950 of NZ_RKHG01000001.1, read as the reverse complement.
ACATCCTCCAGTCCAGCCTCACGGCGAACGGCTTCGACATCCAGCTTTCCGCCATCGGCATGGCCACCAGCTTCATGTGGCTGGGTCTTCCCCTGTTCATCGCACTGTGCGGTGCCGTGGGTTCACTGGTCATGATGTCGCGGCAGCGTGACGCGGAACTGGCGCTGGTGGGCGTCGTTGGAGCGACACCGAGCCAGCGGGTCTTGCTGCCCCTGCTGGAAGCGGTCATCATCACCGTCACCGGCTCGCTGATGGGTCTGACGATGGTGGTCGCCAGCATGGGGTTCCTTGCCGCCGGGCTCCATGCAGCCGGAATGGTCACCGCATTCCCGCACAACTGGTTCGTCGCAGTGGCCGCGATCGGGGTCTGCCTGCTGGTCGACATCGTCGGCACGGTGCTGCCCACCCTGGGCGCGCTGCGACGCAGTGAGCCCCAGGTCGTGGCCCGGCTGATCGCCGACTGATGCCATGCGTCGCTGAATCCTCTTTCACCGTGGCGACTGCCTTGTCGTCGCACTGCGGCTGGCGCGGAAATCTGCTGACCAAGGGTCCGGGACCATCGTCCAGATGTTCCCGGACCCTTTGCGATGCCTTGGAGGCGAATCGGTTCGCCCCTGTTCTGGGGGGGCGATGTCTTCGGGAATTCCCTCCCCTCGCGCAGGTCGCGTCCCTGTGAGTGCTCGCCCATCAGGAAGGCGCACGAGCCCTTGCCCACCGGTCTGGACGGGGGTATGGCACGGACAGGAGCGGCAGCTGCGGCCGGGAACCAGATACTGACTGGCTCATCGGCCGTGCTGCTGCCCACTTCCGGGCGTTCGGAGGGCAGGTCCGACAAACCTTCGGGGCACGGCTCAACTTTTCGGAAAGGAGGAGAAATGCCCATCCAGGCCCAGCACTACATGACGACGGCAAAAAATTCTCCGTACTACGCCGCCCAGCCCAACGAGGTCTTCGTCGCCGGCGGTGACGCCCCGGTGCAGACCAACGAGCTGCCGGCCGGGTGGCTCCTCCACCGCTTCGGCGGCTGGGAGAGCTGGACCCCCCGCGACTGGGAGCCGCGGCTCCAGGGCTGGAAGATCCACATCTCCACCACCCCGGAGGAGGCCGCCGCGACGCTGGCCGATGTCACCGCCATCTGCGTGGAGCGCGGAACTGCGTTCAAGTTCCTCCCCACGCTGGCCGTGCTCATCGACTCCAGCAGCAAGCAGGCCCACCGGGGCAGCTCGGGCAAGTTCATCACGATCTACCCGGTCGACGACGCCGACCTGACCGACTTGCTGGCACGCCTCACCGTCACCCTCGACGGGCGCCAGGGGCCGTACATCCTCTCCGACCTGCGCATCGGCCGGGCACCGGTCTTCGTTCGCTACGGCGCCTTCCTGGCCCTGGACGTCCCGGGTGCCGAGGACGAGCGCGTCGCGAGCATCACCCGCGTGGACCTCTGCGGGCTCGAGCCTGACCAGCGCCAGCCCCGCTTCCACGTGCCGGACGGCGTCCAGGTGCCCGAGGTGGTCCGCACGGCCATGGAGGCCGCAGAGGGCAAGGTGGCCTCGCGCCTGGACGAGTTCACCGCCATCACACCGCTGCACTTCAGCAACGCCGGCGGCGTCTACCGGGCCACCCTGCCCGACGGGCAACAGCGCGTGCTGCGCGAGGCGAGGCCCCACGCCGGCCTCGACGGCCGTGGCCGCTGCGCCCTGACCCGCCAGCGCACCGAGCAGCACGTGCTCGAACAGCTCGCCGGACTGCCGGGCGTGCAGCGCCTGCGGGGACAGTTCACCGCCTGGGAGCACAGTTACCTGGAGCTCGACTACGTCGAGGGCACCACGCTCACCTCCTGGGTGGTGGCCGGCATCGGGCTCCAGCAGGAGCAGCCCGAGCAGTACGCGCGTCAGGTGGCCCGCATCGGACGGCAACTGGTCGACATCGTGCAGTCGATCCATGACCGTGGCTGGGCTCTCGGCGACGTGCACGCCGGCAACGTCCTGGTGGGCCCCGACCTCGCCGTCACCGTCGTCGACCTGGAGGATGCGCAGCGTCTGGACCAGCCGCGGGAGATCGGCTTCCGGGTCTTCGAGTACTGCGCCGAGACCAGTGTCGATGCCCGGGCTGCCGACTGGTTCGCCATCGCGAGGGCCCTGATGCTGTGCTTCTACTCCGACTGGGAAGCGGAGGCCGTCTCACCGGACTTCTGGACGAGCTGCCGACACATGGTGGCCGAGGCCTACGGCCCTGAGGTCGACGCCCTGCTCGCCGAGGTCGAGGCCCGCTACCCGGCCGGCACCCGTTCGGTGCTCGCGAGCGACGTACAGCTGCACCACCAGCCGGGCGGTCCGCAGCTGTCGGACCTCGTCGAGGCCCTGATGGCCGGCGTCGACTGGTCTCGCGACTTCGGTACCGACGGTTCCTACCCGGGCGATCCTCACCCGGAGGATCCGGTCGCGGTGCACGGCCTCGCGCATGGCCGGGCCGGTGTTCTGCTGGCCCAGCAGCGCACCGGACACCCGGTGGACCAGGCGGCTCTCGAGGCCGTGACCACGGTCGCCGGCACCTGGCCGGTGGGCGCTGAGCCGAACCTGATGCACGGTCAGGCTGGTCTGGCACTGGCCCTGTCGGAACTCGGCCGTCCGGAAGCAGGTGCCAGAGCTGCGGCACAGGCCCTCGAGACCGCCCAAGGGCTCCGTCGGCTCGAACTGGCGGAGGGCCAGTCGGGGGCCGTGCTGGCTGCCATCGAGGTGGCAGGCGCGGCCGGTGACGAGAAGCTCCTCGCCGATGCCCTCGGCTGTCTGGAGCGGATCCACCGGACCGCTGCCACCAGTGCCTCCGCCCAGCGCTCCCTCGGGCTGCGACGAGGCCTGCACCACGGCACCACGGGCCTTGCCCTGGTCGACGTCGTGGCGCACCTGGCCACCGGTGAGGATCGCTACCTGGACTGGGCCCGCGAGGACGTCATGGGCGATGTGTCCACCTGCGTCGCCATGGCGAACGGTCAGGTCATGGTTCCCGACACGGTCAACGGGCGCGTGATGCCCTACCTCGACTGGGGATCGGCCGGAGTCTGGATGGTCGCCGAGCTGGTCGAGCGCCTCACCGGAGAACCGGTCCTCGACGAGGCGCAGCGAAGCGGCTTGGCCGAGACCTGCTCCTCCGACATCTTCGTCTACCCGACACTCCACCACGGCCGCGCGGGGACGATGGTCTCGCTGCTGGCCGCCGGCCCGGGGCACCGGGCAGAAGTGGAGCGGCAGGTCGGACTGGTGCGCGCCAGCCTGTTCGAGCTCGACGAGAAGGCCTTCGTGATCGGTGAGGGGATGTTGCGGGTCAGTTCCGACCTGGCCACCGGTGCCGCCGGCGTAGCCCTGGCGCTCCACGCCCACCGTGCCGACCAGCCCTACCTCGTCCTGCCGGTCTCCCGCGCGAGCGCCGAACGGCTGCCCCGCGCCGCGGACGCAGGACGCACCACCACAGAGCCCGCGACGCCGGAACCGGCGTTCGCGTGATGTCCGAACGAACGAAGGGAAGGAGGTGAACGACATGACCAACGTCCTGGCAATGCAGGCCTCGGAGGTCGAGACCCCCGAGCAGGAGAAGGCCTCGATGGTGAGTGTCCGCTGGTGCCGCAACTCGTACGTCTCCGTGGTGCTCTGCATCAAGAAGTGACGTCCAACGACCCGACCGGGCCGCTCGGCCCACCCGACAGTCCCCCGAGGAGGTGAACACGATGACGAACATTCTGGGAATGCAGGCGACGGAGGTCGAGACCCCCGCCGACGAGAAGCGCTCCAACGACAGCTGGCTGCTCTGCGGCGGCGTCGGTCAGAGCAACCGCAGCCACATCTTCTGCTGATCGCTGATCGGCCAGGAGGACACGAGCCACGACGAGGAGGTGAATTCCATGAACAACGTCCTGAAGCACCAGGTCGACGAGGTCGAGGCCCCGTCCGACGACAAGCGCTCCAACTGGAGCGTCGCACTGTGCCGTAACAGCTTCCAGAGCATCACGCTCTGCGTGGTGAAGTGAGCCCAACCGGACCCGTGGGGGTCGGTGCTGCACGGGCAATGTGCAGCAACGGCCCCCGCGGGGACCGCTCCGTCAGCTCCCGTCGAGTGCCGGGGAGGTGAATCCGTGAACGAGATCTTGGCCCACCAAGCTGCCGACGTCGACACCCCGCCGGCCGAGAAGGCCTCCTACATCAGCTACTTCCTGTGCCATCAGAGCAACCGCAGCATCACCTGTCTGGGCTGGTGACAGCACCCCGGACGACAGGAGCGGGCTTGCTGTTGCCCGGGCAATGGGCAGCAGCAAACCCGCTTCTCCTCTGATTGTGCGTCCCCCGGCCGCCCGGTGCAAGCACCCGCGTCCGCCCCACGCCTGACCCACGGCAACGAATCCGCACCCCGGTGTGAGAGCCGGACGCCGGCAACCACCCATCCATCCCCAGCCGTCAAGGAGACGACCATGACCGCCATCGCATTGGCAGGATGTGCCCCCGTGCCGGCCGTGCCCGCTCCGGCACGGCCCAACCGCATCGCCCAACTGCTCGACGAGCCCCCGCACCACCCGGTGGCGCGGCTGTGGGCCCTGCTGCGCAGCAACCCTCCCGCCGTCGCGTCGATCCTGGCGCTCACGATGGCGGCCTCGCTCGTCTCCCTGGCCCAGCCGGTGCTGGCCGGGCGCGCCGTCTCGCTGCTGGGTTCCGGCGGCTTCCGACAGCTCCTCGTGCCGGGCGCCATGCTCGTCGGCGTCGCGCTGATGTCCTCGGTGCTCACCGCGGCCGGCAACCTCGTCGCGGCGCAGGCGGGCAACCGGCTGGTGCGATCGGTGCGCGACGAGGCCTCGGCCCGCGCCCTGCGCATCCCGGCCCACAAGCTCGTCGACCACCCCACCGCAGACCTCGTCGCCCGCTGCGGCATCGACTCGGAGCACCTCGTCGAGGTGTTCACCCACGGGCCCGTCCAGTTCGTGGGCGGGCTGCTGCTCGTCGTCGGCGCGCTGGTCCGGATGACCATGATCGACCCGGTGCTCACCGCCACCGCCCTGGTCCTGTGCCTGCTGGCGCTCGGCGTGATCGTCGTGCTGGGCAGCATGCTCAGTGGCACCTCGCAGGCACGTCAGGAGGCGCAGGGCGAGTTCGTCGCCGAATGCACCCGGTCGCTCGACTCGGTGCTGGTGCTGCGGGCCTTCGTGGCCGACGCCTTCGCCCTCGACCGGCTCTCCCGCAGCAGCGGCGAGCTCCAGTCGGCCGCCAACGCCAACGACCGAGCCCGCTCCTTCATGGGGCCGGTCGCCGCGCTGACCATGCAGGCCACGCTGCTGCTGGTGGTCGGCGTCGCGGTGGTGCGGGTGCACCAGTCGCAGCTCGCGGTCGGCTCGTTGGTGGAGTTCCTGATGTACACCATGCTGATCGTCGGGCCATTGGCCGGCGGGGCAGACACCGCGGCGATGATGGCGGAGGCGAACGGCGCCCTCAACCGCATCGTGGAGCTGCGCGAGGTCATCGACCGTCGCAGCGGCATCGCCGATGGCAGTGATGCCGGCACCCTGGCCGCATTCACCGACGCCGCCCGCGTGGACCACCGGCCCACGGGTGTGGCACAGCCCACCTCGTCGGTTCTGCTGGTGGAGCCCACCGTCGCCGAGGCTGCCGAGGCCCTGATGGCCACCGGGGCACTGCCGCCACTGCTGCGCGGGAACGTCGTCTTCGACGAGGTGTGCGTGCGCTATCGCGGAGACACCTCCCGCGAGTTCGCGCTCGACCATGTGAGCTTCCACGCCGAGCCCGGGCAGTGGATCGCGCTCACCGGCCCCTCCGGCTCGGGCAAGAGCACGATGCTGGCGGTGCTGGAGAAGTTCGTTCAGCCCAGCAGTGGCCGGGTGCTGGTGGACGGCGTCCCGCTCGACGAGCACGACGACGACACCTACCGCTCCCAAGTGGGCTACATCGACCAGTCCTGTCCGCTGTTCAGCGGCACCGTGCGCGACAACCTGCTCCTCGGCCGCCGCGCCAGCGACGAACGGTGCTGGGAGCTGCTGGAGCAGGTGGGCCTTGCAGCCACCGTCGGCAGCCGCTCGAACGGGCTCGACGCCGCGGTGGGTGAATCGGCCTACGCCTTCTCCGGTGGGGAGCGCCAACGCCTGGCGATCGCCAGGGCGCTGCTGGGCAACCCCCGGATGCTGCTGCTCGACGAGATCACCTCCGGGCTCGACGCGCTCAACCGCCAGCAGGTGATGGACCTGATCAAGCAGACGATGGGTGGGGTCACCACCTTCGCCTCCGGCCACGGACACTTCGGCATGGACCACGCCGATGCGGTGCTCGTCCTCGAGAACGGCCGGCTGATGGACGCGGGCAGCCCCGAGGAGCTGCGCGGCCGCTCCGAGCTCTTCCGCTCCCTGGTGAAGGTCTAGGAGGCCACCGTGGCGACGCACCACGCGCTCACGCTCGATCTGGACATCGCCCCGGTAGAGCTGACACCCGAGGCCGTGGAGGCCGCCGACCGCTCCCAGCTGCTGACCGCGCTGGAGCAGCTCGGCACCGACGTCAACGAGATGGCGACCGGCCAGGCAGTGGCCGACGAGGGCTTCGACATCGTCCCGATGCGCGACGGCTGGCTCCGGCTCGGGGCCTCGCCGGATGGTCGGCTGGAGGCGGGTTGGATCGCCGACCCCCGTGACCCCGGCAGCCTGTTGGGCGAGACCTTCCTGCTGCAGGAGGCCGAGCTCGACCTCAACAACCTGAGTCTGTACCGCATCGACCTCGACGAGGGCGCTGACCACTGGCTCAACGTCTTCCGGTTGCACCACCGTGAGGCCTACGTCGCCGTCGGCTACCGCAGGGATGAACCGGAGCCGAGCCGCCAAGGCGTGGTGGCCGGCCTCTACCCGGATGCCCTGGTGGCTGGTGCCGAGGGCAACCGCATCGTCTTCGTGCAGCCGGATCCGGAGCGGGCCGGCCGCACCCAGGCGGTGGTGGCGCTGCTGTCGGGCGAGACGGAGCCGGAGGTCGTCACCACCGGTGACGCCGCGGAGATCTCGCTCGCCCCGACCGCACGGCGCCGCTGGGTGACGGTGGAATGGGGGCCGCGGCGCTCCAGGCACACCGGCCTGCTCGACGTCGACGCCGAGAGCCCGGCCGTGGTGCCCATCGAGCTGGAGCGCCAGAGTGCCGCCCTGGTGCAGGTCGGCAGCCTCGAAGAGCGCGACACGCTGTTCGTGGTGGTGGCCGGCGAGCAGGGTTGGGAGCTGTACACCAGCCCTCTCGAGCCATTGCCCCGCAGCTTCACTGGCGCCCATCTCGAGCGACTCGCCGAAGGCCACGGTACCCCCTTCGCCCTGGCGGCAGGTGTGGAGCAGGCGCTGGTCGGGGTCCGGACGAAGCTCGCAGACGGTGGCGCCGAGGATCTCGTGCTGGGCGTCGCGCTGCCCAGTGGCGAGGTCTCGGAGGTCCGTCGCTCACCCGGACTGCTGCGCCTGCAGTCCAACACCACGCTCTCCCGGGTGGGCTTCAGTCTCGTGGAGCGGGTGGGTGCCCGCGGCATCACCTGGTTCCACTCCCCGGACGGGGCCCCGCTGGGCGGGGATGCCGCCGGGAGCGATGTCCCGCTGCAGCGCGGCTGGGGCGAGACCACCTCCCGCGATGGCTTCCGGGTGCGCGTCGACGCCCGCTGGTACGGCGAGGACTCCACCTTCCGCGGGCCGGTGGCGCTGATGCTCTACGGGGCCTACGGGCTCGACCTCGACCTGGACAGTGACCCCCAGCTGTTGGAGTGGCTCGATCGGGGCTGGGCGGTCGCAGCGGCCCAGGTCCGCGGTGGGGCAGGCGAGCGGCACCGCCAGGCCATCGGCTCCCTGCGCGAGAACAGCCTCGCCGACGCGGAGGCCGTCGTGCGTTGGTTGCGGAGCGCCGATGGTGGCATCCAGGCCGACCCGCTCGTCGTGTTGGGTGCCAGTGCGGGTGGCCTGCAGGCCTCGGTGGTGGCTGCGCGCTGCCCCGACGCCGTCGACGCGGTGATCGTGGTCAACGGCTATGTCGACCCGCTGGGGGAGCTGCAGGCCGCCGGGGCCGCCACCGCACAGGCCGACCGCAACGAGTGGGGCGACCCGGAGGATCCCGAGGTGCGACGTGTGCTGTCACGCCTGTCGGGCCCCGGGCTGCTGGCGCGGATGGCACCCGCCCCGGCCCCGGCGCCCCGGGCGTTGGTCATCGTCTGCGGCCGTGACGTGCGCGTCGACCCGCGCAGGGGTGTCGCCTGGGCGCTGCGCTACCGGGCACTGGGCCATCGCGCAGACCTCTGGTACGACCCGCTGGGCACCCACGACCAGTGGGGGGAGGGCTGTCCGCCGGGGGCACTGGTCGAGTGGGCCGCGGAGGTGCTCGACCTGCGCTGCCCCGAGCACTGCCGGGCCGACCACACCCACCGCCCTCTCAGCACCTGACGTCCACCCGCGACTGCAACCTGCCGACCGACCTCCCGCTCGACCCACCCCGAACCGAAGGAAGACCCACATGACCCACCGCATCGCCGCAGGGCTGTTGGCCCTGGCGCTCCCGGGCATCGCCCTCACCACGGCCCCCACCCGGGCCGCCGCCGCGCCTGCTCCGGCGGCCGCCATCACGTGGTCCCCCTGCGCCGACGGCCAGGACGAGTGCGGCACCGTGTCCGTGCCGCTGGACAAGGACGACCTGGGCGGCGCCCAGGTACGCCTGGCACTGCGCCGGCACCGCGCGGAGGTACCTGGACAACGTCTCGGAGTGCTGTTCATCAACCCAGGCGGCCCCGGCGGCTCGGGCCAGGAGATCGTCCAGCGCGCTCCCTTGCTGCTCTCCCAGGAGGTGCGCGACCGCTTCGACCTGATCGGTATGGACCCCCGGGGCACCAACGAGAGCAGCCCGGTGGGCTGCTATGCCGACCCGGCCTTGCGCGAGGCCGACCTGCCCGCTCTGATGACCGCCGCACCGCTGCCCGGAGCGGAGCAACCGCTGGTGGATGCCACCCGTCGCCTCGCCCGGGCCTGTGCGACCACCCCCTTGGCCGCCGCGATGTCCACCAGCGAGGTGGCCCGCGACATGGACCGGGTGCGCGACGCCCTGGGGGAGCGGCAGATCAGTTATCTCGGCTGGTCGTACGGCACCTACCTGGGCCAGACCTATGCGTCGATGTACCCCAACCGGCTGCGAGCGATGGTGCTGGACGGCGTCGTCGACGCGGAGGCCTGGCGCGGTTCGCCACGCACCGCGCACGTCCCGGTCACGTTGCGCACCGGCGGTCCGAAGGCCACCCAGACGGCGCTGTCCGACATCCTCGCCGCCTGCGAGCAGGCCGGCCCTGATGCCTGCGGGGTCGCCACGCCCCGGAAACTGCTTGCCGAGGTGGTGACCAGGCTGCGGCGTGAACCCCTCCTCGTCACCGACGCGGACGGCAGCTTCGAGCTCACCCTCGGCATGCTGCTGCAGGACCTGCGGATGGCGCTGCACGAGCCCGAGGGCGCGGCAGCCGTGCCGGCGATCATCGAGGGCGTCCACCAGATGGTCTTCTCACCGGCGAGCACTGGCGGCGCCACTCCCGACCTGCGCAAGGCTCCCAGGGTGGTGCGCCAGGCCGTGACCCGGAAGGAGCAGGTGCCCTTCGTTGGCCAAGGGTTGCAGGGGTCGGCCGCACCCGGCAACGAGTTCGAGCTCGCCGCCGCCGTGATGTGCAGCGATTCCGCCAACCCCCGGTCCCCGCAGCGCTGGCGCCAGCTGGCCGCGCGACAGTCGGGTGGCCTGTTCGGCCCCTACTGGCTCTACCAGTCGCTCAGTTGCGCCACACAGGACTGGACGGCAGTCGACGAGGACGCCTGGCGAGGTCCCTTCGCCTCCACCACTCATGCGCCGATCCTCGTGGTGGGCAGCACCCACGACCCGGCGACCGGTCTGGACGCTGCCCGTGCGGTGGCTGCCCGCAGCGCCTCCGCGCGTCTGCTGGTCTCGACCAACTGGGGCCACACCGCCTACGGACTGTCCACCTGTGCCAGCACGGCCATGGACCGGGCGCTGCTCGACCGCAGCCTGCCGGCACCGGGGACCGTGTGCAAGGGGGACTTCGTCCCCTTCTCCTGAACCACCGGGGGACGGGCAGTGCCCCGCAGCCCGTCGCACGACGGCTGCGGAGCTCGTCGGGGTAGGATTGGCAGGATTGCTCGACGTGTCGGTGCGGCCCCGGAGCCGCGCCGACAGGACCGGGCGGAACCATCCGCGCAGTGAGGATCCCGATGACCGACATTCCCCAGGGCCCCGGCGACGACCAGGCCAATTCCGACTACCTCTCGCCCGTCGAGGCGATCATGGCCGAGGACGGCAAGGCGCTGGCCGAGGGCGAGATCAGCACCGTCGACGAGATCGCCGCCCCGGCCCAGGCCCGCACCCAGCCGATCGACCTGAACGACGAGATCCAGAAGTCCTACCTGGACTACGCGATGAGCGTCATCGTCGGCCGTGCTCTGCCCGACGTGCGCGACGGCCTCAAGCCGGTGCACCGTCGCGTGCTGTACGCCATGTACGACGGCGGCTACCGCCCCGACCGCGGTTGGAACAAGTGCTCCCGCGTGGTCGGCGAGGTCATGGGCAAGTACCACCCGCACGGCGACTCGGCCATCTACGACACCATGGTCCGTCTGGCCCAGCCGTGGGTGATGCGCGCGCCGCTGATCAATGGCCAGGGCAACTTCGGTTCCCCGGGCAATGACCCCGCTGCCGCCATGCGTTACACCGAGTGCAAGATGGCGCCGATGGCGATGGAGATGGTGCGCGAGATCGACCAGGAGACCGTCGACTTCCGTCCCAACTATGACAACCGCGAGATGGAGCCGACGGTCCTGCCGGCTCGTTTCCCGAACCTGCTGGTCAACGGCTCGACGGGCATCGCCGTCGGCATGGCGACCAACATTCCCACCCACAACCTGCGCGAGGTCACCCAGGCCGTGCAGTGGGCGCTGGAGCACCCCGAGGCCAGCGACGAGGAGCTGCTCGAGGTGTCGATGGGCTTCATCAAGGGCCCCGACTTCCCGTTGGGCGCCACCATCGTCGGCCGCGACGGGATTGAGCAGGCCTACCGCACCGGCCGTGGTTCGGTCACGATGCGCGCGGTGGTGGACATCGAGGAGGACAAGAACGGGCGCACCATGCTGGTGGCCAAGGAATTGCCCTACATGTGCAATCCCGACAACCTCGCGCAGAAGATCGCCGAGCTGGTCAATGCCGGCAAGATCAACGGCATCGCGGACATGCGCGACGAGACCTCCTCGCGTGCCGGCCAGCGCCTGGTGATCATCCTCAAGCGCGACGCCCAGCCCCGCGTCGTGCTGAACAACCTGTACAAGCACACCCAGCTGCAGGACACCTTCGGCTGCAACATGCTGGCCCTGGTCGACGAGGTGCCGCGCACGCTGCGGCTGGACCAGTTCATCAGCTACTGGGTGGCGCACCAGATCGAGGTGATCCGTCGCCGGACCGAGTTCCAGCTGAAGCAGGCCGAGAAGCGCGCCCACCTCCTGCGCGGCGTCGTCAAGGCCCTCGACATGCTCGACGAGGTCATCGCCCTGATCCGCGCCTCGCGCACCACCGACCAGGCTCGCGAGGGCCTGATGGGACTGCTCGACATCGACCAGGAGCAGGCCAGCAACATCCTCGACATGCAGCTGCGTCGCCTCGCGGCCCTCGAGATCGAGAAGATCCGGGCCCAGTTGACCGAGCTCGAGACGCTGATCGCAGACCTGAAGGACATCCTCGGCAACGAGATGCGCCAGCGCAAGATCATCGCCGAGGAGCTGCAGGAGATCACCGACAAGTACGGTGACGAGCGCCGCACGAAGATCATCGCCGCCGACGGTGACTTCTCGGACGAGGACTTCATCCCCGACGAGGACATCGTCGTCACCATCACGCATGGCGGCTACGCCAAGCGCACCAAGACCGAGGCCTACCGGGTGCAGAAGCGCGGTGGCCGCGGCGTCAAGGGTGCCAACCTGCGCACCGACGACGAGGTGCAGCACCTGTTCGCCACCACTGCCCACCACTGGGTGCTCTTCTTCACCAACATGGGCCGGGCCTACCGGATCAAGGCCTGGCAGCTGCCCGAGGGTGGCCGTGACGCCAAGGGTGGTCACGTCGCCGGGCTGCTCAGCTTCCTGCCCGACGAGAAGATTGCCCAGGTGCTGACGCTTCGCTCCTATGAGGACGCGGACTACCTGCTGCTCGCCACCAAGAAGGGCCTGGTGAAGAAGACGGCGCTGCAGCAGTACGACTCCCCGCGTCAGGCCGGCGTGATCGCGATCAACTTCCGCGACGAGGACGACGAGCTGATCGGTGCCCAGCTGGTCAGCAGCGAGGACGACGTGCTGCTGGTCTCCCGCAAGGGCCAGGCGATCCGTTTCGGCGCGAATGACGAGAACCTGCGCCCGATGGGCCGCGCCACCAGCGGCGTGACCGGCATGAAGTTCCGCGAGGACGACCAGTTGCTCAGCATGAGCATCATCGACGCCGACATGCCCGAGGACGACCGCTTCGTCTTCACCGTCACCTCCGGCGGCTATGCCAAGCGCACCGCCGTCAGCGAGTACCGCCAGCAGGGCCGCGGTGGCCTGGGCATCAAGGCGATGAAGCTCGCCGATGACCGTGGTGACCTCGTGGGTGGGCTCGTGGTGAGCGAGAACGACGAGGTGATTGCCATCAAGCACTCCGGCCAGATCACCCGTTCCGCCGTCGCCGATGTTCCCGCCAAGGGCCGCGACACGATGGGTGTGAAGTTCGTCGGTGTGCGTGGCGAGGACCACGTCGCGGTGATCGCGCTGAACCCGGAGAGCCACGAGGAGGAGGCCATCGAGGCCGCCGAGGGCGAGGCCCCGCAGACCGATACGGTGACCACCGACGAGTCGGATGCCCCTCAGGGTGAGACTGCCGCTACCGTTGACGAGCAGGAATCGGCGAAGACGACCGAGGACAACCAGGAGGAATCCGGTGAGTGATCCAGCCAGCGCCGCGAAGATCGGTACCCAGGCGGCCCAGGCCGCGAAGGCCGGCGACGACGTCACCGTCGTCGAGGCAGGCGGGGCGACCGAAGCGGGTGAGTCGGCGTGGAGCCGCGCCCGCAAGAAGCTTGCGGAGACCGGAAGCACCGTCGGCGGCAAGGTGACCGACCTGAAGGACCGCACCATGACGGCGGCAGTTGCGGCCACCGCCAGCGACGCGGACACTGAGACCGCCGATGTGCCAGGTGCCGCGAGCGCGGGAATCAACCGCAGGACCCGCAAGGCCCGGCTGCGCCTCTCGCGCCTGGACCCCTGGTCCGTGATGAAGACGATGCTGCTGTTCTCCGTGGCCGGCGGGATCATCTTCTTCATCGCGACGTGGGTGGTCTGGGGCGTGATCAATACCTCCGGCGTCTTCGACAGCGTCAACAAGTCCGTGACGGACCTGGTGGCCAGTCCCGGCAGTGAGACCGCCTTCCGGCTGGAGGACTACGTCAACACCTGGCGCGTCCTGGGCTTCGCCGCCCTGATCTCCGTGATCAATGTGGTGCTGCTCACCGCCCTGGCAACGCTTTTCGCCTTCCTCTACAACCTGGCTGCCACCGTGATGGGCGGCCTTGAGGTGACGCTGGCGGAGGACTGACCCCCTCGATTTGTGTTCCCGACGGGGAGCACGATAAAGTCACTCTTCGTTGCGAGAGCGACTGCGGGCCTATAGCTCAGTCGGTTAGAGCGCTGCCCTGATAAGGCAGAGGTCACTGGTTCAAGTCCAGTTAGGCCCACAGATCAACCCCTTGGTGAGAACCAAGGGGTTTTCTGTTTCCTGGGCGGTCCTCCGAGTGGCTTCCCGAGGGGCCGTGGGTGAGGCTTCCCTTCCTGTGGCGAGCCTTTCCTTCGATGACACAAGGAGTTTTCCGGCCGATCCTTGAGTCATGACACTCGACGCCGAAAGCCGCGCCCAGTCCCATGCCGAAGGAAATGTGGGTGACCGCCTCAACTGGCTGCGCGCCGCCGTGCTGGGAGCCAATGACGGCATCGTGTCCGTCGCCGGCCTGCTGATCGGCGTCGCGGGGGCCAGTGCGTCCGCCGGTGCCCTCCTGACCGCCGGCGTCGCCGGTATCTCCGCGGGTGCCATGAGCATGGCCGTCGGGGAGTACGTCTCGGTGAGCGCCCAGAGCGACTCGGAAAAGGCGATGCTGGCCCTGGAATGGCGTGAGTTGGCACAGATCCCGGACCAGGAGCGCGACGAGATGGCCTTGATGCTGGAGGAGCTCGGGGTGCGCGCGGAGACGGCCCGACGTGCGGCCGAGGAGATCCATGAGAACGACGCCCTGAGCGCGCACGCCCAGCTGGAGCTGAACATCGATCCGGAGGCCACCAGCAATCCCTTCGAGGCCGCCTGGGCCTCCTGCCTGGCCTTCACGCTGGGTGGGCTGGTGCCGATGCTCGCCGTCCTGCTCGCTCCGCACGCCTGGGTGGTTCCCGTCGTGGTTGCCTCCGTCGTGCTGGCTCTCATGCTCACCGGTGCCGTCTCCGCCACACTCGGCAAGGCCCCCGTGCCACGTGCGGTGCTGCGCAACGTGGCCGGGGGCCTGGTGGCGATGGCGATCACCTTCGGGCTCGGCCGCCTGTTCGGAGCAACGGTGGGCTGATCAGGCCTTCAGCTTGAAGGCGTCCCGGTAGCTCAACCGGCCCTGGGTCTGGAGCAGGGCCCGGCGGTAGATCCGCTCGCCGACCACGACGGTGATGCCGGCGAAGACCAGGTTCACCACGAGGGCGGCCAGACCATCCCACCAGTGGGCGGTGCCCTCGACGATCCGGGCCGGCATCAGGATCCCGGAGACGATCGGCACATAGCTCAGCGCCACCTTCCAGACGCCGGTTGCCATGAAGCCGGCCATGTAGGCACCCATCAACAGGTAGATCAGCGGCGCACTGGTCTGCTGCAGGTCCTCATTGCGGGTACCCATGGCACCCGCCGCGGCCCAGATGCAGGCCAGGGCGAGGAAGCTGGCGACGAAGAGCAGCAGGTACCACCCGACGGCCGCCCCCATGGCGGGCAGGAAGTCCCGGAAGCGGGGGATGAAACTGGCACCCACCAGACCGGTTCCCACCAGCAGCGCCATCTGCGCCAGCGCCAGGATGGTGTTGCCCACCACCTTGCCGGCCAGCAGCTGCCGCACGGGGATGGCGGCGACGAGGATCTCCACGATCCGGGACTGCTTCTCCTCGATCACGGACTGGGCAATCTGCATGCCATAGGTCATGGCCGACATCAGGAAGAGCACGGCGAAGACCAGGCCCATGGCGGTGCCGGCCGAGGCCCGCTTGGTGTCACCCTCCAGCAGCTTGGTACCGACGGTGCTGGCCGCGGTGAGCTCCTCCACCGAGGTTCCCGCCTTCTGCGCGGTGACCGCCATCACCTGGCCGCTGACGGTCTGCTGCACCAAGTGCTCCAAACCGGAGTCCGGGGAGCTCTTCCAGGTCAACTCCCAGCCCTTGCCGGTGCGCTGCAGCAGGGCGTCGGCATCACCGTCGCGCAGCAGCCGTTCAGCCGCGGAGACGTCGGCCACCTTCTTCACCGCGACGGAGTCCTTGTCCGAGGACTTCTTGGCGACGGCGTCCAGGCCGCCGGCGACCTGTTCGGACTGGCTGTCGACGACGGCCACGTCGTAGTGCTGGGCCTTGCCGCTGAAGTAGGCGCTGGCGCCGATGGAGGCCAGCACCAGCAGCAGGGTGGTGAGGGTGCCGATGATGAAGGACTTGTCGGTGACCTTGACCAGGATCTCCCGGGTCATCACGGTGACCCAGGGCGCCTGGCCCCGGCCAGGGCCTCCTGTTCGCCGGCCAGTTCCTTCCGTTCCCCGAGCCTGTCGAGGGGAATTCTGTGCCACGGTGCTCATGCTGCAACCTCCCGGTAGATCTCGGACAGGGTGGGGCGGACGCGGGCGAGTTCCAGGACCTCGCCGCGACGCAGGGCTTCGGTCAGCACGGTGCGCTGGGCCTCGGGGGTGACGAACTCCAACAGGGCAGTCCTCCCGTCGACGTCCTCGGTGACCACGCCCGCAATGTCGCGTACCCACCCGAGGTCGGTGCTGGCCACCAGGCGGTGCCGCACCCGTCCGCGGGACTCCAGCTCGTCCTTGCTGCCCTTGGCGACGACGCGACCCTTGGCGAGGATCACCAGCCCGTCGCAGAGCCGGTCGATCAGGTCCAGCTGATGGCTGGAGAAGAGCACCGGGATGCCGTGGGAGGCGCGTTCCCGCAGCAGGTCGGCCATCTGGTCGATGGCGGCGGGGTCCAGGCCGCTGAAGGGTTCGTCGAGCACCAGACAGGTGGGGCTGGCCATCACGGCGGCGGCGATCTGCACGCGCTGCTGGTTGCCGAGGCTGAGCTTCTCCAGCTTGTCCTTGACGCGTTCGGCCAGTCCGAAGCGCTCCAGCAGTTCGAGGGCCTCGGCGCGGGCCGCGGGGGCGCTCATGCCCTTGAGCCGGGCGAGGTAGACCAGCTGGTCCAGGATCGGCTGCTTGGGGTAGAGACCGCGTTCCTCGGGCATGTAGCCGAAGTGGGCGCGGTCTTCGGCGGTGGCGGAGCGGCCCTGCCACAGCACCTGGCCCTGGTCTGCGGAGAGCAGGCCCATCATCATGCGCATCGTGGTGGTCTTGCCGGCGCCATTGCCGCCGACGAAGCCGATCATCTGGCCGTCGCCGACGGTGAATGACACGTCGTCGACGGCGATCTTGTCACCATAGCGACGGGTGAGCTGCTGGACGTCCAGCATCGCTGCCTCCTGGTTGGTCTGTCCGATGAGAACAGCCTTTCAGCGCGACGGGTGTCCGCGGATCCTTCAGGAGGAGGATTGGTCCCCCTCCGTCCGAAGGTGGAGGGAGCGCTCGAGACCAGGCCGGATCAGTCGACCAGGCCGGTTCGGTGGGCCCAGACGACGGCCTGCACCCGGTCCCTCAGCCCCAGCTTGGCCAGCAGATTGGAGACGTGGGTCTTCACGGTGGCCTCCCCGACGAACAGTTGCCGGGCGATCTCCTGGTTGCTCATCCCATCTGCCACCAGCTTCAGCACCTCGGTCTCGCGGGCGGTGAGCTCCACCCCGTGGGGGAGGCCCGGGGCGGTGCGGACGGCGGCCTCCGGGCGGGCAGCGGTCATCCGCCGGATGACACGGGTGGTGACATCTGGCGCCAGCAGGCCCTGACCGTGGGCCACCACACGGATGGCCTCGACGAGCCTTTCCGGTTCGGCATTCTTCAGCAGGAAGCCCGCAGCCCCCGCCTCCAAGGCGTCGAAGAGGTAGTCGTCGCGGTCGAATGTGGTCAGGATCACCACTCGCGACAAGTCCTCGGCCACCACCTGGCGGGTGGCGGCAATCCCGTCCATCACGGGCATCTGCACATCCATCAGGATCACGTCGGGCCTCAAGCTGCGGGCCAGGTCCAGTGCCTCGCCACCGTGCGAGGCCATCGCCACCACCTCGATGTCGTCCTCGACGTCGAGGATCATCTGGAAGCCACTGCGCACCAGCGCCTGGTCATCGGCCAGCAGGACACGGATCATCGGCTCTCTCCCCTCGTGATGGTCGCCCCGTCGAGGGGCAGGCGGACGCGCACCCGGTAGCCGCCGGTCACCCGGGGACCCACCTCCAGGACACCGCCGTGCGAGGTGATGCGCTCCCGCATCCCCAACAGTCCCAGACCGCTGCCCGACGTACCACTGCGGGGACGACCCTCGTCGAGCACCTCGGCCTCCGCCCAGCCGTCGCCTCCGTGGTTGTGCACGCGTACGGTCACCGAGGCCCGGCTGGCCGTGGAGTGACGCTGCACATTGGTCAGTGACTCCTGCACGGTACGGAAGAGCGAGAGCTGCACCGGCAGCGGCAAGGCCTCGGCGGTGCCGGGGAGACCCTCCACCAGGTCGTGCTCGACCTGCAGCCCGGAGCGTCGACAGTCCTCGAACAGGCCGGGAAGGGCAGACAGTGTCGGCTGCGGCTCACGGCCGGTCTCCTCGGTCTCATCCGTCCCCCGCAGCGCACCCAGCAGGCTGCGCATCTGCGTGACGGCCTGCCGCGAGGACTGCTCCACCTGCTCCAGCGCCGTGGCGGCCTGCTCGGGCTTGTGCACGAGGAGTCGCCGCGCCCCAGCGGCCTGGATGCCCATCACGGAGACGTGGTGGGCGACGACGTCGTGCAGTTCCCGGGCGATCCGCAGCCGCTCGTCGACGACGGCCTGGTCCCGCAGCTCGGCTGACTGCCCGGCGATGGTCTCGGCCTGTTCCGCCAGCCGGGCCCGGTCCCGGGCCTGCCGCCAGGCTGCCTGTCCCATCGCCATCGCCCCACCGATGTAACACACATTGATCACGGCGGTGTAGACCACCCAGGCAGGGATCATCGGGAAGAGCCCGTGCGGCGTGTAGTCGGAGGTGTTGCGTCGGAAGCTCTCCACCGACTGGCCCATGGCGAAGTCCCATGCGACCCACAGCCCGAAGCCCACCGCCAGCGTGGCCAGCGCGATGACGGTGGTGCGACGGTCGCGCGCCCAGGCCACCGTGGAGTAGATCGCGAAGAAGAAGATCAGTTGGTAGGGCATGGTGTAGCCCACCTCGCCCACCCAGGTGCACACGACGAAGAAGTGCGCCACCGCGAGGCCGAAGACCGGCAGTGGGAAGCGACGTCGCCACACCAGGGCGGCGCAGATGCTGGCCAGCGACAGGTACTGCTGCCACGGGGCGGCGGCCTGGCTGAAGTCACCGAAGGAACGGCTCAGTTCCAGCAGCAGGGCACTGATGGCGAGGAGCACCACGCCCAGGCGGACGTCGGAATGCCCGACGGGTGGGGTGGGCCTCTCCCACGCTTCGTCGGCGCCGAACCATTCCATGACACTCACCCCTCGACCCTATGCAGCTCGGGTGCCTCGGCGCCTCCACCGCGCGACGGAGTCCGAGGCACTGGTTTGGGCCTTATCTGCCTGCTGGTCAGGGATGTCCGAGTGAACGCCTGTGATGTCCGTTGTTTGGGCGGCGGGCCGAAAGCGCGGTGAATGGCTCGCACAAAGCTGTACGAAAGTGCAGAATGGCAATGTGAGCAAGGTATTGATTGTTGAGGACTCCGAGGTCATTCGCGCCTCGGTCGTGTCAGCCCTGCGTTCGCAGGGTCATCTGGCACAGGCCTTGCCGGACGGAACTGACCTGGAGCGAGCGATCACCTCCAGTCAGCCCGATCTGGTCATCCTCGACGTCATGCTTCCCGGGGGGCGGGACGGATTCGAACTTCTTGGCGTGGTGCGCAAGCTCTCACGCGCGGGTGTTCTGATGCTGACTGCGCGTGACGAGATGACGGACAGGATCCGCGGCCTGAGCCAGGGCGCGGACGACTATCTGGCAAAGCCGTTCGCCATGGTTGAGCTGATGGCCCGGATCGAGGCCATCCTGCGTCGCACCGGCGCGATGGGCAGCAGCGTGACGATCGGTGACCTGACGGTTGCCGACGACGCCGCCATCGTCAGCCGCAACGGGACCACGATTGACCTGACCGAGACAGAGCGACGTCTGTTGAGCCAGCTGGCCAAGCACCCTGAGCGCGTGGTGTCGAAGACCCAGCTCCTCACGGCTGTCTGGGGATATGACGGCTATGACGAGAACATCGTCGAGGTGCACATCTCCAGCCTCCGACGCCGGCTCGAGGCCCATGGACCGCGTGTGATCCACACGGTGCGCGGGCGAGGGTATCGGCTGGGGACTACGTGATCGGTCGCCGGTCGATCCGGTCTCGAGTACTGGCGGCCATGTTCGTGGTGCTGGTGCTCACCATGCTGGGGGTTGGCGTCGTGACAGACGCCGTCTTCATGAACCGCCAGATCAGCGACATGGAAACGCGCCTGTCGGAGGCCTCTGCGCGGGCGCAGACCCTGGCGAAGGGTCAGATCGAACCGGGAGAGCTCGCGCAGCAGGTGCAGCGCGGGAACATGCACGTGAGTGTGAAGATGCCGGACGGGACCATCATCGGCAGCGTCGCTCCGCAGGAGCGGATCCGATATGTGCGAGAGGTGCTCGACACCTCGCGAAACCTCCATGGCGCCGAGGTGACGGTGTGGGAGTCGACGGATTCCGTCGTGAACGCCCGCCGTTCCCTGGACACCTCGCTGCTCCTGGTGGGCCTGTTGGGGATCGTGGGTGCCAGCCTGCTGACCGTGGTGATCACCGATGTCGCGCTGAAACCCCTCGAGGTGATGGCGGACCGGGCGAACCGGATCACGGAGGGCGAGCGCGGCATCCGGATGGCTGCCCCTTCGGAGACCACGGAGTTGGGGCGCACGGCCGCGGCCATCGACGAGATGCTCGACGAGCTCGAGGGCGCCGAGATCCGCGCTCGGGCGGCGGAGGCGCAGGCCCGGGCCTCGGCGGAACAGATGCAGGTTTTCCTGTCGGATGCCGCCCACGAACTGAAGACCCCGATGGCGGGCATCCAGGCCGCCGCGGAGTCCCTGATCCAGTTGCCCGAGGACGCCGACGAGGAGCGGGAGCAGCTGGCCTTCCTGCTGGGACGCGAGGCGAGCCGTGGTGGGCATCTGGTCAACAGTCTCTTGGAGGCGGCCCGGGTGGACGCCGGCCCGAAGCTGAACCTGGAACTTCTGGACCTGGGAGACCTCGCCCTGGCGGAGCAGCGCCGGCTCGCCCTGGTGCATCCTCGGCTGGAGGTCATGGTCCAGGGGGAGAATCTCCTGGTGATGGCGGACCGTCAGGGCATCACCAGTGTGCTGCGCAACCTGGTGGACAATGCGGGACGTGTGTCCGCACCCGAGGGCTGGATCCTGATGGCGCTCAGCACGCGGCGTGACCAGAACCTGGTGGAGATGGCGGTGCTCCGCGTGATCGACTCCGGCCAGGGCATTCCTGCCGAGGACCAGGAACGCGTCTTCGACCGTCTGGTCCGCCTGTCCAGTACCGCGACGACCACCAAGGGCTCTGGCCTCGGTCTGCCCATCGCCCGGGGTTACGCGCGGGCCCATGGTGGGGACGTGGTCTACGTCGACCAGCCGGACACCGAGGTCGTGGACGAGGCAGGACGTGCTCGTCGGATTGGCGCGTGCTTCGAGGTGACCCTTCCCTTGGCGCGCAAGACGGCCGCTGTATGCAGCGTGCACCAGAGCGCCACGGTCTGAATTGGGAGTTGAGGCAACGCCTCCTTCCCGGAATATAAATGACGGACGTCATATTTCTAGGGAATATATTTATTACGCTCCAAATAAATCCCCAGATGAAAACGATCTTTTGATCCATCGAGGGTTTTCATCAGTTTCCCTGCGACTAGGTCATTTACGATGAAAGGCCTAGTCACGGGAATTGCATCAACTATGGCCAGTGGTTCATTTCTCAGCAAGGATGTAAAACAGTTGTCCGCGATGCGCTCGGGGGACGCCGCCGGGGGGCGGTGAGAGTCATCGGGCGGACAATGAGTGAATTGAGGTCCAGCGCTCGGGGGGAGCGCGTCAATTCACGTCCTGTCAGGAAGGACTGCATTGATGCACTCCACCACCCGTACTTACATTCGTTCGGCGTCCTGCGTCGGGGCCCTGGTTCTTGCCAGTGGCAGCTGGTTCGGTGCCAGCACGGCACTCGCGGACGAGAATGGTGGAGCCACTCCCAGTGGCCCCAGCACCGTCGAGACCACTGCTCCAGCCCAGACCACTGCTCCAGCCCAGACCACTGCCCCAGCCCAGACCACTGCGCCCGAGTAGGCCACGAAGCCCGTAGAGACCAACAAGCCCGCCGAGCCCACGCAGACCGCCACCGCGGAGCCGAGTGCTCCGGCCGAGCCCGCCAAGCCGGTCGAGACCAGCAAGCCGGCGGAGCCGCCCCAGAGTGAGACCCCGAAGCCCGCCAAGGACTCGGAGGTCGTCGAGGTCGAGATGTGGTGGATCCTGCCCGAGGGTGCCGATCCCAACAACCCGTGGCCCTACACCCAGACCCGCATTCCGGTGAACAGTGAGATCCCGTGCGGTCGCGTGGTGCAGACCGATCTCTACCGTGGCACCCAGGAGCAGATCGACAGCCTGGGTGACACCTTGGAGCCCGGCGAGGACTACGCCATCGTCGTGGACAGCCACATCATCGTCGGCGACGAGTGCGAGACTCCCGCTCCGACGCCGGAGCCGAGTGAGACTCCGGCCCCGACGCCCGAGCCGAGTGAGACTCCCGCTCCGTCCGAGACCCCGGCTCCCACTCCGTGTGAGACCCCGGCCCCCGGCAACGAGAAGCCCGGCGAGTGCCCCAGCGACCTTCCACTGCCGAATGATCCGACCGACGAACCGTCGGCTCCCGCAGACGATGACGAGGTGACCCCGGCTCCCAAGCCCGAGGCGGCCAAGCCCGTCGCACAGACACCTGCAGATCCGCAGCTGTCGCAGACCCCGGCCGAGCAGACCACGGCCGAGCGTCCCGTGGCGCTGCCCCACACCGGCGACCAGGGCGATGGCTTCTCGCCCCTTGCCGCGGGTGCTGGCATCTGCGGAATCGTCTTCCTGTCGACCTTCCTCGGCCGCAAGAAGGACTGAACAGCACTGAGCCGTCCTTACCGGCCGACTGACTGCAGGAGAGGCAATGCCCCGGTACTCGACGAGAGGTACCGGGGCATTGCGCACTCCTTCCCCGAACCGGTCGACGGGGGTGTTCACTGGGCGCGTAGAAGCTGGACTCCTGGGGCCGAGGCCGCTTTGCTGGGCAAATGAAGAAGGTATTGCTTGTCCTGACCAGCGCCGACGAGATCGCCGGCAATCCCACCGGATACACCCTCAGCGAGGCCGCGCACCCGTGGAAGGTCTTCCGCGATGCCGGGCATGTGGTGGACTTCGCCTCCATCAAGGGGGGCACGCCACCGGTGGACCCGAACAGCCGCCGGGACGAGATCACCGAACTCTTCGAGGAGGACGAGGCGGTGAAGGCGGGCCTCCACAACACCGCGAAAGTGGAGTTCGTCGAGGCTGACCAGTACGACGCGATCTACTTGGTGGGGGGCCACGGCACGATGGTGGACTTCCGTGGCAATGAGCACCTTGGTCGTCTGGTGAAGGCCGTCGCCGATGCGGGTGCCGTCGTGTCCGCCGTCTGCCACGGGCCGGCCGGGCTACTCGACGTCGAACTCGCCAATGGCTTGCGCCTCGTGGAGGGGCGCAAGGTCTCCGCCTTCACCGACTCCGAGGAGGAGCGTCTGGGGCGCACCGACGTGATGCCCTTCCTGCTGTCCAGTGAGTTGGAGGCCCAGGGGGCCAACCTGGTGCAGGCCGAGGACTGGGAAGAGTGTGTCAGCGTTGATGACCTGCTGGTCACGGGGCAGAACCCGGCGTCGGCCGCCGGCGTCGCCAAGGAGGTCGTGAAGATCCTCACCACCCTGGTGCGTGAGGAGAAGGCCGAGGAGAAGGCCGCCTCCGAGGAACTGCGCGCGGAGAAGGATGCCGAGAAGGCCGACGACGCCGAGGAGTGACCCCCGGGGCTTCGGTCCCCGAACCTGGTTCCCCGGTCCCCGAGCTTGTCGAGGGGCCGGGAACCCGGCTGCTCGCCGGGGCGTCGCACCCGAGTGGTGGAATCATGGCGAGCAGAGAGCCGGGAGGTAGTCATGGATGACGACGGGTACGCCGACGAGCAGTCCCGGGCCGTACGACGTGTCGGCGAGGGATGGAGCTTCGTCGGCCCCAGCTCGACCCTGTCCCTGCGCGGCTGGCGAGAACCGAGCACGGTCTCCAGCCTCACCTCGGCCACCAGCAGCCTCTCGAGTACCGGATCGCCCACGTGGCAGCCCCCAGCCGCGTCACAGCCTCAGCCCAAGCCGTCCGGAGCGGTGGCGCAGGTGCTGGAAGACCTCGACGAGGAGGACCACGAGCCGGTCCTGCCGGTGGAGCGCATGGGCGGACAGGCCGGTCTGCTGGCCCCGAAACCGCTGGTCACCCAGCCCCTGGTGCCGCACGACCCGATGGCCGGACAGGTACTGGGTCTCCAGCAGCATCCCGGGAGCCTGCCGCAACCACAGCAGTCCGCCCCCGGATGGCGGGCGCCGCAACTGCCGGGAGGGCCTGCCACTGGTCGCGCGCAGACCGCCACGCAGCAGAACATGGCCCGCAAGGCCAAGGGCCAGTTCGGGGCACTGCTCGTCGCGGGCCTGGCCTTTGCCGGACTGGCACTGTTCAGCTTTGGGCTGGACGCCTACCGGGAGGTCGTGCCGCCTGCCGTCGTCGAGCCCGCACAGCCGGCCGAGGACGGCAGCCTGCAGGTCACCCGGGACTTCGGCACCTTCACCCTGCCGTCAGGATGGAGCGAGATCGCGGACCAGGGCGATGCGGACTCCGCCAGCTTCATACTGGACAAGGATCCAAACGCCACTTTGGCAGTCAGTCACGTCGAGCGTGTCGACGGCTCGATCGAGGAGGAATGCACCCGGCAGCTGGGCAGCGGGACACCCAGCAAGCTGTCCACCGTGCCCGTGATCGGTGGCGTGGCTGGTGTCGCCCATCGGGTGCAGGACAACGGCTACACCACCACCGTGCAGTGTGCGGCCCGGGGTGAGGGGACCCTGGTGATCACCGGCGCGACGCTGGACACGCCTCTGGCGACCGTGGACAAGGCCATGCAGCGCGTCGCCAGCAGTCTCCACTGAGGCTCACCCGCGCTCCCCGTCGCCGAGGCCTCGTGACAGACTGGAGGTAGCCCGCAACGAAGGAGTGAAGATGGCTGAGTTTGCCTATGAGGACATGCTGCCGCTCGGCAAGGACGAGACGCCCTACCGCCTGCTGACCACCGAAGGCGTGAAGGAGGTCGAGGGGCCCGGCGGACGCAAGTTCCTGGAGGTCGCGCCCGAAGCCCTCACCCTGCTGGCCGAGACCGCCATGCACGACATCGCGCACTACCTGCGCCCCGCGCACCTGGGCCAGCTGAAGAAGATCATGGACGATCCCGAGGCCAGCCCCAACGACAAGTTCGTCGCGCTCGACCTGCTGAAGAACGCCAACATCGCCGCCGGTGGCGTGCTGCCCATGTGTCAGGACACCGGCACGGCCATCGTCTCCGGTCACCGCGGCCAGCACGTGCTCACCGAGGGCCCCGACGAGAAGGCCCTGGCCCTGGGCGTCTACAACGCCTACACCAAGCTGAACCTGCGCTACTCGCAGAATGCCCCCATCACCATGTGGGAAGAGAAGAACACGGGCTCCAACCTGCCGGCGCAGATCGACATCGAGGCCGCCACCGGCCACGACGTCGACGAGTACCAGTTCCTGTTCATGGCCAAGGGTGGTGGCTCGGCGAACAAGAGCTACCTGTACCAGGAGACCAAGGCGATCCTGAACCCCGACTCGATGATGAAGTTCCTCGAGGAGAAGATCCGCAGCCTGGGTACGGCGGCCTGCCCGCCCTACCACCTGGCCATCGTGATCGGCGGCACCTCGGCCGAGTGGGCCCTGCGCACCGCCAAGTACGCCTCGGCCAAGTACCTGGACACCCTGCCCGAGCATGGCGACATCACCGGCCACGGCTTCCGCGACCACGAGCTCGAGGAGAACGTGCTGGAGCTCACCCGCAAGCTCGGCATCGGCGCCCAGTTCGGCGGCAAGTACTTCTGCCACGATGTCCGCGTGGTGCGCCTGCCCCGTCACGGCGCCTCGCTGCCCGTCGCGATCGCCGTGTCCTGCTCGGCCGACCGCCAGTGCAAGGCCAAGATCACCAAGGACGGCGTCTTCATCGAGCAGCTGGAGTTCGAGCCGGCCCAGTACCTGCCCGACCACGTCGACGCCGAGCTGGATGCCGAGAGCGACGGCATCTCCGGCACCGGCAAGGGTGCCGCGGTGAAGGTGGACCTGAACAAGCCGATGTCCGAGATCCTGGCCGAGCTGAGCAAGCACCCGGTCAAGACCCGCCTGAGCCTCACCGGCACGCTGGTCGTGGCCCGCGACATCGCCCACGCCAAGATCCGTGAGCGCCTGGAGGCCGGCGAGGAGATGCCGCAGTACATGAAGGACCACCCGGTCTACTACGCCGGCCCCGCCAAGACCCCCGAGGGCATGGCGTCCGGCTCCTTCGGCCCGACCACGGCCGGCCGGATGGACTCCTATGTGGACCAGTTCCAGGCCGCCGGCGGCTCGATGGTGATGCTGGCCAAGGGCAACCGCTCGCAGCAGGTCACCGACGCGTGCGCCAAGCACGGCGGCTTCTACCTGGGCTCGATCGGTGGCCCCGCCGCCCGTCTGGCCCAGGACTGCATCAAGAAGGTCGAGGTGCTGGAGTACCCCGAGCTGGGCATGGAGGCCGTGTGGCGCATCGAGGTGGAGGACTTCCCGGCCTTCATCGTCGTCGACGACAAGGGCAATGACTTCTTCGCTGAGGTCAACAAGCCGCTGGTGATGAGCATCTCCACCCGCCCGGACATCGACTCCGCCGGCGACACCGAGGGCAAGAAGTAACCGCCTGCAGGGGCCTCGACAGGCTCGGCCGTCGGTGAGGGCAAGGGCCCGGGTTTCACGTGGAACTCCACATGGACCCGGGCCCTGCTGACGCGCCCACCAGTTTGGTGTCAGCCAGGTGGTACGGCGCAGCTGGCCCCGCGCGGGTGGAGCATGGGAGCAACGCCATTCGGCACGCAGCAAGGCTGGGGGTGACATGACGGTCGGCGACGTGAGCCGTTCCCGAGCACCGGCTGGCGAGGCGGGCGCCTGGCTACGCGTGGCCCGTGCATGGCTCGCCCCGGTCGCCCTCGCGCTGTTGGGGCTCTGGGTCATCTTTCCCGCAGTGGGAGGAGGTGCCGTCAGCTACAACCCGGTCATGGGGGCCGTCCAGGTGGCCGCGGCCGCCGGAGTCCTGATTGCGGTGCCCGACCTTCGTCGGCTGCTGAGGCCCTGTCCGCCTCCAGCTCGCATGCCCATGCCCTTGCCACCCCGCTGGCCGGCCTGGCCGCTGCGGCCCATGTCCTGCCCGCCGCGACGACCTTGTCGGCCTCCCATCTGCCCGAGGGTTCCGTCCTTGGCGGCTGTGAAGGCGCGCAGGTGGTTCTCGGAGCCGGCCAGGAGGCGCTCGAGGACCAGCTTCACGTTGGACTGTTTGACGGCCTTGAGCTCCCGCTGGAGGTCGGCGATGTCCCTCTTCTCCAGGTCGATGCCCCCCTGGTGGGCGTCCTCCAGGGACTTGCTGCCCTGCGCCAGCCATCCGGCGTAGAGCTTCTGGATGTCCTCGTCGGCATACTTCCCGGCGGCCTTGCCGGCGGATGGGTCCGCTACGCCGTAGCGGGTCATCAGGGTGCCCACTGCGTCGAAGTGGCGCTGCTCGGACAGGGTGATGCGGCTGAATGGCAGTGCGTCGTCGTACTTCTTGGCGAGGGCCGCGTACAGGTCACGGGCCATCCGCTCCTCCTCGCGGCTGAAGGTGGGTGCGGAGGCGAGCTCGGCGTCGGCCTTCTGGGCGGGTTGGGCCAGGCCATCCCCACCCTGATGGCCTTCCGCGACGGCAGCCCGGTCTTCCGGGAGTCCGGCGCGCTCCCGGCCGCCGTACTGGACCAGCTCATCGAGCAGATCCGGGGCCTGGACATGGACGCCGTGCGCGCCCAGATGGCCGAGCAGCAGGCCCGGTGACCAGCCGTCGGGGATCCACCGCCGGGGCACGGGGGTGCGTCGGTTCGCAGCCACACCACACGGAGGGCACAGCCTCCTCATAGGCTTCGCCATCAGCCTTGGAGCATGAGTTCCAGCATCCTTGCCCGCAGCGCCACCGGCGTGCGCACCACGTCGTCCGTCCGCCGCATGGAGCTGGGCGCAGCATCACGTCGATCATCCTGGCCGTGCGCCAGCACCTGCCCTATGAGTTGTGGCACGCAGTACACCTGACCACCTACCTGGCCGTCGCGTTGAGCATCCCGCACCAGTTCACGATGGACAACATGTTCGAGACCGGCTGGGCGCGGGCGTGGTGGATCGGTCTCTACGCCGCCACCACCTTCAGCCTGTTGGCCTACCGGGTGCTGTTGCCCCTGGTGCGTTCGTTGCGGCTGGGGCTCCGGGTCAGCAGGGTGGAGGAGCTCGCCGACGACGTGGTGGCCATCACGATCACCGGCCGGGGTGTGGACCGCCTCGACGTCGCCGCCGGCCAGTTCCTGCACTGGCGCTTCTGGACCCCGTCGCTGGTGGGCCAGCAGCACCCCTTCAGCCTGTCCGCCGCACCAAGGGGCAACAGCCTGCGGATCACGGTCCGCAGTCTTGGCCGCGGCACCGCCCGGATGATGGAGCTGAAGCCGGGCACGAGGGTGAGCGTCCAAGGTCCCTACGGGGTCTTCACCGCACGGGCGCGGACCCGGGACGCGGTGGTGCTGGTGGGCTCGGGCGTCGGCATTGCTCCGGTGCGGGCCGTGCTGGAGGAGACCGACACCCTGCCTGGCCGGTCATTGGTGGTCTTGCGGGCCTCGGCTCCGGAGGAGCTCTACCACCTCGACGAGGTGCAGACCCTGTGCGCCGCGAAGGGTGCCCACCTGGTCATGCTCACCGGGCCGCGTGGGGACTCCTGGGTGCCGGCCGGTCAGGACCTGCGCCTGACGGACCTGGCGCCCTGGCTTGGCCAGGCCGATGTCTACCTCTGTGGCCCGCGGTCCTGGATGGAGCTGGTGGAGGCAGATGCCCGGGCCGCCGGGATTGCGCAGGCGCAGCTGCACGCCGAGCGTTTCGACTTCTGAGAGACGAACTGCGGGGCGGGCCCGACCACAGTGGCCGGGCCCGCCCCGTGTGCTCGGATGTGCGGGATCAGCCCTGGGTGGGCCACTTCAGCTCGGCCTGCCCGGCCGGGTTCTCGGCCGTCGCCTGGGGCGGGTTCTCCACCGGGGCGGCCGGCCGGGCAGGGGCCTGCTCGGCGGGAGTGGCCTGAGCCTGCTCGGCGGGCGCGGCGGGGGCTTCCGGTGTAGCGGCAGGAGCCTGGTTGAGGACGGCCTGGATTTGTTCGATCATCGCGGTCTCCTCGGGGGAGACACCCTTGGCGGCCTCGGCGACCTGCTGGGTTGCGGCCGTCACGTAGTTCTTCAGGGCGGCCAGCGTGGCCTCGTCCTTGCTGGCCACCTGGACGGCTTCACGGAGGTTGCCCAGCAGCTTGCTGACCATCTCCTCCTTGCTGGAGGCGGCCGGCGGCATCGTCATGCCACTCTTCATCAGCTGCGTGAACTCGGCGGGAGCGGAGGCCAGCGCCTTGGAGGCTGCCATGGACTCCTTGAAGGTCGCGAGGAAGCCGGGCTCGGCCTGGGAGACCAGGGCGACGGCACCCATCGCACCATTGCGGATGGCTTCGGACTCTTGCTGCGTGAACTGGGTCATGACCTCAGTGTGGAGCTCTCGTCGGCGGGTGGGGAAGGCATATCGCCGACGGCGGAATGGGGCCTCGACAGGCTCGGCCACCGGTGTGTGTGGGCTCGGACGTCGGGGTGGGACGCGAACAGGGGCCCCACCCTGAGGTGGAGCCCCTGTCTGGAAAGCAGCGGTGCGTCAGCGCTGCTCGAGCGGCACGAAGTCGCGGTGGGTCTGGCCGACGTAGACCTGGCGCGGACGGCCGATCTTGGTGGACTTGTCGTTGTTCTGCTCGCGCCACTGGGCGATCCAACCGGGAAGGCGGCCGATGGCGAAGAGCACGGTGAACATGTTGACCGGGAAGCCCATGGCCTCGTAGATCAGGCCCGAGTAGAAGTCGACGTTCGGGTAGAGCTTGCGGCTCTGGAAGTAGTCGTCGTTGAGGGCGGTCTGCTCCAGCTCCTGGGCGATGTCCAGCAGGTCGCGGCGACCCTCCTTCAGCTGCAGCACCTCGTCGGCGTGCTTCTTGATGATGTTGGCGCGCGGGTCGTAGTTCTTGTAGATGCGGTGACCGAAGCCCATCAGCTTGATGCCGGATTCCTTGTTCTTCACCTTGTCCACGAACTCCTGCACGCTCATGCCGGAGTCCTTGATCTGCTGCAGCATCTCCAGGACTTCCTGGTTGGCGCCGCCGTGCAGCGGGCCGGACAGGGCGTTCACGCCGGAGGCGACCGAGGCGTACAAGTTGGCCTGCGAGGAGCCCACCAGACGCACCGTGGAGGTGGAGCAGTTCTGCTCGTGGTCGGCGTGCAGGATCAGCAGCACCTCGAGGGCGCGGGTGATCTTGTCGTCGATCTGGTACGGCTCGGCCGGGTTGCCGAAGCTCATCCGCTCGAAGTTCTCGATGTAGTTCAGCGAGTGGTCCGGGTACAGCGTGGGCTTGCCGATGGAGTTCTTGTAGCCGTAGGCAGCCAGGGTCGGGACCTTGGCCAGCAGACGGGTGGTGGCCTCCTCGACGGAATCGTTGTCCAGGCCGGTGGTCTCCGAGTTGAACGTGCTCAGGCCCATGATGCCGGCAGCCAGCACGGGCATCGGGTGCGAACGACGGGGGAAGCAGCGGAAGAAGTCACGCATTCGCTCGTCGATGATCATGTTCTTGGTGATGCGGTCCTCGAAGGTGGCCAGCTGCTCGGCCGTGGGCAGCTCGCCGTAGATCACGAGGTAGGCAGTCTCCAGGAAGCTGGACTTCTCGGCCAGCTGCTCGATCGAGTAGCCCCGGTACTGCAGGACGCCGGCATCGCCGTCGATGAAGGTGATCGCAGACTTGCACGACGCGGTGCTGGAGAAGCCCTGGTCATAGGTGGTGTCGCCAGTCTGGGCCAGCAGCTTGTTGATGTCGTGGCCATTGTTGCCCTGGGTGGCGACAATCCGGGGAAGCTGAACCTGCTTGTCCCCGAGAGTGAAGGTGGCATCAGTCATGAACGGTTCCTCCTTGAACGGAGTCCCTGGGGCTCCGGCCGAGTCAAAAGACGTGCGTAGGCACAGCGCACTGGCGGTCATTGCCAGCGGATGTGGCACACGATACAGCCTTGTAGCCCACTGCGAAATCGCAGCAGTCTACGGTGCGGACCGCCGCCGCCGGTGAGCGGGGTGGCCCTTAGGTGGTCGCCGTGTGGTCAGGCCACGGTCCGTGTACCGGCTGACCACACCCACTTTGATGCGTAGTTGGGCTTGCGCCCCGTGACGAGCACCTTGATGGTGTGGCCACGGTCCGCGGATGTCAGGCGATGGGTGGCCCCGGTGGCTCCCGTGATGAGGGTCTGCTTGCCGGCGGCGTCGAAGCGGAACCACTGGCGCGTCAGTGCGACGCTGCCCACTCCCCAGGTCCCGGCGCT
The DNA here is from genome assembly GCF_003752415.1 of Luteococcus japonicus. NCBI lineage: Bacteria > Bacillati > Actinomycetota > Actinomycetes > Propionibacteriales > Propionibacteriaceae > Luteococcus > Luteococcus japonicus. Next base: position 2,060,751 of record NZ_RKHG01000001.1, on the reverse strand, counting down.
GGAGGTCAGGGTCTGGCCCACCTGCGTCGTGCCCGAGATGGTGGGACGGGGAGCCTTCTCGATCATGCCGGGGGTGACGGTGCTCAGGGTGTTGATCATCCGGTTCGGCGTTCCCGAGGTCGGGTTGGCGATGACATTGGGGGTCGCCTGGGCCGTGACCTGTGCCGCGACCTGTGCCGGGGTCCAGGTGGGGCGGGCCTGGGCCACCAGGGCGGCCAGGCCGGAGACGAAGGGTGCGGCCATCGACGTGCCGGAATTCTGCGCCACTGCCGTCGAACTGCCGATCCAGGCCGACGTGATGTCCTCGCCCGGGGCGTATAGGTCCACGCAGCTGCCGTAGTTGCTGGTGGGTGACTGGCGGTTCCAGACCGAGGAATTCGCGACGGTGATGACGGCGGGCAGGTTGGCGGGGCTGACATTGCAGGCGGAGGTGGGCTTGCCATCCGGTGGGGCATTGCCCGCGGCCCCGACCACGGTCACCCCGTCGGCCAGGACCCGCTTCACTGCGGCGGTCATCTCGGTGCTGGCGTCACCGCCCAGGCTCATGTTCAGCACGGCGGGCTTGCCCGCGGCGTGGTTGGCCACCACCCAGTCCAGGGCCGCCAGCGTGTCGGACTCGAAGCCGCCGGAATCGCAGTCCAGGACGCGGATGGGCACGATGCGGGCCTTCTTGGCCACACCATGGCGGGTACCGGCGAGGATTCCGGCGACGTGGGTGCCGTGCCCGGCGCAGTCGTCGGGTGGGGTGCCGGGCAGGTCGTAGTTGGGGCCGGAACTGAGCCGCCCCGTGAAGTCCGTGTGGGCGCGGTTGATGCCCGAGTCGACGATGTAGGCGGTCACTCCCTCACCGGTCTTCGTGCTGGTGTAGGTGCGGGTGGCCTGCGAGGTGCGCTGGTCCACCCGGTCCAGGCCCCGTGGAGGATTGTTCTGCACGTCGAAGGCGCGGATCCGGCGGTCCGGCCTCACCGAGAGCACCCCGGGAAGCTTGCGCAGCCGGGCGGCCTGGCTGGCCGTCATCGACGTGGCCACACCGGGGAAGGCCTGACGGAAGACGTGCCGGGCACGCCCCGGCGCCGTGGCATCGCTGGAGGCCTGCACCGTGCGCATGGCGTCCTGGGTGGCGAAACGCACGATCCAGCGTGTCTTGGGCTGGGGCGCCGCCTCGGCAGGGGCGGTGGCAAGCCCGGCCGCGAGGAGGGTGCCCAGCGTGACGAGGACCGACAGGACCCGGCGGAAGCTCGTGGTGAGGAACATTGCTGCCTTTGGGGAAGGGGATGGTCTTGCTGCTTCACTGTAACCAGCGATTCCTCGTCGTCGAAAGAAGGAAAGACATGACAGACATGACCAGCCTCGAGGGCACCTATGTGCTCGACACCACGCATTCGAGCCTGGCCTTCGTCGCCCGGCACGCCATGATCACCAAGGTTCGCGGCATCTTCACCAGCTTCTCCGGCACGGCCCAGGTGCACGGCTCCGCGCCGCAGACCAGCAGCGTGACCGTGGACATCGACGTCGCCAGCGTCAGCACCGGCACCGCGGACCGCGACGCCCACCTGGCCGGCGAGGACTTCTTCCAGAGCGAGAAGTTCCCGAAGATCACCTTCGTCTCCACGAATGTGGAGGCCGTCGATTCGGACACCGTCGAGATCACCGGTGACCTGACCATCAAGGACGTCATGAAGACCCTGACCATCCCCTTCGAGTTCACCGGCGCCGTCACGGACCCGTCGGGCAATGACCGGATCGGTTTCGAGGGCCGCACCGAGGTGAACCGTCGTGACTTCAACCTCACCTGGAATGCCGCGCTGGACACCGGCGGTGTGCTGGTCAGCGAGAAGGTCACGCTGGAGTTCGAGATCTCGGCCATCAAGCAGTCCTGAGCCCCACCCACGAGGAGCTGGTCATGGTGGCAGTCCATGCGGTGGTCTCCGGCCAGGTGCAGGGCGTCGGGTTTCGTTGGCGCTGCCTGCAGCAGGCCCAGGCGATCGGTGTCTGCGGTTGGGTGCGGAACATGCCCGATGGCAAGGTGGAGCTCTGGGCTGAGGGAGAGGACGGACCGGTGCAGCAACTGCTGGACTGGTGCCGCCAAGGCCCTCGGTGGGCACGCGTCGACCGGGTGGAGGAGAGACGAGTGACCCCGCGGGGGCTCGGCTCCTTCGAAGTGCGCTGAATTCGGTCCTGGACCAGCTCTCACAAGGCTGTTCGCTGAGGGCGTCCCCGAATTGCTGTACCGGCGCAGCCGCACCCTCTACCGTTGAGGTGAGGGCCACAGCGGCCAATCGATCGTGATCAGGAGATGGACCATGACGCAGTTCAACGACGAAGCCCACCAGACCGACGCCGCCAAGCAGGCCGCTGCCGACGCCGCCGCGAAGGCCAAGGCCCAGGCGGACGCCGCCAAGAAGGCTGCCCAGGAGAAGGCCGAGCAGCTGAAGGCTGGCACCGCGGGCGCCCAGGACAAGGCCAAGGAAGCCCAGGACAAGGCCAAGGAGGCGGCGGTCAAGGCCAAGGAAGCCGCTGACCAGGCCGCCAGCAAGGCCGGCGAGGCCGTCCACAAGAACCGCGAGAAGATCGACAGCACCGTCGAGAAGGCCGCGCAGGCGATCGACGCCAAGACCCAGGGCAAGGCCACGAATGTGGTGACCAAGGTCAAGGAGATCATCGCCAAGGCGCTGGACAAGACCGAGGCCAAGCGCAGCACCGGCGCCAAGATCGACAACGCGGCCGAGGACCTGACCAACAAGGTCGACGGCACCAACGCCTGACCACCCCACGCCACATGGAGCGGCCCCCGACCTCGGTCGGGGGCCGCTCCATGTGGGATCAAGCCCAGCCCAGTTCGTGCAGCCGCTCGTCGTTGATGCCGAAGAAGTGGGCGATCTCGTGCACGACGGTGGTGAGCACCTCCTCGGCCACCTCGTCGGCATCCCGGCACATCTCCAGCGTGGGAATCCTGTAGACGAAGATCCGGTCCGGGAGCATCCCGGTGAAGTTGGCCTCCCGCTCGGTCAGCGGAATGCCCTCGTAGAGGCCCAGCAGTGTGAGGTCCTCGTCGTTGAAGTCCTCCACGATCAGCAGGCAGTTGTCCACCAGGGACATCAGCTCGTCGGGGATCTCCTCCAAGGCCTCGGCGACGAGCTCCTCGAACTCGTCGGCCCCCATCTCAACCATGGGTCCCCTCGACAGGCTCGGGGGATGGGGAGACAGGCTCGGGGGACGAGGAAGAAGGCGCGGGGGACGAGGAGACGCACCAGGCGACGAAGTCACGAACATCCTTGCCGCGTTGGGAGTGGGAGCGGTAGGTGGACGGTTCGTCAGGCCTCTCGCGGATGCGCAGTGCCTCGGCGGCCAGGGGGTGCCAGCGTTCGTCGAGTTCGTCGAGGATGTAGCGCCCGGCACCACTCTTCGAGGTCAGTTCTCCGGTGGCCAGCAGGTGGTGGAGCCGGGCGACGCCCAGGGTGCACCAGGCGATCGCGTCATCGCGGCGGCCCGCCAGCATCCACCCCAGCTTGAGTTCCTTGGCGGTGCGGCCCCAGTAGCGGTCCAGGTTCTTGCGCGAGTAGGCGAGCAGCCGGTCCTGGTCGTGGGCGATGCCCAGGCGCTGGGGGTCCCGGCCGGTGACCCGGATGCCGCGCTGGGACAGCTCGGCCCAACTGACCGGGTTCACGTCCTGCAGACCGGCCGCGGTGAAGGTTCCGGCATGGGCACAAGGCACGTGCGGGCAGTCGGCGGGGGGATGATGCAGGTCCTCCAGCACCACATGGTGTCCGTCGAAGTCATGCTCCGGGAACTCGAACCAGATCTGGGTGTGGGCCGACTCCAGGGCCTGCAGGTCATGCACTCCCGGACGCCGGGACAGAACGGCGGTGAAGTCAACGTCGGAGGATTCGAAGAACTCTCCCCAACACAGGGAGCCGCGCAGGTACAGGCCCACCAGCAGGTCCTCGGAGGTGTTGTTGAGGGCATGGGTGAAGGACGCACAGATCTGCCGCACCACCTCAGGCAGCTCGTCGTCCATGACGCTGACCCTAACGCGTGTGGGGCCCGGGTGGTCATCCCTCGGGATGAGGCCCGGACCAGCCGGGTGGTTTATGCGGGCGGACGGCTCGTGCGGGGAGTCTTGTCCACATGCATCCCGCTGTCCTGATGACCAGCCTGCTCGCCACCACCACCGCCGGATGGTGGACGTGGCGCGGGATGCGCACCGATGCCCGGAGGCTGCGCAATGCGGGGCGGATCGGACTGTTCGTCGGGCTGCTGGCCGTGACGTCGACCCTGGCCGGTGACCCCACAGCCGCCACGCTGGTGGTGTTGTTGTTGGTGATGGCCCTGGCACTGGGCTTGTTGGTGTGGAGTCCTTCCTTCCTGCCGCTGTCCATCTGGCTGGCCCTGGCCGGCGGGAGGGTGGGTGGCGCTGCTCTTCTTCGGCCACGTCGGCTACGGGGTGCTCTACCAGCGGCTGGCCCGCTCCTCGAAGCCGGACTACATCGTCACCCTGGGTACCGGTCTGATCAGGGAGCGGGTTCCGCCACTGCTGGCCGGCCGGATCGACGGTGCGCTGGACCTCTACCGTCGCGAGCGTGCCGCGGGCCGTCGCCCGCTGCTGGTGATGAGTGGCGGCAAGGGATCCGACGAGCTGGTGGCGGAGGCCGTCGCGATGGCGCGCTACGCCCTGGACAGGGGCATTCCTGCCGAGGACCTGCTGCTGGAGGACCAGTCGGCCACCACGGAACAGAACCTGCGGCTGACCACCGACGTGATGCTGGCCGATCCCCGGCTGGGCCCCGGGGCCCGTGGTGTGGCCGTCACCAGCAATTACCACGCGATGCGCGCTGCCCTGCTGGCCAGCGAGATCGGGGTGCCGGTGCAGGTGGTGGGCACCCGCACCGCCGACTACTTCTGGCCCAGCGCGATGCTGCGCGAGTTCGTCGCCGTGATGAAGGGATTCTGGCGCATGCAGGTCCTGGTCTTCTGCCTGGTCACGCTGCCGCTGCCGCTCTTCCTGGCCTGGGCGATGATGCGCTGAGCCCTACATCACGTCGCGCCGCTTGGTGCTCGACGCGACGGGTGTCGGGGCGCAAGGAACACGTGCTGGCGCACCGTGCAGGATACGGCGCGACGTGACGGGTTCAGCGGCCGATTTCGCGGCGCCGCTCCTTCACCAAGCGGCGGTTGTGCTGGGCCTGTGCCACGACGGGCCCAAGCCAGAAGACCCAGACCGCAACCAGAGGGATGAAGACCCCCAGTCGACCGCGCGTCGGTCCGGACAGGGCCACCAGGAGAACCAGCAGACCCCAGTGCGTCCACCACGGGCGCGGGGCCTCGGGTTTGGGCTGGTCCTCCCACTCGACGGGTGCCATCTCCCCGGGCTGGCCCGTGGGGGCGTAGCGGCCGGTGGCCCGCTGGTGGCCGGGGCGACGGCCGGGAAGGTCCAGGAAGAGGACGTCCAGGTCACCCTGTGTGCGGGCCGCCAGCGCGGCGGTGATCCGCTCGTCGAACTCGGCGTGCGTGATGCGTCCGGCCGCGAGGTGTTCCTGCAGCAGGGTGGCGGCATCGTCGCGTTCGGCGTCGCCGATGCGGGGTTCAGGGAGGCTCACATTCCCATTGTCGCCCACGGCCTGGCCAGCTTCCGATGGCCATGCCCCTGCAAGGGTTGCGGACTGGCGGGCACCGTGAGGGCAGCGGAAGGCACCCGGCCTTGTCAGCGGGATCATGGTCCACGTGATGGTCGTCGTTTGCGCAACGCTCGCAGGGCGTCCTGTAGAAAGGAGCCATGCGCGACGCGACCCCCGCCAGCCTGGACTGGATCACCCGCCTGTGCCCGATCGACACCACCAGCCGGGAAACCAACAAGCCGCTTGTCGAGCTTGTCTCACAGGAGTTCCGGCGGCTGGGCGTGGAGCCGCACCTGTTTGACTCGCCCGACGGCCTCAAGCAGGGCCTGGTGGCCACCATCCCCGCCGCCGACGGCGGCACCACCGGCGGCATTCTGCTGAGTGGACACACCGACGTGGTCCCCGTCGACGGGCAGGACTGGGCCAGCGCCCCCTTCGAACCGGAGGTCCGTGACGGCCGCTTCTACGGCCGCGGCACCGCGGACATGAAGGGCTACCTGGGCGTCATCATGCACCTGCTGCCCCGGATGGTGGAGGCGGAACTGGCCGAACCCATCCACCTCGCCTTCAGCTATGACGAGGAACCCGGCTGCCTCGGCGCGGCGGACATGGTGGCCGCCGTCGAGCAGCTGGGCATCGACCCCCGGGCCTGCTTCGTCGGGGAGCCCACCAGCATGCGCGTGATCCGCGCCCACAAGTCCAGCTACGCCCTGCGCGCCGTCTTCACCGGCGTCAACGCCCACTCCTCGCTCAAGCCGCAGGGCGTCAATGCCATCGAGTACGCGGGCATCCTGCTGGCCCACTGGAAGCAGGTCACCGACGGCTGGCAGGCCGACGGACCCTTCGACGGGGCCTATCCCGTGACCTGGAGCACCGGCGGCGTCAACGAGTTCCACGGCGGCACCGCGTGGAACATCGTGCCCTCCCGGGCGGAGATGGTGCTGGAATTCCGTTCCGTCGCCGCCGTCGACGACCAGGCCGTCGTCGCGGACCTGGAAGGCCTGGTTGCCGAGCTCGACCAGCGGATGAAGCAGGCCAACCCGGCCGCGGGGGCGCAGATTGAGCTGCTGAGCGGTGTCGCCGGGCTGGACACCGCCCCCGACGAGGAGGTCGTGGACCTTGCCGAGAAGCTCGGCGGACAGCGCTGCGATGACAAGGTGACCTACGGCACCGAGGCCGGCTTCTTCCAGGCCGCAGGGATTCCCACCGTCGTCTGTGGCCCCGGCGACATCGCCCAGGCCCACGCCGCGGACGAGTTCATCGAGCTCTCCCAGGTCACCGCGTGCGAGCGCTTCATGGCCTCGCTGCTGGCCGAGATGACCCGCTGAGATCCCAATTCCTACTGCTTGTAGCAGAACAGGGCCCGCGGCGGAAGTCTCAATCCCACCATGCAAGAGGGCTTGGCAGATGGCCACCTTGGGCCACACAGTATGCGCATGAATACTGCCACCGAACCCGTTGCCGACGGCCGTGGGGACCAGCCGTCGCTGAACCGGGTGATCGGCCCGGGCCTCCTGTTGCTGTTCATCATGGGAGACATCCTGGGCACTGGCGTCTACGCCCTGACCGGAAAGGTTGCCGCCCAGGTGGGCGGCATCGTCTGGCTGCCCTTCCTGGCAGCCTTCCTCGTCGCCCTGCTGACCGCCTTCAGCTACCTGGAACTGGTCACCAAATATCCCCAGGCAGCTGGTGCGGCCCTCTACACCCAGCGGGCCTTCAAGAGTCACTTCTTCACCTTCATCGTGGCCTTCACCGTGATGTGCTCCGGCCTGACCTCCTCGGCCAGCGCCTCCAAGGCCTTCGCCGGGAACCTGGCCGCCATGTTCGGCTGGGACTTCGCAGAACACGGCATCGGCCTCAAGGCCGTGGCCGGTGCCTTCCTGCTGCTGCTGATGCTCATCACGCTGCGCGGCGTCTCCGAGTCGGTGAAGCTCAACGTGGTGCTGACCATGATCGAGCTGTCCGGCCTGGCGATCGTGCTGGTCGTCGGCGTGTGGGCCATGACCCAGGGTGATGCCGACTTCAGCCGCCTCACCCAGGTCAACGTCGCCGAGGGCAAGAACGCCTTCAGCGCCGTCACCGCGGCCACCGCCCTGGCCTTCTTCGCCATGGTGGGTTTCGAGGACTCGGTGAACATGGCCGAGGAGACCAAGGACCCGGTCAAGATCTTCCCCAAGATGCTGCTGCTGGGCCTGTGCCTGACGGGCGTGGTCTACGTGCTGGTGGCCATCACCTCGGTCTCGCTGGTCTCGCCGGACAAGCTGGGTGAAGGATCCACCCCGCTGCTCCAGGTGGTCCAGGTGGGTGCCCCGCACTTCCCGACGGGCGTCTTCGCCGGCATCACGATGTTCGCCGTCTCCAACACCGCGCTGCTCAACATGCTGATGGCCTCGCGGCTGCTCTACGGCCTGGCGCACGAGGGTGTGCTGCCGCGTTCGCTGGGCAAGGTGAGCGAGAAGGGCCGTACGCCCTGGGTGGCCATCATCTTCACCACGCTGCTGGCCCTGGGCCTCGTCTGGTTCAGCAACCTGACCGCACTGGGTGGCACCACCGCCCTGCTGCTGCTCTGCGTCTTCACCGTGGTCAACATCGCCGTACTGGTGCTGCGCAAGGACAGCAAGGAGACCAAGCACTTCACCACGCCGACGGTGATGGCGGTGCTCGGCGCCATCAGCGCCGCCTTCCTGGCCAGCCCGCTGTCCGGCCGTGCCAGCAGCGACTACAAGGTGGCCGGCTGGCTGCTGCTGGTGGGCCTGGTGCTGGGTGCCCTCACCTTCGCCATCAACAAGTTCGTCTACCACCAGGAGACGAGGATCCGCGACGTCGAGCACCTGGGCGACGTGGAATGGGAGGCCGAATACCCCGTCGCAGAGGTACCGCCGCTGCTGGACGTCCTGCGCAAGCACGACGAGGACGGCCCCACTCGCTGAGCCGACCTTCGCAGGGGCCGCACCGGAAGTGACCGGTGCGGCCCCTGTCTGCGTCTCCGCGGGCTTCAGATCCAGCCGTTGTCGGTGGCAACCCGAGCGGCCTCCACCCGGTTCTCCGTCCCGGTCTTGCCAATCGCCGACGACAGGTGGTTGCGCACCGTGCCGGGGGACAGGTGCACCTGCTGGGCGATCCGCGCCACGGAATCCCCGTCGCGGGCCAACCTGAGCACCTCGCGCTCCCGGTCCGTGAGTGGGTTGGGACCGCCCAGCAGGGAGGCCTCGGCCAGGGCCGGGTCGACGACGCGCAGGCCGGCGGCCACCCGTCGGACCGCCTCCGCGAGCTGCTCGGCGGGGGCGTCCTTCACGATGAAGCCCGAAGCACCCGCCTCCAGGGCCTGGCGCAGGTAGCCGGGGCGGTCGAAGGTGGTCACCACCAGCACCCGCACCCCCGGCAGTTCCCGTCGCACGGCGGCGGTGGCCTGCAGTCCGTCGAGGCCGGGCATCTGGATGTCCAGCAGGCACACCTCGGCGCCGCTGGCTCGGGCGGCGTCCACCACTTCGTCGCCGCGGCCCACCTGGGCCACCACCTCGAGGTCGCCCTCCAGTTCCAGCAGGGCACCCAGTGCGCCGCGCACCAGCGCCTGGTCATCGGCCAGCAGCACCCTGGTCACCACGCCACCTCCACCTTCACGCCGCCCAGTTCGCCATGTCCGACGCCCAACTCGCCACCGGCTGCCGCGACCCGTTCGTGCATGCCGCGCAACCCATTGCCGTCGTGCGGCGTCCCGGTCAAGCCGTCACCATCATCCTCCACCACCAGGCGTCGGGCAGAGATGGTCACCCGCACCTGGCTCGCGTGGGCGTGGCGCAGCACATTGGTCACCGACTCGCGCAGCACCCAGCCCAGGACCAGAGCCATCGGACCCGTCGGGGCATCCGGGTTGCCGTCGACGACCAGTTCCACGTCGCTGTCCTGAAGGGCGCTCCGTGCCTGGGCCAGTTCGTCGGCGAGGCTCGACGAACGTTCCATGGAGACGGTGCGCCGCACATTTCCCAGCGCCTCCGCGACAATCGCCCGGGTCTCGGTGAGCTCCGTGTGGGCGCGGCCGGGGTCGGCCTCCAGCAGCCGGTCGATGAGCTGCAGCTTGAGGTTGACGACGGTCAACGAGTGCCCCAGCAGGTCATGCACGTCGGAGGCGATCCGGTTGCGTTCCTCCACCACCAGCAGGCGACGTTCGCGCGCCTCGTCCGCCATGCCCTTGTCGATCATCCAGGTCACCAGCCAGCCGACCACCAGGATCAGCACGCCCGCCAGCAGGACGCTGACGCTGTCCGAGGTCACGCCGTAGGCGAGGGCGACAAGGAGTGCGACGGCCAGCGTCGCCACGCCCACCCACCTGTTGACCGGCGTCCACAGCCCCCAGACGGCGGCTGCGGTGAGGAAGGGGACATAGCCCATCGCCGCGGCGCCCAGCACCGGGACGCTCGCCACCGCGACGGCCACCAGCCCCGCGAAGATCACCACCTGCAGCCAGTGGCGGTTCTCGGGTACGTGCAGGCCCAGCCTGCGCAGCATCGCGAGGTAGCCGATGACGAACAGGCCCATCAGGGCGAAACCGACGGCCCGGTCGGCAGCCGGCCGGGTGAGCAGGCCGCTGACCGGGTAGACGAGGAAGACCAGCCAGATGCCCGACATCGTCATGCTGATGACGTCGACGGGGCCTTCCTTGGCGGTGGGCGACGTCACTGGCGCGTTCGGGCGCGACGCAGCCCCAGCAGGGCCAGCGCGACGAAGACGAGCGTCCATGCCCCGAGGTTAGCCAGCAGCACCCACAGTGCGTCGGAGCCCGGCGTCTCGGGTCCGGTCTGCACCAGACTGCCCTCCAGCTGAGGCCAGCGGACCAGACCGATGTAGCCGTACATCGGGGTGACGTGCGCCAGCTTGAGCATGAACCCGTCCAGCGGGGTGAAGACATTGCCCAGGAAGGCCAGGAAGACCAGCGACGAGCTGGCCAGGCCCACCGCCGTCTCGGACTTGAACAGCAGGCCCATGCCCAGGCCGTAGGCAGCGAAGAGGGCCGCTCCGGCCAGGGAGATCAGGAAGGTCCACAGCCACACCTGCCAGCTGTCGGCCCGCGCGCCGGTCTGCCAGCCCACACCGAAGACCAGGGCCTGCGCGATCATCGCGACGACCGTCGCCACGGCCACCTTGTTGCCCACCACCGATGCGCTGCTGGCCCGGGTCAGGGCAAGTTGACGGCCCCAGCCGAGCATCGACTCGGTGGCCGACATGGACGAGATGCTGACCGCCGCCGTCGCCGCACCGTAGGCAGCCATCGAGGTCATCACGTAGAACTTGGTGTTGGCATGCCCGGACATCGAATCGCCATAGGGCATGTTCGCGCCGAACAGCACGTACATGAAGCTGGGCATCGCGAAGGTGAACGCGATCGTCGGGATGCTGCGCAGTTGCCTCAACAGGTCGATGCGAATGTAGGTGGCGTTCACGTCACTTCTCCTGGGTGAGGGCGAGGAAGGCGGATTCGAGGGTGGGCGCCTCGATCACGAGGTCGTGGGCTCCGGACTCCAGCAGGTGGCGGGCGACGGCGTCTGAGCCGAGCGCGGTGAGGCTGACCCGGCTGCCGTTGACCTCGATGCCGGTCACGCCGGGCAGGGCGCGCAGGGCAGCCAGCTGTGGGTCGCCCTCGGTCAGGGGGTGGGGGAAGCTGGCGGCCAGGCTGCGGCCGGAGGTCATGGCCTGCACCTCGGCGACGGGACCGTCGGCCAGCAGGCGTCCCTTCCCGATCAGGATGATGCGTTGTGCGAAGTCCTGCGCCTCTTCGAGGTAGTGGGTGGCGAAGACGATGGTGCGGCCCGCGCGGGCCTGTTCCCGCATGGAGGCCCAGAAGTCGCGTCGGGCGCCGACGTCCATGCCGGCGGTGGGCTCGTCGAGCACCAGCAGGTCAGGATCGGTGAGCAGCGCCAGCGCCATCTTGATCCGCTGCTGCTCGCCACCGGAGCACTTGCTGACGCGCCGGCCGGCCAGGGCGGTGAGCTTGGCCTGTTCGAGCACCTCGTCGACGCGGTCCGGGACCCTCTGCAGGGCGGCGATGCTGGTGAGGGTCTCGCGCACGCTGAGGTCCCGCAGCAGGCCGCCGGTCTGCATCACGGCGCCGATCCGCCCGGCCTGCACGGCCCGTCGCGGGGTGGTGTCGAAGACGCGGACGGTGCCGGAGGTGGGCTCGGTCAGGCCGAGCACCATGTCGATGGCGGTGGTCTTGCCGGCGCCATTGGGGCCGAGGAGGGCGACGATCTCGCCGGGCTCGATGGTGGTGGTCAACCCGTCGACGGCCTTGACCGGGTGGGTGCGTGGGCCGAAGTGCTTGTGCACGTCGACGAGTTCGATGCTTGCCATGTGACAAGCCTCGCGGCAGACGGGTGGTCCGCTCTCGACCGGACGTCATGACCTCGCCATGACATGTGTCACGGCGGCCGAGCAGCTACTCGTCGGCCGAGCCTGTCGAGGCCCCTCAGGCCGTGGTGGCCCTCACCGCCGCGAGCACCGAGGCCTGCGCGTCGCCGGGAGTGGTGGGCAGCAGGGGGATGCCCATCGTGTTCATCACGCGCTGCATCCCGTCGCCCATGTGGTCCACGACCACGGCCTGGATGCCCTGCTCCTTGAGGAAGCGCACGATCCGGGCGTGGTGGGAACCGTGGGTGCCGGCGTCGTGGGACTCGTCCCAGGCCACCTCGTGGATCTGCCAGGCGGTGACCTGCGGGCCGTCGGCCCCGGGCTGGACGTCGGCGACGCCGATCCAGTGGGCCTTGCCCCAGGCGGCTGCGGACTGTCCATCGGCGGTGGTTGGAGTTGCGATGATCATGCCCCCATCCTCCTCCTGACGGGTACGCGTCGTGAGGGCGCCCCTGCGACAGGCATCTCGTGGGGTACGCCGTGCGATCCGACGGGAGACCTGCACAGGCTCAGTCGTAGGCGTGGGCCACGGCGTGGACGGTGTGGCTGAACTCGGCCTGCACCTCGTCGTGGTGCTTGTGGGTGGCAAGGCTGACCAGCCACGCCACGAGCAGGGCGGCCAGGAAGCCGGGCAGGATCTCGTACACGTCGAAGATGTGGCCCGGGCCCCCCTTCACGTTGCCGAACCAGGCCACCACCAGGGCACCGGTCACCATGGAGGCCAGCGCACCCTGGGTGGACAGGCGACGCCAGAACAGGCTGAGCAGGATCACCGGCCCGAAGGAGGCCCCGAAACCGGCCCAGGCGAAGGCCACCAGGGCGAGGATGGTGTCATTCTGCGTCCACGCCATGGCACCGGCGATCACGGAGACCACCAGCACGGCCATCCGGCCCAGCATGACGTGGTGCCCGTCGGAGCGGTCGGTCTTGTTGAGGGCCTTGTAGATGTCCTCCACCAGCGCCGAGGAGGTCACCAGCAGCTGGCTGGAGACCGTCGACATGATGGCGGCCAGCACCGCCGCCAGCATGAAGCCGGCCACCAGCGGGTGGAAGAGGATCTGGCCCATCTTGATGTAGACGGTCTCCGGGTCCTCCAGCTTCAGGCCCTGCTTCTGGTACCAGGCCGCGCCCACCAGGGCCGTCGCGATGGCGCCACCGACGGCGAAGAGCATCCAGCCGATGCCGATCCGGCGCCCGGCGCGGGCCTCGGCGGTGGAGCGAAGGGCCATGAAGCGCACGATGATGTGCGGCTGGCCGAAGTAGCCCAGGCCCCAGGCCAGGGCGGAGATGATGCCGATCAGGGCCATCTGCGTCATCGGGTGCGGGAGCAGCGCCATCCGGTCCAGCCCGGCGGTTGCGTCGGAGGCCTTGACCAGGCTGCTGACCTCGTCGAAGCCCCCCAGCTTGACCAGCCCGACGATGGGGACGGCGATCAGGGCGAGGGCCATCATCAGTCCCTGCACGAAGTCGGTGTAGCTGACGGCCAGGAAACCGCCGAACAGGGTGTAGGCGATGGTCACTCCCGCCACGATGAGCATGCCAACCCGGTAGTCCAGCCCGAAGCTGGACTGCATGAAGACGCCACCGGCCACCATGCCGGAGCTCACGTAGAAGGTGAAGAAGACCAGGATGATCAGGCCGGAGACGATCCGCAGCAGCCGGCTGGAGTCCCGCAACCGGTTCTCCAGGAAGCTGGGCACGGTGATGGAGTCATTGGCCACCTGCGTGTAGGCGCGCAGCCGCGGCGCGACGAACTTCCAGTTGAGCCAGGCACCGGCGGTCAGGCCGACGGCGATCCACGCCTCCCGCAGCCCCGTCGCGTAGATGGCGCCGGGCAGTCCCATCAGCAGCCAACCGGACATGTCGGCGGCGCCCGCGGAGAGCGCGGCGACAGCCGGGTGCAGGTCCCGTCCGCCCAGCATGTAGTCGTTCAGGTTGCTGGTCCGGCGGTAGGAGTACCAACCGATGAACAGCATGCCGGCCATGTAGATGACCATGGCGACGGTCTGGAAGGCGGTGTCGCTCACAGTGGTGCCTTTCGATGCGACGAGGGGACGCCGCACGATATCGCGCACGCGTCCTCGGCGGGGTACGGTCCACGGCCGCGAGTATGCTCGCCCGGGTGAGCGTCGACTTCGAATACCTGGGGATCCGTGGCGGGCAACGCGTCGAGTACCACGAGGCGTGGGCGCACCAGCGCGAGGTGCACGCCCGGGTGGCCGCCGACGAGATGCCCGGCCAGGTGCTCTTCGTCGAGCACGACGCCGTCTACACGGCCGGCAAGCAGACACTGCCGGCCGAGCGCCCCTTCGACGGCACCCCCGTCGTCGACGTCGACCGCGGCGGCAAGATCACCTGGCACGGCCCAGGCCAACTGGTGGGCTACCCCATCATCAAGCTGCCGGACCGGGTGGGCGTCGTCGACCACGTGCGACGGGTGGAGCAGGCCGTGATCGACGTGCTGGCGCAGTACGGGATCATGGCCGGCCGCGTCCCCGGCCGCACCGGCGTCTGGCTCCCGGCCGACGACCCGGACTTCGTCGCGCCCGTCGCCACCGGACCGCACCACGCGAAGAGCGTCGAGCGGACCGGCCACTTCACCCCCGGTGCCCTGCAGATCGCCAGCGTCGAGGGCCAGACGGCTGCCGTGCCATCCCCCGGACGGCAGGGCCGTCCGGAGCGCAAGATCTGCGCGATCGGGATCCGGGTCACCAGGCGCACCACCATGCACGGCTTCGCGTTGAACATCAGCAATGACAGCGCGGGCTTCGACAACATCGTCCCGTGCGGCATCGCCGACGCCACGGTCACCAGCATGGCCGACGAGCTGGACGGCCCCGCGCCCAGCCTGCTGGAGGTGGCCGAACGACTGGAGCCGCTGCTGGACACCCACCTTTCACGAGAAGGTAACCTGACAAGGTGACTATCGCTCCTGAAGGCCGCAAGCTGCTCCGCGTCGAGGTCAAGAACTCCCAGACCCCCATCGAACGCAAGCCGTCCTGGATCAAGACGACGGCGACGATGGGCCCGGAGTACCGGGACCTGCAGAACCTGGTCAAGGGTGAGGACCTGCACACCGTCTGCCAGGAGGCGGGCTGTCCCAACATCTTCGAGTGCTGGGAGGACCGCGAGGCCACCTTCCTGATCGGGGGGGACCAGTGCACCCGTCGCTGCGACTTCTGCCAGATCGAGTCCGCCAAGCCGGAGGGTTATGACACCGCCGAGCCCGTGCGCGTGGCCGAGAGCGTCAAGAAGATGGGCCTGAAGTACGCCACGGTCACCGGCGTCTGCCGCGACGACCTCGAGGACGAGGGAGCCTGGCTGTACGCGGAGACGATCCGCAAGATCCACGAGATGAACCCCGGCGTCGGCGTCGAGATGCTGGCCCCGGACTTCAGCGGCAAGAAGGAATTCCTGGACCAGCTCTTCGAGGCGAGGCCCGAGGTCTTCGGCCACAATGTCGAGACGGTGCCGCGCATCTTCAAGCGCATCCGTCCCGGCTTCCGTTACGAGCGCTCGCTCGAGGTGCTCACCACGGCTCGCGAGGCCGGGCTGGTCACCAAGTCCAACCTGATCTTGGGCATGGGTGAGACGCGTGAGGAGATCAGCCAGGCGATGCAGGACCTGCACGACGCCGGCACCGAGCTGCTGACCATCACCCAGTACCTGCGTCCCAATGTCACCCTGCTGCCGATCGACCGCTGGGTGACCCCGCAGGAATTCGACGAGCTTGCCGAGGAGGCCACCGAGATCGGCTTCAGCGGCGTGATGAGCGGCCCGATGGTCCGCTCCTCCTACCGCGCCGGCAGGCTCTACCGACAGGCCATCGCAGCGCGAGGCTAGTCACGACACGGCAAGGCACACACCGTTCCTGGGGAGGACGATAGATGAGCGAGACCGACGGCGGGGAATCGGGCGGCTTCGAGTTGGTGCTGAAGGAGCGCGACGACAAGCAGGCCATCTACGAGACATGGGTGACGCTGAGCCAACAGGCCCACGGATTCCACCGTTACGAGATCGACAAGGGCGTCTGCCACCGGATCGACAAGAGCCGGGTCTCGGACTGCGACATGTCGATCGCCAATCGGATTGCTGGCGCGATCACCCGGGCCTACCGCGAGCGGGGCGAGCTTCCGGAGCGGATCACCCGCGAGTACTGGTGACTGTCGAGGTCACCGGGCCTTCATCGCCAGGTCCGTGCCCCGGTTGAACTCGTCGCTGCCCATCGGGCGGCTGAGCAGCCAGAAGGCACCGGCCAGGACGAGGTAGGCCACGCCGATGGCCACCAGCAGCGCCCGGGACAGTCCGCTGTCCGGGATCACAGCGGCCGCGAGTACCGCGGCCAGCACGATGGCGGCGTTGAACAGTCCGTCGTAGATCACGAAGATGCGGCCCTTGTACTCGTCGTCGACGTGGGCCTGGACAACGGTGTCGATGCAGATCTTCACCGACTGCGCGAACCAGCCGATCAGGAAGCTGGCCACCACCAGCGGCCAGCGGCTGAGCACCTGGCCCGGGCCAAGTTGGATGACGGCGCTGGCCAGCAGCAGGGCGACGACGGTTCCGCGCATTCCCAGCCGGTGCGCCAGCGGCGGCACCAGCACCACGGACAGCGCGAAGCCCACCCCGCTGGCACCCATCCAGGCGCCGATGTCGGCCATGGCGCCGTTGACGTCGGCGGCGGCGTGGAGGTGGTTGCGGAAGAGCACCAGCACGCTGACCAGGGTCAGGCCGTAGAGCACCCGCTGGACGGTGATGGTGGCCAGGCCCAGCAGCGCGGGGCGTCGGTGCACCAGGTGTTGCCCGGCGTCGTGCAGGGCGGCGAGGGTCTGTGCGAAGCGGGTGCGTGGTGCGGGCTCCAGCGGCCCCAGGTCCTTGCTGCCCAGCCGCGACGCGATGGTGCACGAGGTGGCCCACATGGCCGCGGCGCAGCAGAAGACCACCGCATCGGCGATGGTGACGGGCCATGGTGAGAGGAAACGGGCGAGGCCGGCCAGGGCACCACCGACGAGAACGCCCACCGGTCCGATCATCGGCATCACGGCCGAGGCGGTGAGGAATTCGTCGTCGTCGATGGTGTGCTGCAGCCCGGCCGCAAGCCCGGCCAGCACGAAGCGGTTGAGGGCCAGGGCCACCATCAGGCAGCCGAAGAGCACGGTGGCGACGGCGGGGGCGGTGGACCCGCTGGCGATCATTCCCGCGATGACCAGCGCGAGCACCGTGCGCGTGGCGTCCACGACGACGGTGACCGTGCGGCGGGACCAGTGGTCCAGCAGACCGCTGACGAAGGGTCCGACGATGCTGAAGGGCAGCAGGGTGATGGCGAACATGGCGGCGATGGCCCAGGCATTGGGCTGCTGCGCCGGGTTGAACAGGATGTGGCTTGCCATGCCGATCTGCAGGGTGCCGTCAGCGCACTGCGTCAGCGCGCGGATGGTGAACAGCTTGCGGAAGTGGTCGTGGCGCAGCAGGCGCCGCAGGTCCCGTACAAGGTTCACCCGGCGATGCTACCCGTCCTTGCTCGGCGCTCTTGGCCGCGCTGGTTCAATGGCTGCATGAGCACGCCTGCACTCTTCCGTCCCATTCAGCTCGGATCCCTCACGGTGCGCAACCGCGCCTGGGTCTCTCCCATGTGCCAGTACTCCGTCGAGCAGCGCGACGGCGTGGTCAACGACTGGCACCTGGTCCACTACGGAAGTCTCGCGGCCGGCGGATTCGGGCTGGTCGTCGTGGAGGCGACGGGGGTCAGCCCCGAGGCCCGGATCAGCCCCTGGGATGCCGGACTGTGGAATGACCAGCAGGCCACCGCATGGCGTCGGGTGACGGACTTCGCGCACGCCCAGGGTGCCGCCATCGGGGTCCAGCTGGCGCACGCGGGCCGCAAGGCGTCGACGAACCGCTGGTGGCCCGGGGAGGAGGCCCGTAACATCCCGGCCGACGAGGGCGGGTGGACACCGGTGGGCCCCACCACGGAGCGTGGGGCGGGTGAGGAATTCACCTCCGAGGTACAGGCTCTCGACGAGGCCGGGATCCAGGAGGTGATCGACGACTTCGCTGCCGCGGCGGTCCGGGCCAAGGAGGCCGGCTTCGACCTCGTCGAGGTGCACGCCGCCCACGGCTACCTGCTGCACCAGTTCTACTCGCCGCTGTCCAACACCCGCACCGACCAGTGGGGCGGTAGCTGGGAGAACCGCACCCGGTTGCTGCTGGCCGTCGTCGACGCCATCCGGCAGGTGTGGACGGGCGCGCTGGCGGTGCGGATCTCCGCGACGGACTGGACCGACGGCGACTGGACCGACGGCGACTGGACCGACGGCGGCTGGGACGGTGAGGACTCGGCGCAGCTGGCCATCGAGCTGCGCGAGCACGGGGTGGACCTGGTGGACGTCTCCACGGGTGGGCTGGTGATGGCAAGGATTCCGGTCGGGCCCGGCTACCAGGTGCCCTACGCGGAGCAGGTGCGCAGCGAGTCGGGCGTCGTGACCAGCGCCGTCGGCATGATCACCGAGCCGGAGCAGGCCGAGCAGATCATCGCCGAGGGACGCGCCGACGCGGTGATGCTGGCCCGTCAGGCCTTGCGGGAGCCGGGTTGGCCGCTCCGTGCCGCCCACGAGTTGGGCCTGCCCGCGGACCAGGCGCCGTGGCCGCCCGCCCGTTGGCGCGGCGTCTGGCGCTGACGGACCACACCGGCGCGGTTGCGGACAACACCTGGCACAACACCGCCCTGATGGGCTGGCGTCCATGGGAACTGGGGAAGCTGTGGTGCCGGGCCTGCTGGATGCGATGCGTGGCGGCTGCCACCTGGCGGGGTGGCTGCTGACGGCCGAGGTGCGGGCCAGGGTACTTGAACTCATCGGCGATGTGTCACCGAATCCCTCTGTGGGTGAGGACTACGGGCGGGAGCTGTGGTCCATCTGCTGGTGTCGCCTCGCGAACTGGCCCGGGCGAGGGGGCGACGTGCTCGGCCGCGTTGCCCGAGCGGTGCTGCGGGATGTGGAGGAGCAGCAGTGGGGCGGTTCGGTCCTGCTGGGCAGCGCCGTCGAGGGCCTTGTCGCACCGGTGCGGCGTGCGCCGGAAGAGCTCCTGCGCGACGCCCGTCGCCGCGGGATTCTGCGGACTGACCAGTGCAGACTCCTGATCCAGGTGGATGTCATTGGCATGTCCTGCAGCGAACTGGCCCGCCGCGATGGCGGTGACGAGGTGCGTCTGCGGCGGCAGCGACGCACAGCGCTCGCGGCGCTGGCGCGGGATCCCGGAATGCGGGGCACAGGTGGATGGCTGGCAGCCGGCTGAGAGCAGCGCCAGCCCGCCCCGCGTGATTGAGCGTTAAGTTATCAATTCCACATCAAAATCTCAGATTTTTGCCGGGTTTGGGCACGTGCACCACGTCAGAGGTGAGATAGTGGGTGCATCACCTGTTGAGCGCCCATGACGGCCCCCGGGTGGTCCATATTCGCCCTGGGGGTTGCTGGGGGTGACCAGCAGCCCCCAGGTGCCTCTTTTTGAACGAACAAACCCCCCCTGGTCGGTGCCTCCGGCTCGACCGCCGCAGCCAAACCAGAGAGCTTTCGAGGGGGCTGGCTGCCACCATGGCAATCACCCCCGCATTTGCTCTCTGCCTTTGCTGGTCGGTCAGGCCACCTTCCGGCCCCGGCGCGATCCCCACCATTGGTCACCCCGCTGGATCATCGCCACCAGGCAGCGCTCGGTCTCCGGCCAGTCGTGCACCACCTGCTGGTAGGTCAGGCGCACGACGATGTAGCCCATCGCCCGGAGTGTGAGGTCCCGTGCCCGGTCCTTCTGGTAGTTCTCCTCGCCGGTGTGGTGTTCGCGGCTGTCCACCTCGATGACCAGCCGCTCACCTACCAGGAAGTCCACCCGGCCCACGCCGGGGATCTCCACCTGTGGGGTCAGCTGCACCCGTCGGCTCCTGAGCCGGTAGCGGACCATGGTCTCCGTGCCTGACTCTGCACGGTCGGTCTTGTCCAGGACCACCTCCTTGCCGGGTGCATGACGCAGGGCTCGCAACAACTCGTGTCTCGTCATCAGGTTGCGGTGGAGCAGGGAGTCGCAGACCACCAGGAAGCCCTCCAGGGACAGGCAGTTCCACGCCGTACGCAAGGCCATGGCGAGATCATCGACGGCCTGTTCCGGCGCCACGTCCAGCTTGCTGTGCCAGGCCTGGCACCGCTTCAGCCCCGCGGGCAGCGACCCCACCCGGTTGTGGTCCATGCGCGTGTGCACAACCCCAGCCGTGACGTCCCATGCGCCGTGGTGGGCGAGGGCAGACGCGCAGGCCAGGGCGCCGCCTGACCGCACGGCGCGCAGCACCCTCTCGTCGGCCAGCGGGGTGGCGTACCACCCTTGCCTGATCCGGGTCAGGTGCCCCTTCTCCACGGCGCGACGGATCCCGTCCCGGGTCCACCCTGCGGCCAACAATTCCTTGGTCCGGACGACGTGGTCCGGCAGCACGATTTCCTCCATGCCCTGCAGTGTTGATGCGGGGCCCCGAAAATTTTCAGCCATCCACAGGCAGCCCCTCACCAGGACCCCTGTGGATGGCGTCGGCCCAGCCAAAACAGAGAGCAAGCGGGGGGATGACTGCCACAGAGGAAATCTGCCCCCTCCCTTCCTCTCTGTTTTGGCTGCCGGGGCGGGGCGGGGCGGGGGGTGGGGTCTGGAGTGGAGACGTGCGGGGCGAGGGCGACGACAGGTCAGGTCTAGGGTGGGCGCATGCCCAGCCAGCGCCAGGAAGACGCCCGTCGCCGCATCGAACTGTCCGAGCAGGCCGTCCGGGCAGAGGCGGAAGCGGCACAGAAGCTGATCGACGTCTTCGTCGCCGAGGCCAACCGCCGCGGCATCCGCCCCGAGCCACTCCGGGCGACGTTGATGTCCGGCCCGGTCGTCAAGACCGACAAGCAGGGCTGGTACCTGCGCAAGAACCGCTCCATCGCCATCGGCACCGACGGGGGCTACTACGTGCTCACCGTCCCCGGCGGGACCGCGGCCCGCTTCACCGGCGTGAGGCTGACGGCCTCCCCGCCGCCACTGGTGGTGGGACGGGGAGGCCGCGACGGCGAGACCGGAGACCTCACCGAATTCCTGGGCTGGCGCCTGGACGCCGGCAACGCCTGATCACTCCTCGGCCAGCGCCTCCGTCGGGGTGGCGCTCGCGGCGCGTCGTCCCGGCAGTACCGACGCCAGCGAGGCGGACAGCACCGCGATGGCGATCAGACCCAGTGTCATCGGCCAGTTGATGCCGAACTGCATCGGCGCCTCGATGGAAGCCTGGCGCAGCACCGACCGGATGCCCAGCCAGCCGAAGAAAGCACCGGCCAGGGTGCCCACCAGGACACCGGCCAGGCCCAGCATCAGGGCCTCCACCAGCAGCATCACCCGCAGCGAGCCCTTCTGCATGCCCAGTGCCCGCAGCAGGGCGGATTCCCGGCTGCGCTCGATCACGCTCAGCCCGAGCGTGTTGCTGACGCCGATCAGGGCGATCAGCACGGCCACGCCCAGCAGGCCGGTGGTGATCATCATCAGGATGTTCAGCACGCGCTTGATCATGAAGGCGTTCATGGCCGAGCCGCTCACCCAGACCTCACCGTTCTGGGACATCCGGTCCAGCTGGGTCATGGTGGTGCCCATGTCCTCCAGGTCGGCCATCTTCATCCACACCAGTTGCGGGCTGGGCTTGGCGACGAGCTTGCGCATCGTGTCGGGGCTGACGACCGCCATGCCTCCCTCGAGGGCCTTGGACGGGGTACCGGTCAGTGTGACGGTCTGGCCGTTGCCCTTCAGGGTGACCTTCGTGCCCGCCTTGTACTGCTTGGGAAGCAGCACCCGGTCATCGCCCAAGGACGAGGGGACGACGTCGGTGATGCGACGCATCTGCGGGTCCAGCGCCACCACGGTGGAGACATGGACCGCGTCGGTGCTGGTGACGGCTCCGCCGGACATCGTGGCTCGCGCCGTGACATTGCCCACCGAGTCCAGCTTGTCCAGGTTCTGCTGGCTGATGCCGGTCTGTGCGTCCTTCTCCGTCGAGCCGAAGCCGTTGGCCGCCACGGTGACGTCGACGGGGTAGGTGTTGGCGATCTCCTTCAGCACCGTCTTCTCCGCCGTCGCGGATCCCACCTGCAGGGTGATGATCAGCCCGCAGGCCAGGATCAGGGCGCTGGCAGTGGCCGCCGCACGCTTGGGATTGCGCACGGTGTTGATGGCGGCCAGTCGCGGCGTGGCGCCGAACAGACCGAAGACCTTTCCCATCAGCCGCAGCACCGTCGGGATGAACAGCACCGCCCCGAAGAGCACGCCGATGGCGATCAGGATGGCGCCCAGCAGTGCGGAGACGATCGGCCCGCGCAGCACGGAGACACCGTCGCCCACCGGGGCGTCCAGCGAGTACCAGGCCAGCCCCGCTCCCACCAGCACGAAGGCACCGCAGATGATGGCGCGCACCACCGACGCCCTGCGCTGCTGCTCGCTGGTGGCAACCGGCTGCAGCGCCTCCAACGGGGCGACGCGGGTGGCACGCAGCGCCGGCAGGATGGCGGCCAGCACCGTGAGCAGGATTCCCAGGGCGAACTCGACGGCCAGTTCCGTCCACGGGAAGCTCAGGCCCCAGTAGGTGGCCCTGGTGAACGTGGCGCCGGCCCAGGCCATGCCGGTGCCCAGCACCAGACCCAGGGCGGACCCGAGGGTGCCCAGCAGGACGGCCTCGGCCAGGAAACGGCGCCGCACCTGGGAGCCGGTGGCGCCAACGGCCCGCAGCAGGCCGATCTGGCGGCGTCGCTGGGCCAGCAGGATGGTGAAGGTGTTGGCGATGATGATCAGCCCCACCAGAGCCGCGATGGCGCTGAAGGCCCACAGCATGTACTTCATCACGTCGAACTCGCCGGTGACCTCCTTCACCGATGCGGACTGCGCATCCTTGCCGGTGCTGATCTCCAGGTTCTTGCCGTCCTCGCCGGCGTAGGACTGCTCGTCGGGACCCACCACGAGTGGTGCGACGGCACTGCGGACCTGGTCCAGGGTGGCGGCGGGATCACCGTCGACGTCGACCAGCCAGTCGGCGTAGTTGACCTGCTCCCGGGCGGCGGCCTCGAAGGCGGTGCCGGACAGGTAGGCCACCTGGAAGAAGATGCTCGGCGCGTCATCGGTGGTGCCGCTGACCGTCAGGGGCTGGCCCCCGACGTCGACGCTGTCCCCGACGCGAACCCCGAGCCTTTCGGCCAGCTGGCTGGACAGGGCGATCTGGTTGGCGGCCGTCGGCCAGGCCCCCTCCGCCAGCGGGGCCCACCGGAAGCGCTCGTCGGGCACCACGAAGGCCTGGGTGTGGACGGTGCGAGTCTCGGAGCCGATCGGCAGGTAGTTGCCACTGCTGCGTTCTGCCAACTTCACGCCCGGGACCTTGGCGATGGCCTCGGTGATCTGCTGGCCGGTGACACCGCGCTTGCCCTGGTTGATGTGCACCACGATGTCGGCCCTGGAGGTGGTCAGGGCCATCCCCTTGCCCATGGCGTCCTGCTGGGTGGTGATGAAGACGGACACCGCCGCCATGAAGCCGATGCTGATGGCGATGGCGACCAGCGTCGCGATGATGCGCCCCGGGTGGTAGCGCACTTCCTTTGCTGCGTCGCGGAACATCAGGCCTCCACGCGGGACAGGGCGGCGTTGACGTCGTCGGCGGTGGGACGGGCGATGTCGTCGACGATCTGGCCGTCGAGCAGGATCAGGGCCCGGTCCGCGTAGGCGGCGGCCTTGGCGTCGTGGGTGACCATGATGATGCTCTGGCCCAGTTCGTCGACGCAGCGTCGCAGGTAGTCCAGCAGCGCCGTGCCGGTCTTGGAGTCCAGGGCGCCGGTGGGTTCGTCGGCGAAGATCACGTCGGGACGGGTGATCATGGCGCGGGCCACGGCGACGCGCTGCTGCTGGCCGCCGGACAACTCGCTGGGACGGTGGTTGAGGCGCTCGGTCAGGCCGAGGGAGTCCACGAGCTGGGAGAAGAAGGCCTGGTCCGGCTTCTTGCCGGCCAGTTCCAGCGGCAGCAGGATGTTCTGCTTCGCGGTCAGGGTGGGCAGCAGGTTGAAGGACTGGAAGACGAAACCGACGCGCTCCCGGCGGAAGAGGGTGAGCTGCTTGTCGTTGAGGGCGTTGAGCTCCTTGCCACCCAGCACCACCCGGCCCGCGGTGATCTTGTCCAGCCCGGCCAGGCAGTGCATCAGGGTGGACTTGCCGGAGCCCGAGGGGCCCATGATGGCGGTGAAGGAGCCCCGGGCGAAGGAGACGTTGACGCCGTCGAGGGCGGTCACCAGGGTCTTTCCGGAGCCGTAGACCTTGCGCAGGTCGATGGTCTGGGCCACCAGTTCCTGCTGCGCGGTGGGCGGGGGGACGACGGGCTGAGCCATGACAGAGGGCCTTTCAGGACAGGAATGGGCCAGTTCTCTGACCCGACGGCCTCAGCCTAGGAATTGCCCTTGTCAGCGGGCATCCGTCACCGGTCCCGTCCCGCGCGGGCCATCTACACCCACGGGATGATGAGCCTCTGCCCCCGGTGTGGCCCACGGGCCGAACCTGGGCTCAGGCCTCCCAGCGACCGGCGGCCAGGTCCACGAACCAAGTGAACAGGGCCCTGGCCTGTTCACCGGCCGGACTGTCCGCGGCACTCATCATCTCGGGATGCCACTGCACGGCCACCAGGTCGAACTCATCACCGGTGTACTCGACGGCCTCCACGGCACCATCGGCGGCGCGGGCCGCGACGGCCAGCCCGGGGGCCACCCGGTCGACGACCTGGTGGTGGAAGGAGTTCACCGTGGTCTGGGCAAGGTGCCAGGCCTCGTCGAGGAAGCTGTCGGGCTCGACGGTGATGCCATGCGCGGCCACGGCGGGATTCGCCTCCATCATGTGGCGCTGGGTGCTGCCCGAGTGTGAGATGTCCTGGTGCAGGCTTCCACCCAGGAAGGTGTTGGTGACCTGCAGACCCCGGCAGATGCCCAGGACCGGCATGCCTGCGGCTCGGGCCAGGCGCAGCGCCTCGAACTCGAAGGCGTCGCGCGTCGGGTTCGGAGCGCCACACTCCGTGCGGGGCTCGGCGCCATAGAGCAATGGATCGACGTCCTGCCCGCCGGCCAGCACCAGGGCGTCGACGAGGCTCAACTGGTCGGCGAGCAGGGACAGGTCCCTGGACGGGGTGATCAGGACCGGGACACCGCCGGCGGCCGCGATCGAGCGGGGATAGTCCTCATTGAGGGTGACCCGGGGATATCCGGGAAACAGGTAGTGGCGGTCAAGCTCCACATTGGTGATGATGCCAATCACGGGACGGTTGCTCATCGCTTCTCCTCAGCGGCTCGACGGTAGGCACCCAGCTTCCACGGAATGTACAACGCGACCGGAAGCACGACGTAGCCGATCAGCATGGCCCACACCGCCCACTGGTTGGTGCCTCCGTCCGGGGTGCTGAACTGGCCCACCCAGTCGAAACGCACCATCAGGAAGATCGATGCGGCCAGGGCCACAAGCGGCACCACGACGTCAAGCACCACATTGCGATGGACCTCATGGGTGTGGTGGCGGGACCGCCCCAGGTAGAAGATGACGACCGCGACCGGCACCACCAGGAACTGGATGAACCGGCTGACCGAGCTGATGACCATGATGCCGCGCATGGAGTAGCCGAAGGCCATGGGGATGGCGATGGCCACGAGGGCCGTGAGCAGGAAGGCGACGTAGGGGACGCCACGCCCCGAGGTGCGGCTGATGACCGCGGGAACCATCTGCCGACGGCTCATCGCGTCGAAGATGCGGGGAGTGCTGAAGCTGGCCGCCACGTTGATCCCGAACATGCTCAGCACCGCACCCAGGACGATCAGGTTGCGAATGACCGGATTGTTGAAGGCGCTGGCCAGGATCACCGGCTCGGTGGAGGTGAGCAGGCCCTGGGGATTGATCATCATCGTCACACCGACGACACCCACATAGATGGCCATCACAATGCCGACGCCCAGCGGGATGGCTCGGGGGAGGTTCCGTTCGGGCCGGTCCATCTCGCTCGCCGCCGTCGCGACCGACTCGAAACCGGTGTAGGCGTAGAAGGCACTCAACACGGCCCCGACGAAGACGGTGGTGTCCATGCCCGGGATCATGGCGGACCCGTCGGGATTCGTGAGGTGGCGCAACTCGTCGAAGTGATTGCCCCCGGTGCCCAGGATCACCAGACCGGCGACGACCGCCAGCAGCAGCGCCAGGACCTTGCCCATCGTGGAGACATTGTTGAACCACTTGGTGATGCCGGTGCCGGCCAGGTTGATGGCGAGCAGGACGGCCATCAGGACGATGAAGCCGACGGTGATGTTCGTCTGCGTGACGGCTGCCTTCCCGCCGAAGATCCCCAGCACGGTGGTGACCACCGCGGTGGCCATCACTCCCCAGGCGATGGCGCCGGCCATGAAGCGGGTGATCCCCACATAGAAGCCGATGTCATCACCGAAGGCGACGCGGGCATAGGCGAAGGAGGAACCGTTCTCACTGACATAGCGGGCGGCCGCCGCGAAGGTGACGGCGAGCACACCGGCGAAGACCCCGGCCAGCACGTAGACCAGCGGGGTCCAGGTGCCGGCCACCTTGATGACGCCCGCGGGTGACAGGAAGATACCGGTGCCGATGATCCCATTGATGGTCAACAGGACGATCGACCAGAAGCCGAACTTGCTGGGACCGGCCTGTCGCAACGGATTGAAGGAGCGCGTGGATGCCATGCCTCCATGGTGGGGTCTGAACGGCCTGCGGGTGGGCCGATCTTGCCATGCGGGTGTCAGGCGAGGGCGCGGGCGATCACCACGGAGCTGGTCGCCGCCCAGGCCTGCGGTCGGCAGGAGGCGGGGTAGGGCTGGGGCGGGAAGACCTCGTCGGCGCTCATCCCGCCGAACAGCTCGGGCATCCGGAAGGAGAAGCCCTCTGCGGCGCGCAGCAGCTGGGTGGCCAGCTCCCGGGCCTCGGTGCGGAAGCCGTCGCGCAGCATCTGGTCGATGATGAAGGCCGTGTCGTGGGTCCACACCGAACCGACGTGGTAGCTGAGCGGCCAGTAGCCGCCATTGGTGGTGCTCATGGTGCGGATCCCGTAGCCGGAGGCCATCGTCGGGTGCATCAGGCGGTCCACCACCAGGCGCGCCTCATCCTCGGAGAGGATGCCGGTGCCCAGCAAGTGCCCCATGTTGGAGGCGACGCCGTCCACCCGCGGCTTGCTCCCGTCGGCATCCATGGCGCCATTCAGGGCCAGCACCGGGTAGCGGCCCAAGTCGTCGCTGGTCCAGAACTTCGCCCGGAAACGCTCTGCCAGTGCGGCAGCCCAGGCGCGCCACTGCTCGGCGGCGGCAGCGTCGGACTCGTACTTCTCCAGCAGGCGGGCCCCGCCCAGCGCGGCGGCGTGGGCATAGCCCTGCACCTCGGCCAGGGCGACGGAGCCGGCGGCCATGGTGCCGTCCGCGAAGCGGATCGAGTCGCCCGAGTCCTTCCAGCCCTGGTTGGCCAGGCCGTGGCCCGACTCGTCGCGGTATTCCAGGAAGCCGTCCCCGTCGGCATCCCCGAAGTCCCGCAACCAGGCCAGTGCGGCCTTCAGGGCGGGCAGCAGCGAGCGCACCTCGGCCTCGTCCAGCCCCGCGGCCTCGGCCTCGTCCAGCAGCATGATCCACAGCGGGGTGGCGTCCACGGTGCCGTAGTAGAGCGGCGGCAGGCTCATCTGGTGCTCCACCTGTCCCTGGTGGGAGAGCGCCAGTTCCAGCGGCTCCTGGCGCACCTCGTGCAGGATCTTGCCGGGCTGCTGTGCGGAGTCGACGTCGGCGGCGTCCCCCTGCAGCTGCGCCAGCACCTTCAGCGTTCCCCGCGCCACCGACAGGTCGTGGGGCACGAGGTTGCGCGCGCTGATCAGCGAGTCACGGCCGAAGAGGGTGAAGTACCAGGGTGCTCCGGCGGCGAGGAAGCCCTCGTCGGGGGTGGCCGGGTGGGCCATCCGCAGGCCGTTGATGTCGGCGAAGCTGGTGGTGAGCAGCCGGTCCAGGGCGGCATTGGTGCCGTCGGTGCCCGGCGGTACCAGGGCCGGCGCGGTGCACGCGACGAAGGGGGCGGCGGCGTCGACGAGGTCCAGCCGGAAGTTCACCGCGGCGGTGCCGCGGGGGGGCAGGGTGAGCCACCAGTCCAGCACGATGTCGTCGCCGGCGAGGGTGCAGGTGGCGTCGGTGGTCAAGGTGGCGGTGGTCTTCTCGTCGCGCCAGGGGAAGGTGACGCCCCTGTCGGTCAGCATCGCCGCCACGTCCTGGCCGTGCAGGCCGGACTTGATCTCCTGCATCGCCGTGGCGTCGGGCCGCAGCCGCACCCGCAGGTCGACGTCCAGCGACTCAAGCGAGGCGGTGCTGAGCTCGTAGTGCTCGCTGATGCCGGTGCCGTCCACCTGGCGCACCCGGTTCAGCAGCAGGGCCGGATCCACGCCCAGCTCCGGTGTGCGCAGCACGTACTGGAAGGCGGCGCGCGCCCCACCCCGCTCGTCGGTGCCGATGTGTTCCAGCGCGTGGCTGGGGCTGGTCACCTCCAGCTGGGAGACGACGCGGGAGTCCGCGCAGTAGACGCCTTCCACGGTGCGCTCGGCGACCAGGCCGTCCGCCTGCCCGTCGAGTGCCGACCAGGCCTGCACCGGGGCGGCGAGGACGGCGGAATGGTGGGTGAGGAAGGGCTGCTGCATGGTGGGCCGATCTTGGGTGTACGGGTGAGGCCTGGGCGGCGTAGGGTGAGAATCTATCAAGCAGCATTGATCGTTCAAAGGGCATGGTCGCCCTGCGGCAAGCCACGATGAAGTGAGGTGCGGCATGGGCCGGCCAACATTGGTCAGTCTGGCCAAGGAACTTGGCGTGTCCAGACAGACCGTCTCCAATGTCCTGAATTCCCCGCACCTGGTCAAGCCGGAGACCCGGGACCGTGTGCGGAAGGCCATCGAGGCGAGCGGGTATCGCCCCAACCAGGCGGCCCAGGCCCTGCGCAAGCAGAAGTCCGGCACTCTCGCCATGCGGATCTACCCATCCTCCGACGGGATCTATGGCGCCGTGATGGATCGCTTCTTGCACCGCCTCGTCAGTGAGGCGAGGGCACGCAGTTACAACATCATGCCCATCACGGCCATCGACGACCGGGATGAACTGCAGCAGCTGTGCGCGCTGTACGACAAGGGATCCATCGACGGATGCCTGCTGTCCGGGACCAGTGAGCATGATGAGCGCCCACGGGTTCTCGCGCAGCGCCAGATCCCGGTCGTGACCTTCGGCCGGCCATGGGGCGACGACGAGCTCTCCCACTACTGGGTGGATGTCGACGGTGCCGGCGCCACTGCTGCGGCCACCCGGGACTTCCTCGCGCGCGGGCACGAGCGCATCGGTTTCGTGGGGATTGAGGCAGGATCCGGCCCCGGCGACGACCGTCGACGCGGATGGCAGGAGGCGATGACGCAGGCCCAGCCGCACGTCGACCTCTCGCAGATGGACACCCACGGCGTCGACTCCATCGAGACCGGCGTCTCCGCGGCCCGCGAGCTGGTGGCCCGCGGTGCCACGGCCTTCGTCTGTCCCTCGGACTCCTTGGCCTTCGGGGCGCTGGTGCACCTGAGAAATGCCTTCCCCGACAGCTACCAGACGATGCCGGTGATCGGCTTCGACGACTCCCCGGTGGCCCGTGCGCTGGGGATGTCCTCGGTGGGGCAGCCGGTGGAGATGGCGGTGCACCTGCTGGTGGAGGCCATCATCGCGCAGCTGAAGGATCCCGAGGGCACCCTCCCCGAGCCCGTCCTGCTCCAAGGGAGCGTCACCATGCGGGAGCCGGTCATGCCGGTCAGCCCCGCGCAGGAATGATCAGAATTCGCAACAGATGCAAAGCGACCCCCTTAACGCAATAGTTGCGCTGAGGGGGTCGCTCTGCATCTGTTCTGAATCCCCCTTCGACAGGCTCAGGGGTCGGGGCGGGAGCTCAGGCGCCGGCGAAGCCGTTCGGGTTGGCGGACTGCCAGCGGTAGGTGTCGGCGCAGGCGTCGGCGACGGTCTTCTTCGCGCTCCAGCCCAATTCCTGCTGGGCCAGCGATACGTCGGCATAGGAGGAGGCGGTGTCTCCGGCGCGGCGGGGAACCACCTCATAGGGGATCGTGACGCCGGAGGCTGCCTCGAAGGCGTGGACGATGTCCAGCACGGAGTTCGGCTGCCCGGTGCCCAGGTTCCAGACGTGGTAGCCGTCGTGCTCGGTCAGCTGGTCCAGGGCGGCCAGGTGTCCGTCGGCCAGGTCCACGACGTGGATGTAGTCGCGGGTACCGGTGCCGTCGGGGGTCGGGTAGTCATCGCCGAAGACCATCAGCTTCTCGCGACGTCCGGCCGCCACCTGTGCGACGAAGGGCAGCAGGTTGTTCGGGATCCCCTTGGGGTCCTCACCGATCCGGCCGGACTCGTGGGCGCCGATCGGGTTGAAGTAGCGCAACACCCCCACCCGCAGTTCGGGGTCTGCGGCGGCGACGTCGGCCAGGATCTGCTCGATCATCAGCTTGGTGCGGCCATACGGGTTTGTGGCGCCCGTCGGGAAGTCCTCGGTGAAGGGCGGCTCGGAGATGTCGCCGTAGACCGTGGCGGAGGAGCTGAACACGATGGTCTTGCACCCGTGCTTGGCCATCGCCTCCAGCAGGGTGAAGGTGGAGCCCAGGTTCTCCCGGTAGTAGGTCAGCGGGATCTCGGTGGACTCGCCGACGGCCTTCCAGCCGGCGAAGTGGATCACGGCCTCGGGCTGGAAGTCCGCGAAGGCGGCGTCCATCGCCTTCTCGTCGCGGACATTGGCCTCGACGAAGCCGGGGGTGCGGCCGGTCAGTTGGGCGACGCGTCGCAGGGACTCCTGCGAGCTGTTGGACAGGTCGTCGACGACCAGTACCTCATGACCCTTCTCCAACAGGGCAAGGGTTGTGTGGGAACCGATGTAACCGGCACCGCCGGTGACGAGGACGCGCATGGGTGAACCTTTCGTGGACTGCTTCCCAGACTAGTCGGGCGGCTGGGAAGGGCGTGGGAAGGGGCCTCGACAGGATCGGCCGCGGGGGTGGACGAGGGCTGGGGCGTCCCCTTCCCTCAGTCGACGAGGCCCAGGAACTCGACCATCCGGTCCACCGTGGCCCGGGCCTGCTCCTCGGTCTCACGCTCGGCGAAGATCCGCAGCACCGGCTCGGTCCCGGAGAAGCGGGCCACCAGCCAGCCACCGTCGGCCAGGAAGACCTTGACCCCGTCCAGGTAGGAGGTGTGCTCCACCTCGACGTCGAAGCCCGGCAGCTCGCGCCGATCGAAGAGGGTGGCCATCAGCTCCGCGCGCCGGGCAGGGGTGAACTTCCAGGCCGTCTCCACCATCTCGAGGCGTCCGTAGCGCTCCACCACCTCGTCCCACAGTTCGGAGAGCTTGCGGCCGCTGTGGGCCAGCATCTCCACCAGCAGCGAGCCCGCGTACACGCCGTCCTTGCCGGCGATGTGCCCGCGCACCGTGAGGCCACCGGAGCTCTCGCCGCCGATCACCGCACCCGTCTCGGTCATCTTGGCCGAGATGTGCTTGAAGCCCACGGGTACCTCGTGGCATTGCTGCCCGTGGGCGGCGGCCACCCGGTCCAGCAGGTGGGTGGTGGCCAGGTTGCGCACCACGTCACCACTCCATCCCTTGCCGGTCATCAGGTACTCGTAGAGCAGCACCATCAGCTGGTTGGCGGAGAGGTAGTTGCCGCGGTCGTCGAAGATGCCCAGCCGGTCGGCATCACCGTCGGTGGCCATGCCGATGTCCGCGCCCTGCTCCAGGACGGCACGGCGCAGCTCGTGCAGGGTCTCCATCTGGGGGGAAGGCATCCGTCCGCCGAACAGGGCGTCGTGCCGCGAGTGGATCACCTCCATGTCACAGCGGGCGGTCATCAGGATGGTCTGCAGGCAGGTCTGGGAGACGCCGAACATGGGGTCGAGCACGATCCGCAGGTGCTGGTGGCGAATGGTGTCGACGTCGAGCTGGTCCAGGATGGCGTCGATGTACCAGTTCATGGAGGTCTGCACGGTCACCAGCCGATGGGTGCGCACCTCGTGGGTGGGGATGCTGCGGACGTCGGCGTCGGTGACTGCGTTGATCTCCTGCTGGAGGCTGTCGGTGATCTCGGCGGCCGCATCCCGGCCTCCCTCGGTGAAGACCTTGATCCCGTTGTAGCTGGCGGGGTTGTGCGATGCCGTGACGGCCATGCCGTAGCCGCAGCCCTTGTTGCGCACTGGGCCGGGTCTACGCCCAGTCCTCGGTGCCCGACGAGATCCTGGAGTCGGCGCGGATCGACGGCGCCGGGGAATTCCGCATCTTCGCGACGATGGTCCTGCGGCTGCTCGCCCCGGCGATGGTGACCATCTTCCTGTTCATCTTCGTGGCCACCTGGAACAACTTCCTGCTGCCGTTGATGATGATCAACTCCGCCGAGCTCAAGCCCGTCACCCTGGGCCTCTACGGCATGATGAGCTACTTCAACCCGCAGTACGGTGCGGTGCTGCAGGGCGCGCTGCTCGGTGTCATCCCGCTGGTCGTGCTCTTCCTGGGCCTTCAGAAGCGCTGGCAGTCCGGCCTGGCGGCCGGCGCCGTCAAGGGTTAGTTCGCGGGCGGTATCGTCACGGGTCGCGTCGGCCTGGTCCCGGGGGTTGTCGTTGGCTTTTCGGGGTCTCGGAGGGGAGGCTCCGCCTCCCCGTCCTCGACCCTGGCTGGAGAATCGCACCTACCGGGTGAGGCCCACCTCGTGGGCGAAGAGCACCAGGCCAACGCGGTCCCGGGCGTGCAGCTTGGCCAGCAGCCGGCCGATGTGGGTCTTCACGGTGCCCTCCGCCATGTAGAGCGTCGCCGCGATCTCCTGGTTCGTGGCGCCGTGGGCGATCTCCACCAGCACCTCCCGCTCCCGGTCCGTCAGCAGCTCCAGCCGAGGGTCGGCGCCTCCGGGGGACGACGGCAGGCTGGGGGCGACGTGTTCCAGCAGCCGCCGGGTGGCGGACGGGGCCAGCACCCCGTCGCCCGCCGCCACGGTGCGGATGGCGTTCAGCAGTTCGGTGGGGCGGGCATCCTTCAGCAGGAAGCCCGAGGCCCCGGCCTTCAGCGCGGCGAAGACGTACTCGTCGAGGTCGAAGGTGGTCAGCACCAGCACCCGGGTGGGGGCACCGGAGGCCACCAGCCGTCGGGTGGCCTCGACGCCGTCCATCACCGGCATCCGGATGTCCATCAGCACCACGTCCACCGGGCGGGACTGCAGGATCTGCAGCGCCTCCTGGCCGTCATTGGCCTCGCCGACGACGTCCATGTCGTCCTCGGCCTCGATCAGCATCCTGAAACCGCTGCGCACCAGCGCCTGGTCATCGGCCAACAGCACGCGAATGGGTGTCTGGGTCATCGGATCTCCTGTGCAGCAACGGAATCGGACTTGAGTGGGATGGGGAGGATGGCGCGCACCAGGAAACCCCCGGTGGTCTTGGGCTGGGCCAGCAGCTGGCCGTGCATGGAGGCGACGCGTTCCCGCATCCCCTCCAGGCCGTGACCGGTGCCGTCGGAGGTGGTGGACGCGGCGCCCAGACCGTCGTCGCTGATCTCGGCGACGACCAGCGACGGGGAGTAGGTGAGGGTGACGGTGCAGTTGGCCTGGGCCCCGGCGTGCTTGAGGAAGTTGGTGACGGCCTCCTGGACGACGCGGAAGACCGTCAGCCCCAGTGTCGACGGGACGTCAGGGGCCTCTCCCTCCACGTAGAGGTGCACCCGGTCATCGCTGCGGGAGACCATCTCCGGGATGTCCGCGAGCCCGGGGGTGGGTGCGTAGACGGCGCCCTCCTGGGCCGCCCCGCGCAGCACCCCGACGATGCGTCGCATCTCCGTGAGGGCCTCGCGCCCGGTCTCGGCGATGGTGTCCAGGGCCTCGACGGCCCGCTCGGGCTTCTTCTCGGCCAGTGCCCGGCCACCCTCCGCCTGGACAATCATCACGGACAGTGAGTGGGCGACGATGTCGTGCAGTTCGCGGGCGATCTGGGCCCGGACATTGGCCTCGGTCATCCGTGCGGACTGTTCCCGCTCGGAGACCTCCAGGGCGCGGCGTTCCGCTTCGGCCAAGGTGCGGGCCCGCGTCGCCTCCGCCGACTCCCGGACCCGTCGGCCGATGGCATAGCAGGTGACCACCAGGCCGGCGCAGACGCACACCTCGAGCAGGACGACGGTGGCTCCGACCGCCCAGGACCCGAGGTTCCAGTAGTAGCCGGTGGACCAGCGCAGCGGCCCGAGCACCGAGCCCAGGGCGCCGAGGCCGAGCACCCATCGCGAGCGGCGGCCGGGAACCCAGCGCGCCACCGAGTAGGCCACCAGCAGGACGGTCGCGATGGCCGGCGTCGGGTAGGGCAGGACCACGACGTGGAGCAGGCAGAAGACCGTGACCAGCGCCAGGGCGAGCATCGGGTTGCGACGGCGCAGCACCACGGCGGCGCACATGGCGGTGCCCAGCAGGAGCGCGAGGATGACGTCGTTCCCGTACCCGAACAGCGCCATCGGCAGCACGGTGCCGACGAAGAGCAGCCCGGCCACGGCCAGGTCCAGGGACCAGGTGGCGTGCCCGAGCTCGTCGAAGCTGCTGCGCAGGGTGTTCATCGAAGGTCAGCCTAGGCACCCGGGCGGGTCGGTGCCGTCGGACCGTGGTTGGTTGCTGATGGACCGCGGTCCCTGATCGTGCGGATTGCTCAGTGGGGTTGCGCATTCCGGGGGTCATCCATTGACCGTTCCTGTCGGATTCCCTAGCGTGCGAGTCAAGACATCAGACATCCGATGATGTAGTGCAGAGAGGACGAAAACCCATGCGTGCAATGAAGCCCGCGGCCCTGGTCGGCAGCCTGACCATGATGGTTGGTGTCGCCTTGGCCTCGGCCGGTGTGCCAGCCCGGGCCTCGACCGATCGACCGCTCGACCCCTTCTGGGCTGGCCGGCCCAGCTACACGGAGCAGACGCTCGCCATGGGTGGCGACGGGGTCTTCCCGAACTACCGCATTCCCGCCCTGGCCGTCGCGCCCGGTGGTGACCTGCTGACTTCCTATGACGGCCGCCCCACGGGCATCGACGCTCCGGGACCCAACTCGATCCTGCAGCGCCGTTCCACCGACGGTGGCCGCACCTGGCAGCCCCAGACGGCCGTCCATGCCGGTCAGGCGAGTGCTCCGATCAGCGGCTTCTCCGACCCGAGTTATGTGGTGGACCGGACAACCGGGACGATCTTCAACTTCCATGTTCGCTCCGCCGACGTCGGGCTGATGGGCTCGCACCCCGGCGTCGACCCCGATGACCGTGGCGTGCTGCACGCGGAGGTGAGCTCTTCCACGGATGAAGGCCGTACGTGGCAGCATCGCACCATCACCGCCGACATCACGCCCGACCTGACTGTCAGGTCTCGATTTGCGGCCTCTGGCCAGGGCATTCAGCTCCGCCACGGACAGTATGCGGGGCGTCTGCTCCAGCAGTTCACCATCGTCACCGCATCCGGGGACTTCCAGGCGGTCACGATCTTCTCCGACGACCATGGGCAGACCTGGCAGTCGGGCAGGCCCGTCGGCAGCCGGATGGACGAGA
Source organism: Luteococcus japonicus (assembly GCF_003752415.1). Lineage (NCBI taxonomy): Bacteria > Bacillati > Actinomycetota > Actinomycetes > Propionibacteriales > Propionibacteriaceae > Luteococcus > Luteococcus japonicus. The sequence goes on along the minus strand of NZ_RKHG01000001.1, from coordinate 2,025,076 downwards.
ACAAGGTGGTGGAACTGTCCGATGGTCGCGTGATGCTCAACTCGCGGGACTCGGGCCGCTCCGGGTACCGCAAGGTCGCGATCTCCTCCGACGGTGGTGCCAGCTACGGGCCCGTGAGCGTGGACGAGGAGCTGCCGGACCCGGCCAACAACGGATCGATCATCCGCGCCTTCCCCGATGCCCCTGCTGGCAGCCGGGAGGCGAAGGTGCTGCTCTTCTCGAATGCCGCGAGCCAGACCGAGCGGGCCCATGGCACGGTTCGAGCCAGCTGCGACGACGGGGCCAGCTGGCCGATTGCCCGGGAGTTCCGCGCCGGTGCGATGGCCTACTCCACCCTGGCCACGCTGCCCGATGGGAAGGTCGGGCTGGCCTATGAGCCGGGGCACAACGGCATCGTCTTCGCCACGTTCAACCTGGCATGGATCAAGGGGATGTGCACCGGCATCGAGCCGGCCCAGCAGCTCACCATCGAGCGGGGGAGCCGGGCCGCCAGCTCCATCCGCCTGACCAACCAGTGGGGGCCGGTGCAGAAGATCGGAGCCGTGCGGGTCGAGGCGCCGCAGGGGTGGACCGTGAGCGTCGGGCAGGTGGGCAAGCTCCTCCCCGGCAGGAGCACGACCCTTCCGCTCGACGTGCAGGTGCCGGCCAGCGGGAAGGGGGGTAGCTACCGGCTGCCCGTCGTGGTGACCGATCGCTCGGGGCGTACCGCCACTGGTTCGGTCACGGTGGTGGTGCCGCGGATTCCCAGCGAGGTGCCGGGGAGGATCGAGGTGACTGGCGGTACGCTGACCAATCCCCGCTCGACCTACCGGGTGGGGGATCGGCTGGACTTCCGCTACCGGGTCAGCAACCTCTCGGACGCTCCCACGACGGTGACGCCGCAGGGGAATCTGCGGGGCCTCGACCCCGCGGTGGATGCCCAGAACTGCCGGTGGCGCGGGCTCGCGGCGGGGGCGCAGTACACCTGCAGCAGTGCCCACCACGTCGTGACCCAGGAGGACCTGGACCGCGGGTCCTTCACCCCGATCACCACGTGGACGTCGGTCTCGGGTGAGGACACCACGGTGGTGGAGCACCGCGCGGAGGCCGTGTCCCTGGGGTGATCATCAGGCCCGCGAGTGGGCCTCCAGGCTGCGCAGGATGGGCTCGTAGTGCGCCGCAATCGCTTCGCGGTAGCGCTGCGAGTCCCCCGCGACGGCTGCCTCCAGCAGGCCGGCATGTGCCCTGGCCGAGGCCTGCAGGTCGCTGGTCGAGGCGACGCCCAGCTGGGGTGCCACCAGCTGGTGGATGTCCCAGAAGGCGGCCACCAGCTGGGCATAGAACTGGTTGTCCACGCACTCGGAGAGCAACAGGTGGAAGCGCCGGTCGTGCGTGGTGATCGGATCGCCACGGTGGGCACATTCCAGCATCGCGTCCACCTCGGTGCGCAGTGTGCTCGGGTCCTTGCCGTGCAGTGCGTCGACGATCTGCTCCTCCAGGGCGAGGTCCAGGCAGCGCCGCAGTTCGACGACGTCGCGCAGGGCCTGGTGGTTCTTGCCGGGCATCAGCACTCCGCGAAAGACCATGCCCTCCACCAGGGGGCTCAGCGACAGGCCCCCGACGAAGGTGCCGGTTCCGTGCCGCACCTGCAGGATGTCGAGGGCCACCAGTGTGCGGACTGCCTCGCGGATGCTGGAGCGGGAGACGCCGATCTCCTCCACCAGCTCGGCCTCCGTGGGGATCGGATCGCCGGGCCGCAGCCCCCGCTCCAGGATGAGGTTCTTGATCGCGCGGGTGGTGGAACGGTCGTCTCGATTGTGCCGTGGCATGGGTGCTTCCCTTCGGGCATGACTATGGGTCTATACTGGCACAAGATCGGACATCGGACGTCTGATATCTCAAGGAGACTTCAATGACGAATGACTTCTTCCCGTCGGCCACCCGACGGGACTTCCTGCGCCTCGGCGGCGCCCTGGCAGCGGCAGCAACCTTCGCTGGTGGCCTGTCGGCCTGTGGGGCCACGCCGGCGGACCAAGCCAAGGGCAGCTCCTCCGGGGCGGCCCAGCCGAAGGCGGACGGCACCATCACGGCAGCCATCAGCTATGAACTGGGAACCAACGGCTTCGACCCGATGACCACCAGCGCCGCCCTCTGCCTGGCAGCCAACTGGCACACCATGGAGGGACTGACCGAGATCCTGCCCACGGGCACCCGGGAGGTCTACCCTGCGGTGGCCAAGGAACTGCCCAAGAAGGTGGACGACACCACCTACGAAGCAGTCATCCGTGAGGGTGCGACCTTCCATGACGGCACCCCGGTCACCGCCGACGACGTGGTGCACAGCTTCCAGCGAGTGCTGGACCCCGCGAACGAGTCCATGTACGTGCAGTTCCTGACCTTCCTCGACGGGGTCACCAAGAAGGACGACAAGACCGTCACGATCAAGCTGAAGCACGCCTTCTCGCTGGTCAACGAGCGGCTCGCGGTGGTCAAGATCGTCCCCAAGTCGGCCAGCACCAAGGACGCCAAGGCCTTCGACGCAAAGCCGATCGGCACCGGGCCGTGGAAGATGACCGACAACTCGGCCACCAGCAAGGAACTCGTCTTCGAGCGTTTCGATGGTTACAAGGGAAGCCACCCGGCCAAGGCCGCCAAGATGGTCTGGAAGGTGATGCCCGACGAGGCCACCCGGACCAATGCCATGACCTCCAAGGCAGTGCAGGCCATGGACCTGGTTCCCGACCTGTCCATCCAGACCCTGAAGGGCGCGGCCACCGTCGAGTCCGTCCAGGGCTTCTCCGTGCTGTTCGCCATGTTCAACTGCGGCTCCGAGCCCTTCAAGGATGTCCGCAACCGGCAGGCCTTCCTGTATGCGATCGACATGGAAAAGGTGATCAAGACCGCCTACCTCGGCAATGCCACCCCCGCCACCAGCTTCCTTGACGAGGCGCACCCCGCCTACCAGAAGGCCAGCACCGTCTACTCCTTCGACGCCGAGAAGGCCAAGAAGCTGTTCGCCGAGACCGGGCTGAAGAAGATCCGGCTGCTGTGCACGGACCACGGCTGGGTGAAGAAGGCCACCCCGCTGATCAAGGAGGCCCTGGAGGCTGCGGGCATCTCCGTCGACTTCGCGGAGAAGAAGTCGCCCGATGTCTACAACACCATCGACGGCAAGCCTGAGGCCTATGACGCCGTGATCGCTCCCGGTGACCCGTCGGTCTTCGGTGCGGACCCGGACCTGCTGATGCGCTGGTGGTACTCCAACCCCACCTGGGCCGATTCCCGGATGCACTGGAAGGGCCAGGAGAGCTTCACCAAGGTGCAGGCGCTGTTGGACGAGGCAGTCAAGCAGACCGGGGAGGAGCAGAAGGCCACCTGGGGCACGGCCTTCAACCTGCTCAGTGAGACGGTGCCGCTCTACCCGCTGATGCACCGCAAGTCGACCACCGCCTTCGATGCGGCCAGTCTGGCCGACTTCAAGCCGATCGCCCTGACCGGCCTGTCCTTCATCGACGTCGCGTCGTCCAAGTAGTCCCATCCGACGCCGGGGGCGCTCACTGCCGAGCGCCCCCGGCACACCCGCTGGAAAGACCTGATGACCACACTGCTGAGACTGATCGGCCGACGACTGCTGGCGCTGCCCGCAATGGTGCTGGGCGTGACCTTCCTCGTCTTCTTCGTGATGTCCTTCTCACCCGCAGACCCGGCCCGGCTGGCGCTGGGGGAGTCCGCCTCGGCCGAGGCACTGGCCTCCTACCGCGCCGAACACGGACTTGATGACCCCCTCCTGGTGCGCTACCTGCACTTCCTGGGCAACCTGCTGCACGGTGACCTGGGGATCAGTGCCGGCAATGTCCCGGTGACCCAGTTCGTCGCCAAGGCCTTTCCCATCACCCTGCAACTCACCCTGCTGGGGCTGGTGATCGCCGTCGTGCTGGCCCTGCTCTTCGGTGTGCTGGCCGCCCTCTTCCGGGACCGCTGGCCGGACCAGTTGATCCGGGTGGTCTCCATCGCGTGCCTGGCGACGCCCTCCTTCTGGCTGGCGATCCTGCTGATCCAGTGGCTGTCCACCGTGCCCGGTGGTGCCGGGCTCTACCCAGCAGTGGTCTCCCAGTGGGTGCCCTTCGCCGAGAACCCCGCCATCTGGCTTAACAACATCTCCCTGCCCGCCTTCGCCCTGGGGGTTCCGGTGGCGGGCTCGCTGACCCGCGTCGTGCGCACCTCGATGGTGGAGGAACTCGACCGCGACTATGTCCGCACCGCGATCGGGGCCGGCATCCCCAAGCACGTCGTGATTGCCCGCAATGTGCTGCGCAATGCGCTGATCACCCCGATCACCGTGCTGGGCTTGCGGGTCGGCTACCTGATGGGTGGCGCGGTGATCATCGAGATCATCTTCAACATCCAGGCGATGGGCCAGCTGATCCTGGACGGCGTCACCCGCAATGACGTCTTCCTGGTGCAGGGTGTCACGCTCACCGTGGCGATCGCCTTCATCGTCATCAACATCCTCGTGGACATGCTCTACGTCCTCGTCAACCCGCGAATCAGGACGGTCTGAGATGCGACGAGAACTCACCCAGAAGCTCAGCGAGCCGGGACTGCGGCTGCGCGCCCTGCCGCTCAGTTCCCGGATCGCACTGGCCCTGCTCACCCTGGTCGCCCTGCTGGCCGTGCTGGCCCCGGTCGTCTCCCAGTTCGACCCGTTGGCCTCCGACACTCCCGCCAGCGCCCCCGACGGGACGCACTGGTTCGGCACCGATGCCATCGGCCGCGACATCTTCAGCCGGGTGGTCCACGGCGCCCGGGCGTCGCTGGTGATCGGACTGTCCGCCACCCTGGTGGCCCTGGCTGCCGCCGCGGTGCTGGGATCGATTGCCGCCACCGCCAACAAGTGGGTCTCCGAACTGCTGATGCGCGTGCTCGACGTGATCATGAGCTTCCCCGGCATCGCCCTCGCCGCAGTCTTCGTGGCGGTCTGGGGCAGCTCCCTGCCGGTGCTGGTCCTGGCCATCGCCTTCCTCTACACCCCGCAACTGACCCGGGTGGTGCGCGCCAATGTGATGGCCCAGTTCGGCGAGGACTACGTCAGCGCCAGCCGGGTGATGGGCTCGGGCACCAGCCGGATCCTGCTCAAGCACGTCGCCCGCAACTGCATCGCCCCGATCCTGGTCTTCGCCACCGTGCTGGTGGCCGACGCGATCGTCTTCGAGGCCTCGCTCAGCTTCATCAATGCCGGCGTGAAGCCGCCGAACCCGTCGTGGGGCAATGTGCTGGCCGACGGCAAGCAGCTGCTGCAGATGGGCGGCTGGTGGGCCACCATGTTCCCCGGCCTGGCGATCCTGCTCACCGTGCTGGCGCTGAACATCCTCTCCGAGGGGATGACCGACGCCATGGTCTCCCCGACCCTGCGGCGCAAGGTCAGGCTGGACGATCCGGTGGAGGACTCGACGGCAGCCGTCGCCCCCGCCCTCGCCCAGGTGGCCACCGAGGCCGTCCCGTTGGAGGACCGGCTGGCCGCGCTGGCGAAGCTCGAGGCCTCCCGGGACACGCGCCTGGTCTACACCGGCGATGCCGCGCCGCTGCTGGAGGTTCGCAACCTGTCCATTCGCTTCCCCGGTGCCCACGGTGAGGTCAACGTCGTCGACGACGTCTCCTTCAGCGTGCGCCCCGGGGAGACGATGGGCCTGGTCGGCGAGTCCGGCTGCGGCAAGTCGATCACCTCGATGGCGATCATGGGCCTGCTGTCGGCCTCCGCCGAGCTCAGCGGCCAGATCATCTTCGACGGGGTCGACGTGCTCGGGCTGAATCCCAAGCAGCACAACGACCTGCGCGGACACGAGATCGCGATGATCTACCAGGACGCGCTCAGCTCGCTCAACCCGTCGATGCTGATCCGCACCCAGCTCAAGCAGCTCACCTCCCGCGGCGGCCAGCGCAGCGCCGAGGAACTGCTGGAACTGGTCGGTCTGGACCCGCGGCGCACCCTGGCCAGCTACCCGCACGAACTCTCCGGTGGCCAGCGGCAGCGAGTGCTGATCGCCATGGCACTGACCCGCAATCCCAAGCTGGTGATCGCCGACGAGCCCACCACGGCCCTCGACGTGACCGTGCAGAAGCAGGTGATCGACCTGCTGAACGACCTACGGGAGAAGCTCGGCTTCGCCATGGTCTTCGTCTCGCACGACCTGGCGCTGGTCTCGTCGGTCTCGCACAAGATCACCGTGATGTACGCCGGCCAGGTGGTGGAGAGCGGACCCACCCGGGAGATCCTGCTGGACCCGCGGCATGAGTACACCCGGGGCCTGCTCGGCGCCGTGCTGTCCATCGAGTCCGGTCAGGGACGCCTGCACCAGGTGCCCGGCGTGGTGCCCTCGCCGCGGGAATTCGTCCCCGGCGACCGCTTCTCGCCCCGCTCCAGCCACCCCGAGATCGGCCGGGACCACCGGCCGGTGCTGGTCACGGTGCCGGGCACCGAACACGCCTGGGCCAGTCATGCGAACGCAGCAATGGCTGAGGAGGCCACCCGATGAGCACCGAGGAGATGTCCGACACCGGCTCGCCGGTCCTGGAGTTGCGCGGCGTCAATGTCATCCACCGCACCCGCACCGGTGGGCTCTTCCGGCCCGGCCAGGTGCATGCCGTGAACAACGTCGACTTCCGGATCTCGCGCGCCGAGACCGTCGGGATCGTCGGCGAGTCCGGCTGCGGCAAGTCCACGCTGGCCCGGGTGCTGGTGGGGCTGCAGCCGCCCACCAGCGGCGAGGTGCTCTTCCGGGGGCAACCCCTGCGGCATGGTGCCGCCGACCGGCGCACGCTGGGGCGGGCGGTGTCCGTCGTCTTCCAGGACCCGGCCACCGCGCTGAACCCGCGGATGGTGATCCGGGACCAGCTGCTCGACCCGCTGGTGGTGCACGGCATCGGCTCCGCCGCGGAGCGCGACCGCAAGATGCGCGATCTGATCGGCCTGGTGGGGCTGCCCACCTCCGCGCTGGACGTGCTGCCCCGGCAGATCTCCGGCGGTCAGCGACAACGCGTCGCCATCGCCCGGGCCCTGGCCCTGGACCCCGACGTGATCGTCGCCGACGAGCCCACCTCCGCCCTCGACGTCTCGGTGCGCGCCCAGGTGCTGAACCTGCTCACCGACCTGAAGCAGGCGCTCGGGCTCGGGATCGTCTTCATCAGCCATGACATCGCCACGGTGCGCTACGTGTCCGACCGGATGGCGGTGATGAATGCCGGCCGAATCGTCGAGACCGGGCCGGCAGACCAACTCTTCAACAACCCCCAGCACGACTACACCCGCACCCTGCTGGGTGCCGTCCCCGCACTGCTCTGACTGGAAGGTAGAACATGTTCACCGGCATCATCCCCCCACTCGTCACCCCGCTGCAGCCCGACGGATCACCGGACCTGGAGAGCCTCGACTCCCTCGTCGACGCCCAGATCGCGGCCGGCGTGCACGGCCTGTTCGTGCTCGGCTCCTCGGGTCAGGTGGCCTACTTGACCGACGACCAGCGCAGCCAGGTGGTGGAACGCGCCGTGGCCCGCGCCGCCGGGCGGGTGCCCGTGCTGGCTGGAACCGCGGACCTGACCGCCCCCCGGGTGATCGAGCAGTGCCGCCGAGCCGAACGCGCCGGAGCCGCTGCGGTCGTGGTGACGGCGCCCCTGTACGCGCTCAACGACGTCGAGGAGATCGCCGAGCACTTCCGGATGGTGGCCGCCGCCACGTCCCTGCCCGTGATGGCCTACGACGTGCCGGTGCGCGTGCACACCAAGCTCACTGCTCCGCTGCTGGTGCAGCTGGCCAAGGAGGGCGTGGTCGTCGGGGTGAAGGACTCCTCCGGCGATGACGTGGCCTTCCGGATGCTGGTGGCCGCACGCGACGCCGCCGGGGTGGAGCTCAGCCTGCTCAGCGGGCACGAGGTGATGTGCGACGGGATGTACCTGCTGGGTGCCGATGGCATCGTGCCCGGCCTGGCCAATGTGGACCCCGACGGCTATGTCCGGCTCCACCGTGCGGCCCAGGCCGGCGACTGGGAGGCCTGCCGCGCGGAACAGGACCGGCTGCTGAAGCTCTTCCAGATCGCCTTCGTGCCGCAGGGCCGTTCGGGGGATGCGGCCGGGATAGGTGCCTTCAAGCAGGCCATGGCCAGCCTGGGCATCATCTCCTCGGCCACCATGCCCCGGCCCTTGCACGAGCTGTCCACCAGTGATGTCGCAGCCATCGAGGCGATTCTGGCGGAGGTCGGGCTGACGGCATGAACAGGGTCTTCCTGGGCGTCGACGTCGGCGGAACCAAGATTGCCGCCGCGCAGGTCGGGGTCGGCGGGGCGCTGGGCGCCGTGCACACCAGCCCCACACCCGGAGACGCCGGCCGGGAGGCCTTGCTGGACGCCATCGCCGACACAGCGCTGCGGGCTGCCGCCGGCCAACCGATCGCCGGGCTGGGGGTGGGCACCGCCGGGGCCGTGGATGCCGCCGCGGGCGTCGTGGTCTCCGCCACCGAGACCCTGCGGGAGTGGAAGGGAACCGATGTGCGGGCCGGGCTGCGCTCCCGGCTGGGCCTGGCCGAGGGCGTGCCGCTCGCCGTGCACAATGACGTCGACGCCCACGCCCTGGGCGAGTACTGGCGCGGCGCCGGGGTAGGGGTGGACTCCTTCCTGATGCTGGCGGTGGGCACCGGCGTGGGCGGCGCCGTCGTGCTGGGCGGCCGGCTGCTGATGGGGGCGCACCACGTCGCCGGAGAGGTTGCGCACGTCCCCGTACCCGGGGCCGAGGGGCTGCCCTGCCCCTGCGGCCGCGACGGGCACCTGGAGGCGCTGGCTGCCGGGCCCGGGATCTGGCGCCGATACCTGGCACTCGGGGGCGACCCGACGGTCACCTCCGGGCGTGAGGTGGCGGAGCGGATCTCGTCGGACCCGCTGGCGCTGCGCGCCGTGCAGGACGGCGCCGATGCCCTGGGCCGAGGCATCGCCGGCCTGGTCACCCTGCTGGACCCCGAGCGGGTGGTGATCGGCGGTGGCTTTGCCGACCCGTCCAGCCCCTGGTGGCAGCGGATGGAGGCCACCCTGCGTGCCCAGGTGATCGACGCCCTGGCCGACGTCGAGCTGCTCCCGGCCCGGCTCGGCGCCCAGGCTGCGATCCTGGGCGCGGCCCGGGCCGCCATGACCATGAACCACAAGTCGAGATGAGGATCACGATGGACGTGTTGGACCAGCTCAAGGGGCGCCTGGTGGTGTCCTGCCAGGCCTACCCCGGCGAGCCGATGTTGGACCCCCGCACCATGGCCCAGGTGGCGCAGGCCGCCGTCGTCGGCGGGGCGGCAGCCATTCGCGGCAAGGGGCTGGAAGACCTGCGCGCCATGCGCGCCGTGCTGCAGGTGCCGATCATCGGGCTGGTCAAGGAGGGTGCCACCGGCGTCTACATCACCCCCACGCTGGCCAGCTGCCGACAGGTGGCGGACCAGGGCTGCGAGGTGGTGGCGCTGGATGGCACCCGTCGCCCCCGCCCGGATGGCCTGAGCTTCGCCGAGACCGTGGCGGGCCTGCGCCAGAGCCATCCCGAGGTGCTGGTGATGTCCGACTGCGGCTCGGCCGATGACGCCCTGATGGCGCAGCAGGCCGGGGCCGACCTGATCGGCACCACCTTGGTGGGCTATTCCGGCGAAAGGGAGAAGACCCCTGGTCCGGACTGGGAGGAGATCGACCGGATCCTGGCCGTGGCCGAGCGCCCCGTCGTCGTCGAGGGACGGATCCACAGCCCTGCCGATGCCGCCGAGGCCATCCGTCGAGGCGCCCACTGCGTCGTCGTCGGGACGGCCATCACCCACCCCAGCACCATCACCGGCTGGTTCGCCCAGGCAGTGGAACAGGTCTGAGGCCGCCTTCCCACGCGGGATAACGTGGGGTCATGGAGAACGGTTGCGAGATCCCCTGGTCCGAGGGGCGCTGGACCCATGAGCCCGTCCGCGTGGAGCAGGACGGCGATGACCTGCTCGTCGAGGCCGCGGAGGGTTCCGACGCCTGGCGCACCACCTCCTACGGATTCGTGCACGACACGGAGCATGCCCTGGTGCGCCCGATGCCCCAGGACAGTGCGGTGGAGGTGGGCTTCGTCGCCCGCTTCGAGGAACAGTTCGACCAGGCCGGCATCTTCCTGCGCGCCGCCGAGGACTGCTGGGTGAAGGCCGGGCTGGAGTTCGCCGACGGCACGCCGCAGGTGGGTGCGGTGGTCACGAACCCCGCATCCGACTGGTCGGTTGCGCCGGTGCCGCAGTGGGTGGACCGTCGCGTCACCATCCGCGCCTCCCGCAGTGGCGACGCTGTCACCGTGCGGGCCCGCGTCGACGACGAGGACTTCCGCCTGGTGCGCGTCCTGCCGCTGCCCGAGGACGCGGAGCTGGAGGCCGGGCCCATGGTCTGCGCTCCCACGCGTGCGGGCCTGGTGGTCCGTTTCACCAGCTGGCGGAGCACTGCCGCGGAGGGTTCCCTGCATCCGTGAGAGTGGACCGGTCCTGCGTCACAAAGGAATTATGATCTATCACATAGGGGGATTTCCGACCGTCGGGGGATGTGGGAGGACCCCGGTAGGGTGCAAGATCACTACACACGGTCAGTAGGGAGCAGGGAGATCGATGAGTCAGCCACCCGTGGTGGGCGCGCCCGGTGGGCGCGCCATCGGGTATGCGGCCGTCGCCCGTGCCATCGCCGACGGAACGCTCGACGCGGAGTGGCTGGAAGAGGGCCTGGCGCAGATCAATGACCGGGTGGACCTGGCCGACCACCAGATGATGGTGGTGCTCGCCCTGCTGCTGGACGGGGGCGATGCGCTGCCGGAGGTGCTGCGGGAGGGGATGGAATCCGCGATCCTGGGTTTCCGCTACTGGATGGACGAGCGCGGTACGGACTCGATGTGCCACTGGAGCGAGAGCCATCAGGTGGCCTTCTCCGTGTGCGAGTACCTGGCCGCAAGCCACTTCCCGGACCGCATCTTCCGCAATGACGGCCGCCGCGGCGAGCAGAAGGCGGCACGGGCGCGCGCCCGGCTGCTCGACTGGCTGGGGCATCGCTTCCGGCACGGCTGCAACGAGTGGCTGTCCGGCACCTTCCACGCCATCAAGATCTCCGCGCTCACCCTGCTCGTCGAACACTGCGAGGACGAGGAGCTGACCACTCGCGCCAGCATGGTGCTGGACCTGCTGATGCTGGACCTGGCGCTGCACCGCTTCGACGGCCAGTTCGTCGCCTCCGCCGGGCGGGCCGACGCCCTGCTCAAGGCCTTCCCGGCCCGCTCGGAGGTGGCGCCCGTGGTGGCCAGCGCCTTCTATCGCACCAAGCCGGACTTCGTGCCGGAACGGCCGACGTCGATCTTCCTGGCCCGTAGGCGCTACCGGATTCCGCAGGTGATTCGCGAGATCGCCTTCGCCCAGGCGGACCACCTGATCACCTCCTCGCACGGCCTGACGCTGCGCGAGGTGCCGTCCGAGGTGGCCCGTAGCCGGGAACTCGACGCCGTCGGGAGGCGCGACGCGGAACTCAACCTGTTCTGGGCCATGGAGGCCTTCACGACGCCCGAGTCCATCGGCCCGACGATGGAGGCCCTGGACCGGCTGCACCTGGATCAGAACAACTTCCTGACGCCCCTTGCTCCCTTCCGCAAGGTGCCGTCGCGACGGGTGATGTCCGCGCTGGTCCGCTCGCTGAACCCGGTGACCCAGGGTGCCGCGCTGGAGCGCGCGAATGTGCAGACCTACCGCACACCCCACTACCTGTTGAGCAGCGCGCAGCACCACCAGCCGGGCAGCTTCGGTGACCAGGAGAGCATCTGGGTGGCGGCCCTGCCGGGGGAGATCCAGATCTTCTCCACCCACCCGGGCTCCACGCTGCTGGGCGGTGGGCGGCCGACCACCCCGTCCGGTTGGGTGGGCAATGGCATCCGCCCCGACGTGGCGCAGGTGCGCAATGTGTTGCTGGCGCTCTACGACCTGCGCGGACGCCGGGGCTACCTGGAGGGGCGACGTCATGAACTGAGCCACCTCTACTTCCCGGCGGCCTCCTTCGACGAGACCAAGCTCTGCGATCACCTGGTGGCGGGGCGGCGCGACGACTCCTACTTCGGTTCCGTGGCGCTTAACCGGATCGAGATGGCCAATGAGTCCGAGCTGGTGCAGCGCGGCCTGGTGACCGGCTGGGGCGTGATGGTGGCCGACCGTTCGGACTTCGGTTCCCTGCACCACTTCGTCGACTACCTGCGCCGGTGCCGGCTCACGCATGTGCGGAACACGCTGACCTGGACCATGCCGGACCACATGCACGAACTCACCTGGGGTGGCCCGCTGGTGGTGGACGGCGCGGTGGTGGACACCGACTACGCCCGCCTGCGCAGCGACTGGACCCAGGTGGGCCGCAAGCCGTCGGTGATCGAGGTGGCCGGCCGCACCGGCACCCTGGTCCTGGACTGGAAGCTCTGCCAGCGCACCCAGGGCCCGGGAGTCCCGCGGACCTAGTCCCGCGTTCGGTGAATGGCCAGATCGAGATGCCCCTCACCTCATCCGCACGAAAGGGGCCTCCCCCGCACGTTCGAACATGCGGATGAGGCCCCTTCGGTGTGGATGGTGGGATGTCAGCGCTTGCGGTACAGCCCCTTGTTCTGGAAGACCGGCTCGCTGGTCACGTGAACGCCCAGGTTGCGGAAGATGCCCTCGTCGACGCTGCCCAGGATGGTGGTGGTGTGGACGTCGCAGCCGCGCAGGTCGGCGATCTTCTCCAGAGCCCGGCGGGCGTTCTCGTCGCGTGTGGCCGAGACGCTCAGCGCAATCAGCACCTCGTCGGTGTGCAGGCGCGGGTTCTTGCTGCCCAGGTGCTGGGTCTTCAGCGTCTGGATGGGCTCGATGCTCTCCGGCGCCAGCAGGTTCACCTTGGGGTCGATCCCGGCCAACTGCTTCAAGGCATTGAGCAGCATCGCGGAACAGGCACCCAGCAGCGGCGAGGTCTTGCCCAGCACGATGCTCCCGTCGGCCAGCTCGATCGCCGCGGCCGGGGCCTTGGTCTTCTTCTCCAGCTCCAGCGCGGGCTTCACGACGGGACGGTCGGTGCCCTCGATGCCCAGCTGGCTCATCAGCAGCGCCACCCGGTCACTGAGCGTGGAGTCCAGCTCGTCGCGACGCTCCTGCACCAGTGCCTTGTACCAACGACGGATCACCTCCTGCTTGGAGGCCTCGCGGCACACCTCGTCGGCGCTGATCGCCTTGCCGGCCATGTTGACGCCCATGTCCGTCGGGGACTTGTAGGGCGACTGTCCCAAGAGCTGCTCGAAGAGACGGTTGAGGACGGGGAAGACCTCCACGTCTCGGTTGTAGTTGACCGTCTGCTCGCCATAGGCGGCCAGGTGGAAGGGGTCGATCATGTTCACGTCGTCCAGGTCCACCGTCGCCGCCTCATAGGCGACGTTGACCGGGTGGTCCAGCGGCAGGTTCCAGATCGGGAAGGTCTCGTACTTGGCATAACCCGACGGGATGCCGTGCTTGTGGTCGTGGAAGAGCTGGCTCAGGCAGGTGGCCATCTTGCCGCTGCCCGGCCCGGGGGCGGTCACGACGACCAGGTCCCGATCGGTCTCCACGTACTCGTTCTTGCCGTAACCCTGGTCACTGACGACGTGCGCGACGTCATTGGGGTAGCCCTTGATCACGTAGTGGCGGTAGACCTTCAGGCCGAGGCGCTCCAGCTTGCGCTTGAAGGCCTTGGCTCCGCGGATGTCATCGCTCCAGTGGGAGATGACGACGCTGGAGACCAGCAGTTCATAGCTGCGGAAGGCGTCGATCAGGCGCAGCACGTCGTCCTCGTAGGTGATGCCGAGGTCCGCGCGCACCTTCTCCAGGTCCCGGGCCGAGACCACCATGACCACCTCGGCCTCGTCGGCCAAGGTCTTGAGCATCTCGATCTTGTTGTCGGGAGTGAAACCCGGCAGTACACGCGACGCATGCATGTCATCGAAGAGCTTTCCGCCGAACTCCAAGTAGAGCTTGCCGCCGAACTGCTTGCGCCGCTCCTCGATGTGCTTCGACTGGAGCTCCAGGTAACGGTGGCGGTCAAAACCGATCTTGTGCATGCTGCTCCCTGCCCGGGTACGTGCGGTGGACGGCGAAGAGCCTAGCCCCCGGATGTGTCGGGATTGTTTCGGGGCTGGTGTCCAGTCGATGTCAGGGGTGGTGGGGCGTGGGGTGTGCGCGCTCCCCGAGCCCTTCACCGTGCTGGCCGTCGTGGCTGTGGTCAATGCCCTCGGCGTGGTCGAAGTCATGGGTGAGCTGGTTGATGGTCTCCCAGGTGGGGCCGTCGATGCCGACCGCGGCAGCGGGGAACAGGCCGTTCTCCTCGTGGTCGATGTGGTTGCGCAGCGCCCTCTCGAAGGCGGGGTACTCGGCCAGGTCCCCGTCGATGATCCGCTCCAGCTGCTCGTCGAGGCTGGCGTGCTCATCGCACAGCGAGTCGATGGTGGGGGCGAAGTCCGGGTCCTTGCGCATCTCGTGGAAGAGGCCCGCCTCCTCCGCCTTGGTGTGCGGCCACAGCAGGTTCGCCAGCTCCGTGCCGCTGTGCCCCACCTTGTCCAGGTCACCCGTCGCGACGGCGCGGCCGAAGTCACCCAGCCGGTCTACGACGCTGTAGTGCTCCTCGGAGAAGCGTCCGATGAGGTCGATGGAGCGGCAGCCGCAGTATTCGCACATGCGGCCAGTCTACCTCTTTGCACGGTTTCTACCGTGTAAAGATCAGTGGTTCTTGATGCCGCGCAGCATCCTCCACACCCAGGTGCTGGGCACCTCGCGGGCCGTGCACAGGTACTCGACGGAGGCGTCCGAGTAGAGCGTCGCGTTCAGCTGGGACAGGCCGCGGCCGCGGCAGAGCAGCCCGACCTCGTCGCCGATCCGGACCTCACTGTCCATCGAGGGCAGGTAGGTGATCTCGTCGCCACGCTTGAGCATGTAGGGGATCGCTTCGATGGGATGATCACGGTCATCGGGATCCCGCAGCAGGAAGTCCAGCGTGACCTTGTGGCCCCGGTCCAGCCATCGGAAGACGGCGGGCGCCGAGTGCTGGGTGATCGGGATCAGGCGGGGGATGGGGCACCAGCGGTCGAGCCGGGAGGTGATCCGCTCTCGCAGTGCCAGCGCCTCGTCATTGTCCATCGTCTGCACGTGCTCGACGAAGCCCCAGTACAGCGGGGACTCCAGCCGGGCCAAGGTCTCGAAGGCCACCAGGTCCGTCGCGATGAAGACGCTGTCCGGCTCGAAGGCGCGCAGCAGGCTGGTGGTGTGGATGGACTTCTGGCGCACCGAGAGGTAGATCTCCGGGTTCACCAGACGGGCGTGGGCGGCCATCGACAGGTTGGTGGTGTCGGACTCGGCACCTGCGACGAAGCCGACGATGTCGGTGAAGTCCGGCATGCCGTCCTCCGGCGCCACCTCGATCACCTCGAGGCCGGCATTGCGCAGGTCCAGCGCCACCTCGTGACCGAAGCGACCGTCGGCGCTGACCATCCAGCGCCCATTGGCCAACTGGTCGTGCATCGGTGGCATCTCGGTGCCGGCCTCACTCATCAACCAGGAGCTCAGCTGGTGGGTGGCGGGCCGGTTGAGCTGCATCACCAGGTAGGAGCCGTAGCGGTCATAGGGGTTGATCACGGCATGAGGAGTGAAGTCGAGCATCCGGGAGACATTGGCCCGTTCGGAACAGCGGGTGATCACCGGCACCTCGGGGCGCAGCAGGTCCGCCGCCATCACCACGGCCAGGTTCATCTCGTCCTTGTCCGTCATGGCGATCACCCCCTCGCACATCGGATGGCCGAGACCCGCAAGACCCAGGAGTGCGGGATTGCGCGGATCGCCCTCGATGGCCGGCACGTCGCTGGCCAACTGGTCCGCGGTCAACACGTCGATTCGGCTGGGGTCCTCGTCGACGACGACCAGGCGGCGGCCCGTGTGGTCCAGGGCCATGGCGAGCGTGCGCCCGGCCTGCCCATAGCCGGCGAGCAGCAGGAAGGGTTCGTGGATGCCCTTCACCTTGCTGCGGAAGCGCTGGAGGCTCACGGCCTTGCGGAAGGCCGGTTCCTGCAAGAGGGCGAACAGGGAACCGAAGACATAGGCCCAGCCGGTCACCGAGGCGAAGATGGACAGCGTCACCCACATCCGTTGCGGCGTGGTGAAGGTGTGGTTCAGCTCGCCGAAGCCGATGGTGGTGGCGGTGTAACTGATGAAGTAGAAGGCGTCGAACAGGCTCATCCGCCAGGTGTTGCCCTCGTCGTCGACGCCGGGGAGGAGTGCCAGGCCGAGCACGCTGATCGAGAAGATGGTGATCAGCACGATCAGCGGGAAACGCATCCGCCGCAGCACCAGGAAGATGGCATCGGTGGACGGGACGTCGGTGGGCACGTCAACCTCCACCCGTCGCAGGCGACGGGTGGACTGCCAGCGTCTGGTGGAGATCAGTGCCATGGGTCGACGAGGCGGGGTGCGGCCGTCAGCGACGCCGGTAGGAAGCCGTCTCGATGACCAGCAGCACCAAGGAGACGAAGTTCGCGAGCAGGGCTCCGCCGGACAGCGAGACCACCGACGAGATGGACTCGGTGGTCATGCCGTGCGCGGAGGCCTGGCTGGCCCAGATGTAGACGCCGGCCGCGGCAACGAGCTGGATCACCGCAACCAGTGAGGTGGCAAGGTGTATGGCACCGATCTGCGTGCGGTCGCCAAACTTCAGCACCGTGGCAATCAGGTTGACCACCACTGCCGCGTACAACTCGTAGACATTGTGCAGGCGCGGATTGCCCATGTCCCCGACGAAGAAGCCGAAGTTCAGCGTCGCCGAGAGCAGGACGAAGAATCCGAAGACCACTTTCTCCATGTTCACGCTGGCCACGGTAGCTGCCGGGGCCGACAGTTAGCGACGCCAAGGCTGAAGCGGCACCTGAGGCCACCTCGGCGGTGAGGGTGCTGGTGGGGGCGTCGTCGTCACGGCTGGCGTGGCGCAGCGCCTCGTCGAGGCCCATCCGGATCACAGGTGCACGTCCTCGACGGTGGTTCTCGCGGGCCGCCACTGGCGACGGTCGGTGACCTCCGCGAGATCCAGCCGCAGGTGCTCGCCATTGGCCACCAGCCGCGCCTGCAGCTCCTCCACGGCCTGCGCCGTCAGGGCGGGGACGACGGCCGTCGGCAGGTTAAGGCAGTGGGCGAGGGTCTGGTCATCCAACCGGGCACGGCAATGGAGGACGAGTGCCAGCCGCTGCTCGACGGGGAGCTCCTGCAGTGCCAGGAGCATGTGTGGCGTGGGATCGGTCACGTCGCTGCCCGGAGGCGTCTGGTGGGGGATCGGTTCGGTGTCGTCGTGGCTCCGTAGCCAGGCGGCGAGCCGGGGCCATGCCGCACGCAGGGCAGCCGGACCATCGGTGAGGTCCGTGCCTTGCCGGACCAGGTGCGCGGTGGTGTCCGCGAGGGCTGCGTCGGCCCGCTCCCAGGAACCACTCACCAGCCGGGCGACACGCCGCAGCCACGATCCCTCGCCATCCAGGAATTCCTGCAACTGCACGGAAAGCTGGCCTTCGCCTCGAGGCATTGCAGCTCTCGTCCGCCAGCGGATGCGCTCACACCAGTGCCGGCAGGTCCACCAGGGAGCCGATGACGGGAGATTCCCCGAAGGCTTCGGCGGCGAACAGGCCCGTGGTCACGGCGACGAAGCGCAGGCCGGCGCCCACCGCGGCCCGTTCGTCGATCAGGGCGTCCCCCACATAGGTGACCTCGGTGATGCCCATGGCGTGCAGTGTCTCCAGGGCGGGCGTGAAGACGCGAGGGTCGGGCTTGTGGTGTGGGGTCTCGTCGGCGCCCTGGACGAAGGCCAACAGGTTCATCGGGAAGCCGCAGCGGCTCAGGTCCACCAGGGCATTGGCGGTGTTCATCGAGGTGAGGACGCCGACGGTGAGGCCTCGGTCCAGGAGATGGGTGACGACGTCGACGGCGCCCGGGATGGCCTGCTTGGGGAAGAGATGGGCGCTGGCCTGGTTCGCGGCCCGCATCTGGTCGACCGACGCACTGTGCTGGTAGAGGTGTCCGATCATCTGGTCGAAGGGTTCGCCCCAGTGCCGCCCCAGCACCTCGTCGGTCAGCTCGATGCCGTAGTGGTCCCGGGCCACCTGCCTGTGGTGGGCCCACTTGACCTCCCGGGTGGCCAGCAGGGTGTCATCCATGTCGAAGATCACAGAGGAGGTCATGAGGTGAGGGTAGTGCCCCCGGTTGACCCGCCCCGGCACCTGACGGCCCACTGCAGGCCGCGGCCCGGGATCGGTCACATGCCGGGTGGCTCGGTGTGAGGCGTCGGGTCCGGGCGGTCCTGCCTGGACCGCAGGGCTCGGTTGCCGACGCCCAGCGCCAGCAGCACACCGACGACGGTGATCGCGGCACCCAGCACCCCCAGAGGCGTGGGCACCTCCCCGTCGTAGAGCCAGGCAGCACCGGCGCCGATCACCGGCACGAACATCGACCACGGCGCAACGGTGGCGGCGGAATGCCTGCTCAGCAACAGGTTCCAGATGCCATAGCCCAGCATGGAAGCTCCATAGGCAATGAAGGCCAGCCCACCCAGCGAGCGCAGGCTGACCTGCTCGACTGCGGCCCACGCGCTCGCGGGACTCCCCTCCAACCAGAAGGAGGCCAGCAGCAGTGGGATCGGCGGCACCAGGGCCGACCACACCACCAGGGAGAAACCGCTGCGCGGTGGATGGCGACGGGTGATGACATTCCCGCACGCCCAGCTGGCGGCCGCGGCGATGCACAGCAGGAAGGGCAGGGCGGGCGCCCCGGCCACGTACTGTGCCCCGACCACGGCCATCCCCAGCAGGCCGATCAGGATGCCCACCACCTGGGCGCGGTCCGGGCGCTCGCGCAGCACCATCGCCGCGATCACCACCGTGAACAGGGTCTGCACCTGCAGCACCAGCGATGCCAGGCCGGCGGGCATCCCCAGCACCATGCCGGTGTACAGCAGCCCGAACTGCAGGGCGCCCATCGTCAGCCCGGAGGCCAGGACCGGCCAGAAGCCCATCCGCGGTCGTGACACGAAGAAGACCGCCGGCAGGGCCACCAGCGCGAAGCGCAGCGCCGCCATCAACAAGGGATCCAAGCTTTCCATCGCGATCTTGGCGGCGACGAAGTTCACGCCCCACACCAGGATCACCAGCGTCGCCAGCCCCACATCGCGTCGTGGCATCAGGTTCCCTCTCCTTTCGCGCCAGGGGACTGTCGTCCCGTCACCGGTGGTTGACCCACACGTTGCCGCGGCGTGAACCGGCATCCCTAGTCTGCCGCGCATGCCTACCCCACGCACTGTTTCCCCCCTTGCCCTTGCCATCGTGAGGGCCGCCGGGAGTCTCCCCACGGCCCACGCCTCGGATGCGAACGCACCCGACGGCCGCGCCGCCTCCGCAACCCCCTGGTACCCAGGGCTAGCCGGCATCCTCGGCCGCGAACGGATCGTCGGACCCGCCTCGATACGGCTCGACGAGGAACTCCTGGCCCTGTTCGTGCACCGCTGCGGGTGCCCGCCCCAGCGTGCAGAGGTGGCCGTCGGGCTGCTCACCACCTGGGTCCACGGTCGGGCGCTGCTGGGCCACAGTGACCTCGAGCCGATCCCCGGGCGATGGCTGGAGGAGTTTGTCCCGGAGGGTTACCCGCTGTCATCGAGAGCGCAGATGGTCGACGATCCGCAACGGGCCGAACTCGCCCTCCTGCTCGACGCCCTGTTCACAGGTTGCGGCTCCACAGCTGCTGGGCCTGTTCATTCGTGACGAAGTCCAGCAGCACGATGCCATTGCGCTCCGGGAGCAGGCCGTCGCCGCGGGCGGGCAGCTCATTGAAATGCCTCGCCAGCAGGGGTTCGAGGCGTCTCGCGGCATCCGCGGGAGTCAGCCGTACGCCATTCGACGACGCGTGACAGCTCCACATCCGGCCGTCGCCGCGGGCTGCCCGGGCGCGACGCAGGTGGTCGGTGATGCCGGGCCACTTGCGCTGCGCCCAGATCCGGTCGGTTTCGATCCGCCAGTCGTCGCTCACCTGCCAGGTGCGATGGTCCAGCCCGGCGAAGCCGGCGCTGCGGGTGACCACCACCACGCGTCCGCGGGCCTGCGCCAGTGTCGGCACCCGTCGGGACTCACGCAGCAGGCCGGCAAAGCGGCGCCGCAGGCCCACCCAGGTCCGCGCCAGCTCGGCGGCATCGCTTCGCGAGTACTCCTGGGTGAGGCAGAGCAGCACGCTCTCGGTGGGGTGGGCCCGCAGGAAGTCCTGACAGCTGTCCAGCACCTCGTCGAGGGTGAGTTGCTGGAACCACTGGTTGTGGTGGATCCGGAAGACGCCGTGGTGGTGGCGCACCCGGATGTCCAGGTAGCGGACCCCCGCGTCGAGTTGGGCGCGGATGGGCCGCGACTGGCAGGCCACCCAGCGTCCACCGCGAGTGGCGCCCGAGTTGTGGCTCCCGGGGATGGTCAGCGCATCGAGCCGCAGGGACGGGTCCAGGGCCCCCATCCACTCCTGACCCAGCACCGGCGCCGGTGTGGCCGGCCGGCGCGGTGCTGGGGCGAGGTGGGGGTGGGAGGAAGCCGCGAGAGTCGGTTCGACACCACGCAGCAGGCCCATGTCCCCAAGGTGCTGGGTGAGGATGGCGAGAGTGCAGCGCGTTGGTGACGGCTCGTTGAACGACGGGTGGACCGTCCCGGTCAGCCGGCGGGCGCGATCATGGCGCGCAGGACGAGCCCGAGTTGCTCGACCGCCACGGGGGAGGCCGGCTGTTCGCCGCGGATCAGCTGGTCCAGTGCCGTCTGGTCATAGACGGCGTGCAGGAGGCTGATCGCCTCGTCGGTGGTGACGGTCAGCCGCAGCCCGGCCGAACGCAGGCCGTCGCCCACCAGGTCCGCGAAGAGCGGCGTCACGGAGGCCTCGAAGGCATTGAAGGCATCCCGGAGCGCGGCCTCGCGGGCCGCATGCAGCCTCAGTTCACTCATCACGAGGATGGTGTTGGCGTCCTCCCCGGCCGCGGCGATGAAGGCGCGCAGCGTGCTGGAGATCCGTTCCGGCAGGTCCATCTGGTCATTCATCGCCTGGATGGCGTTGCGGGCGGCGGTCAGGTGCCGTTCGCACAGGTGTTCCAGGACGGCGATGCAGAGCTCGTCCTTGGAGTCGAAGTTGGAGTAGAAGGCGCCCCGAGTGAAGTCCGCCGCCTCGCAGATCTCCTCGACGCTGGCACCCAGCACGCCCTTGTGGGCGATCACTCCGATGGCTGCCTCCACCAGGCGTTCACGGGTGGCCGCTCGTCGCGCGGTGGTGGGGGTGCTCACGGGGACCTTTCTGGGGGAATCGTGCGTTTGAAGCCTACGACAGGTTGAGTACACTTGTGTATCGGATACACAACTGTATCGCAGACGCTTGGAGTCGCATGTCTTCCTTCCTCTACCGCCTCGGCCGTGCCTGCCATCGTCACCACCGACGCGTCGTGGCGCTCTGGCTCGCCGTGCTGGTGCTCGTCGGCGCCCTGGCCGGGCTGGCGGGGGGCAAGTACAGCGACAACTTCTCCATTCCAGGAGCACCGTCGCAGGTGGCCCTGGACAAGCTGCGCCTGACCTTCCCGCAAGCCGCGGCGGTCACGGCCAATGCCCTGGTCGTGCTCCCCGGAGGAACGACGACGGCCGCACCTGCCGTCCGCGCCGGGATCGAGAAGGTGGTCAAGGACCTGGGAGCGGACCCCGTCGTGGACCAGGTCACCAGCCCCTACAACGAGATGATCGACGGGCTGATCAGCGACGACCAACGCGTCGCGATGGTCCAGCTGCAGCTCAAGGGCAGCATGGAGACCATCACCGACGCCGACCGTGAACGGCTCCTGGAACTGGGGGATCGGGTACAGGCGGACCTGCCGCCCGGTTCCGAACTGCACCTGGGTGGCCAGGCCTTCTCCATCGAGGTGCCGACGATGACCGCCACCGAGGGCCTCGGCCTGATCGTGGCGCTGGTCGTGCTCTTCGTGACCCTGGGCTCGATGATCGCCGCCGGCCTTCCGCTGCTCACCGCCGTGCTCGGCGTGGGCATCTCCATGGCGTTGATCATCCTGGCCGCCGGCCTGGCCGACGTGAACTCCACCACCCCGATGCTCGCCGTCATGCTCGGACTGGCCGTCGGGATCGACTACGCGCTGTTCATCCTGTCCCGGCACCGGGAACAACTGCGCGGCACGGACGAGAGCCCGGGTCTGGATCCGGAGGAGTCCACCGCGCAGGCCGTCGCCACTGCCGGTTCGGCCGTCGTCTTCGCGGGCCTGACCGTCTGCATCGCCCTGATCGGGCTGGGGCTGGCCAACATCCCCTTCCTCACTGTGATGGGGGCCTTCGCTGCCGTCGCCGTCGCGCTCGCCGTGGTGATCGCGCTCACCCTGCTGCCCGCCCTGATGGGCATGCTCGGCGAACGGATGCGGCCCCGGCAGAAGGCCGCGAAGAAGCAGCGCCCGGCCGCGCGTCGCAACATCTTCGACTGGTGGGTCCGGCTGGTCACCCGTGTCCCGGTGCTGACCGTGCTGCTGGTCACCGTCGGCCTGGGAGCCCTCAGCGTCCCCGCCGCGAACCTGCAGATGAGCCTGCCCAATTCCGGCCAGCAGAGTGCCGGCTCCCCGGCCCGCGTGGAGTACGACCTGGTGGCGAAGCACTTCGGCCCCGGCTTCAACGGGCCGCTGATCGTCACCGCGGACATCCTGGCCAGCAATGACCCGATGGGTCTGATGAACAAGCTCAAGGCGGACATCGAGGCCACCCCCGGGGTGGAGAAGGTGCTGCTGGCCGTCCCCAACCGCAATGCCGACACCGGCTTCGTGCAGGTCATCCCCACCACCGCCCCCGACGACCCGGCCACCGCGGAGCTCGTGCAGAGGCTGGTGGACAAGCACGAGACGTGGCTGACCACACCCGGTGTGGAGACCGCCATCACCGGCTCCACCGCCATCCAGATCGACGTCTCCCAGCGGCTCGCCAATGCCCTGCTGCCCTTCGGCATCTTCGTCGTCGGCCTGAGCTTCGTGCTGCTGATGATGGTCTTCCGCTCCGTCTGGGTGCCGGTCAAGGCCACCATCGGGTACCTGCTCAGCGTCGGGGCCGCCTTCGGCGCCACCCAGTTGGTCTTCAACGAGGGTATCGGCGCCCAGGTGATCAACCTGGAGAAGGCAGCGCCGATCATCAGCTTCATGCCGATCGTCATCATGGGCATCCTGTTCGGTCTCGCGATGGACTACGAGGTCTTCCTGGTCAGCCGGATGCGCGAGGACTACGTGCACGCCCTGCGTCGCGATCCCGGGTTGGACAAGCACGTCGCCGCCCGGCAGGCCATCCTGTCCGGCTTCCGCGGCTCAGCGCCCGTCGTCACTGCGGCGGCGGTCATCATGTTCGCCGTCTTCGCCTTCTTCGTCCCGGAGGGCATGGGACCCATCAAGCAGATCGCCTTCGGTCTGGCGTTGGGGGTGGCCGTCGATGCCTTCCTGGTGCGGATGACCCTGGTTCCCGCCGTGCTGCAACTGCTGGGTGCCCGCGCCTGGTGGCTGCCGCGCTGGCTGGACAAGGCGTTGCCCGTGCTCGACGTCGAGGGCGAGGCCCTGCACCGTGAACTGGAACTGTCAGATTGGCCGACGCCGGAACACACCGAGGCCCTGCACGCGGAGGACCTGCGCATCGAGGGCATCGTCGGGGCCACCAGCCTGCACCTGGACCCCGGTCAGGTGGCCGTCATCCAGGGCGACTCCTACCCGCGTCGCGCCCTGATGCTTGCGCTGTCCGGGCGGCTCGATGCCACCGATGGCCGCGCCCGCATCGCGGGCCACCTGCTGCCCGGCCGCGCCGCCGACGTCCGCCAGGCCACCTGCTTCCTGCAGGCCAACAGCGCCTCCGGGCTGCGCCATGACCTGGCCGCGGCACTGCGGCGCAACCCCCGCGTGGTCTTCGTCGAGGGCGCCGACGCCCTGGCCGGCCCGGACCTCGCCGCGCTGGACGAGGCCATCGCCGCGATCCCCGAGGCTGCCTTCGTCCTGGGCCTGCACGACCGCGATGCCGTCGCCCGCTGGAAGCCGCAGCGCACCATCATCCTGGACACGGGCTCCGAGCCCGCTGTCACGCCAGCCCGCCAGCTCGTCGAGAGCAAGTGAGGAAGACCATGCAGATCCCCACCTTCCACACCGAACGCCTCAACAGCCACATCCCGCTACGCCGTGGCACCCTGCTCGCGCTCGTCCTGGTGCCGGCGCTGCTGGCCAGCGTGCTGCTCGGGGCGGCCTGGGGGCGTGACTCGCGCCTGTCCCGGATCACCGCCGCCGTGGTGAACTCCGACCAGGCCGTCAAGGTCAACGGGGAGACCGTCCCGATGGGCCGGCAGCTGGCCGCCGAGATCGTCGCCAAGCAGTCGAAGAACATCACCTGGGTGCTCAGCGACCCGTCGGATGCCGCGCAAGGCCTTGCCAGCGGCGAGTACGCGGCGGTGGTGACCATCCCGGAGAACTTCTCCGCCGCGGCCACCAGCGTCAAGGACGCGGACACCGCGAAGCAGGCCACCATCGACGTCCAGACCTCCCCGGCCTCCGCCGTGCAGGACGCGGAGATCGCCCGGCAGGTGGCGGACCTGGCGGCGCAGAGCACCAATGCGACCCTCACCGGCGGCTACCTGGGCAACATCTACGTCGGTTTCAACACCATGGGCAAGCAGCTGACCACCATCGGCAAGGGTGCCGGCCAGCTCGCCGACGGCGCCGAACAGCTCGGCGACGGCACGGCCAAGGCGGCCGGTGGCGCCGGGCAGCTGGGCAAGGGAATGGCCGAACTCGACGCCAATGGCGCCAAGCTCGTCGACGGCGGCAACCAGCTCGCCTCGGGTGCCACCCAGCTCAGCGACGGCGTCGGGGCCTACACACAGGGCGCCGGACAGGTCGTCGACGGGATCGGTCAACTGGCCGGCGGCATCAACCAGTTGGAGGCCGGGCTGGCCTCCGGTGGGGACTCGAAGCAGTTCGCGCAGCTCGGACAGCTGAAGAGCGGCGCACAGCAGGTGGCCAGCGGCGCCGCCGGCCTCTCTACCGGTCTGGGCACCTACCAGGACCAGCTCGTCGCCTGGCGCGACGGCAAGGCGCCCATCCCGCAGCAGGTGCTCGACGCCTACACCGAGCAGTTCGATGCCCAGTGCGCCGCGCAGATCGCCGACGGCCTGCGCACCGCCCTCTCGCCGGAGAATGTCGCACAGTACGGGGCCCAGATGCGCAAACAACTGGCCACCAGCCTGGACCAGCTGCCGCCGCAGGTGGCGCTCACCCCCGAGCAGAAGGCCGCCATCCTGGCCAATGCGAAGCTCCCGGAGAACCAGCAGCTCGCCAAGATGCTGGCAGACCCCAAGCTGGCCAAGCAGATCTCCGACGCCGTGTGCCCCGAGGTGCAGAAGGCTGCACAACCCGTCTTCGAAGGCGGTTTCAAGGCCGGCACCGGCACCGCCGCTGCCGCGCTGGACGTCAAGGACCCCGAGACCGGGCAGAGCCTGAAGTCCGGTGCCGCCGCCCTGTCCACCGGGGCGGGGCAGCTGTCCGCGGGAGTGACGAAGCTCGTCGACGAACTCCCGAAGCAGATCGCCGCACAGCTCGCCGAACTCAAGGCCGGGGTGAAGAAGCTCTCCGACGGCGCCGACACCCTGGCCACGAAGTCCCAACAGCTCAAGACCGGCGGTGGCGAACTGGCCACCGGCGCCTCGACCCTGGCCTCCGGAGCCGGGGAGTATGCAGCGGGCGTGGGCAAGTACACCGACGGCGTCCACCAGGCCAATGCCGGTACCCAGGAACTGGCCTCCGGCATGACCCAACTGGCCACCGGCAGCGCCAAGCTCGCCACCGGCACCCGCACCTTCGCCGACAAGGTCTCCGACGGTGCCAAGCAGGTGCCGAGCTACTCCGAGGCACAGCGGGAGAAGCTGTCCAGCATCGTCGCCACCCCCGTCACGGGAGGGGCCGACGGCATCACCACCCCGCTGAAGCAGACCGCCACGCTCCTGCTGGTGCTCGGCTCCTGGCTGGGGGCGCTGGCGATCTGGCTGCTGATGCGTCCGGTGGCTTCGCGCACGCTCACCTCGTCGCGTCCCAGCTGGCAGCTTGCCGCCGCGACGATGGTGCCCGGTGCCGTCGTGGCGCTGGGGCAGTCGGTGCTGCTGGGGGTTCTGGGATCCATGGGCATGGACCTGTCCTTCGGACGCGGGGTGCGGCTGACCGCCTTCCTGGCGCTCGTCGGGCTGGCCTTCACCGCCATCAACCATGCACTGGCGGCCTGGTTCGGCGGCATCGGCCGTGCCGTGTCCGTGCTGCTGGTGACGGTGACGGCCGCCGTCGGTGTGGTGTCCGCGGTGCCGGAACTGTTCACCTCCATCCACGCCTTCTCCCCGCTGGCGCCGGCATTGCGGGGGCTGCGTTCCATCGTCACCGGGGCCCCGATGGGCGTCGGGCCGGTGGGAAGTCTGTTGGTGCTGTGGTTGCTGGCCTCGGTGGCCTGCCTGTTGGCGGTCACCCGCCGTCGTCGCCTGACTCCCGCGAAGTACCGCAAGGCCGCTGGAAGCGTCGGCAGCTGACGGATTCGGCGGATCTGAAAAGCGTGGATGGTGGCCACCGAGCTCGGTGGCTACCCTCCACGCTCCTCCGGGCCATGTCACGATGAGGTGTGCCCGAGACCCTTCTCCCGACGTCCGAGTTCGTCGAGGCCATCATTCGGCGGCGCCTTGCCCAACAGCAGCTCACCGGACCGCGTGCGACGAGCGTCGCGGAGGTGGTGCGGCATTCGCTGGCCGTGCAGGCGCAGGACCCGCCGTTGTCCCGCTGGTCGCTGGGGCTGCGAGCGGGCGTCGCCGACGACGAGACGGTGCGGGCGGCGGTCAGTTCCGGCGAGGTGCTGCGCACCCACGTCCTGCGGCCCACCTGGCACTACGTGCACCGCGGCGACATCCGCTGGCTGCTGGAACTGACCTCTCCCAAGGTCTTGTCCGGTTCGCGGGGGCGGCATCGGCAGCTGGGGATCACCGACGAGGTGCAGGCGCAGGCCTTCTCCGTGTTCACAGACCTGCTGTCGCGTGGTCCGATGACCCGCAAGGAGCTCCAGCCGCACCTGCCCGGCACCGGCTTCCCGCAGCAGGGGCAGGTGGTGGCGCACCTGCTGATTGTGGCCGAGCTGTGCGGCCTGATCTGCTCCGGACCTCTGACCGACAAGGGTGAGCACAGCTACACCCTGCTGGATTCGGTGGTTCCTGCCGCTGCGCCGCTGCGCCGGGAGGAGGCCACCGATCGGCTGGTGCGACGCTTCGTCACCGGCCACGGGCCCACCTCCATCAAGGACCTGCAGCGGTGGTGCACCATCACCAAGCGCGAGGCGCTGGCCGTCTTCGCGGCACCGGACTTCACCCATGAGGTGGTCGACGAGGTGGACCTGTGGAGCCTGCCGTCGACGGAGCTCCCGGCCGATGGTCTGGGCGGCGTCCTGCTCTTGCCCACCTTCGACGAGGCCTTCCTCAGCCACGACCGGCCGCATTTCCCGCGCCTGCCCGGGCATCGGTTGGGGGAACAACACCTCAGCGCCGCCGAGGCCGGGTGGGGCTTCGTGATCGTCGACGGCGTCGACGTCGGCTGCTTCCGACGCATGAAGTCATCCCGGAAGGCCGGGCCTTCGGTGCAGGTGCAGCTGCACCTTGCCGACGGTGTGGACCCCGAGGGCCAGCGGTTGGCGGAGCAGGTGCAGAGGATGGTGGACTTCTTCGATGCCCGAGGGTGATGCCGTCTTCCGTTCCTGCGCCACATTGCACCGCGCCCTGTCCGGGCAGGTGCTGACCCGGGCGGAGTTGCGGGTGCCCGCTGCCGCGGCGGCAGCGGCCGAGCTCGTCGGACAGCGTGTGCTGGAGGTGGTGCCGCGTGGGAAACACCAGCTGACCAGGCTCGACGGCGGGTGGACCATCCACACCCACTTGAGGATGGACGGCACCTGGAAGGTCGTCGAGGCCAGTGCCCGAACGCCCGGGCCGGCCCACGAGGTCCGTGCCCTGCTGACCACCGAGCAGAAGCAGGCCGTCGGGCTGAGGCTGGGGATGGTGGACCTGGTCCGCACCGACCACGAGGACGAGGTGGTGGGACATCTGGGGCCGGACCTGCTCGGGCCCGGCTGGGACGAGGACCTGGCCGTTGTCAACCTGTTGCGGGAGCCCGCACGGACGATCGGCGAAGCGCTGCTGGACCAGCGCAATCTGGCCGGGATCGGCACCATCTACCGCGCCGAATCCCTCTTCCACCAGCGGGTCCACCCGCGTACCCCCGTGGCGGAGGTGGCGGACCTCGCCAACCTGGTGCGCACCGCCCGGCGGCTGCTTTCTGCCAACAAGGGGCCCGGGCCGTGGGTGCCCACCGCGTCGGGCCGCGACGGGCGCTGGGTCTACGGCCGCGCCGGCAAGCCCTGCCCCCGCTGCCGCACCCGGATCGAGTGCGAGGAGTACGGCCCGGCCACGCAGGAGCGCCTGGTCTGGTGGTGCCCTCGCTGCCAGCCGTTGGGCTGAGGGAGGTTCGGACCCGGGGCTGGATATTCAGGACAGATCCCAAATCGCTCCCCAGTGCAGTAGTTGCAGTGGGGAGCGGTTTGGGATCTGTTGCGACTATCCGCATCGGGGCCCCATCGGTCTCCGGCGGGGTAGCGTCGAATCATGAGCGACTACTTCGCCGGAGACCCCAGGACCAACCGCGAGCGGATGCTGGCGGGAGACCTCTACATCGCCGACGACCCGGAGAGCGGGCGCCTGGCGCAGCGCGCCGTCGAGCTGCAGGAGCGCTACCTGCAGGCCAGTGTGGAGGATCCGGACAATGCCCGAAGCCTGTTGGAGGAGCTGATCGGGGAGCTGGGTGAGGGTGCCTACATCAAGCCCCCGCTGCACGTGGACTACGGCGGCCAGATCAGCATCGGCGCCCGCACCTTCATCAACTACAACCTGACGGCGCTGGACGTGGCGAGGATCAGCATCGGGGAGGACTGCCAGATCGGCCCCAATGTGCAGCTGCTCACGCCCACGCACCCGCTGGACCCGCAGCAGCGACGCGACAAACTGGAGGCCGCCGAGCCCATCATGATCGGTGACAATGTGTGGCTCGGCGGCGGGGTGATCGTGCTGCCCGGCGTCACCATCGGGGACAACACCGTGGTGGGTGCCGGGGCGATCGTCAGCAAGAGCCTGCCCGCCAATGTGGTGCCGTTGGGTCAGCCGGCGAAGGTGGTCCGCGAGCTCTGATCCTGGGGCTGGGGGGCGCCAGGGTGGCTGCGCCGTCGGGTGGCAAGCCGCAGCCAGACGGCCGAACCCGCCATGCCCACCGTGACGAGGGGATGGATCTGGCGGAAACTGACGGTGTCCACCAGCATTGCGCCCACGCTCATCGCTCCGACGCTGCTGAGGCTGAACAGGGGTGCCATGGCGGTGCCCACCCGCCCCATCAGGTGGTTGGGCGTGACGCGCTGCTGCAGGGTCCCGGCGGCGACGAAGACCATCGGCAGGAAGGCCCCGATCGCCACCACCACCGCCAGGTAGGTCCACAACGTCGGGGTGGCCGCGGCGAGGAGCACCAGCACGGCACTGATGGACAACCCGACGGTCATGGAGTGGATCTCGCCGATCCTCTCCACCACTCGTGAGGCCGCCAGGGATCCGGCAACCATCCCGGCCCCTTGCGCACTGGCGATCGTGCCGGCCCAGGCGGCGCTACGCCCGAAGGTATCGGTCACGGAGTACATCGCCCCTTCCAACAGTCCGGCGACGCAGTTGACCAGCAGCATCGCCGTCATTGCGTCCAGGAGCGGCTTGTGCCGCCAGATGTGTTCCAGCCCAGCGGTCATCTGCCGCCACAGCCCGACCTGCTCCGATGGATCGTCCTCGGCGGGTTCGGGGAAGCTCGCGAATAGCACCGCACCTGCGAGGAAGCAGGTGATGGCGACGGCTGTGGGGCCGCGGCCACCGTGTGTGGCGAACAGGGCGGCTCCCACCAGCGGTGCCAGCAGCTGGAAGGAGGTCCCGACAGTTTGCTGGAGGCCCTGGGCGCGGGCCAAGAACTCGTCGGGCGTGATGGATCGCTGCAGCGCCATGGAGGCGGACGAGAGCAGCACTCCGGACAGGCCGTAGCCCACCGCGGCCGCCCAGATCACCCATGCCTGATCAGGCCGGTGCACCCACCACAGTGGCACCAGGGTCACCGCGGACAGCAGGTTCCCCGCCACCAGCACCACGCGGCGGGGAATGTGGTCCACCAGCTGGCCGGCCAGCGGTGCGAGCAGCTGCGGGGCCATGAAGAAGGCCAGCGTGACACCTGCTTGCGACGAGCTGCCGGTCAGTGACTTCACCCAGATGCTGAGCGCGAGGATCATCACCGTGTCGCCGAACCAGCTCACGGCACGCCCGGCCAACCAGCGCCCGTAGAGCGGCGCGCGCAGCAGCTCCCGGGCGGAGGTCATGCTCCGCCCTCGACAGGGACCAACCACTGCACCAGCTCATAGGCGATGGCGTCTGCGGGGCGCTGGGTCGGGTCGGTGCGGTTCTTCGTCGCGTCCTCCACGGCCCGTCGAGCTGCTTCCAGGTGCACCATCACGGCCTCCGCCTCGGCTGGGGTGAGCCAGGCGGCATGGGTGGCATGGGTCTGGGGCGGGCCTCCCCGGCGGCGTCGTGCGGTGAGCATCCGGTCGGTCTGGCGGTGCGCGAGCAGATCCGGGGTGATGGAGTTCAGGTTCGCGTCGAAGGCGTACTGGTCGAAGGTGAGCTGCCAGGGCCGATCGCGACGGTTCTGGCCCTCGGCTCGCTCCACCAGACCTGCCTGGGCGAGCCGCCGCAGGTGCCAAGAGCAGTTGGATGGTGACTCGTCGACGAGTTCGGCGATCTGACTGGCTGTGAGGGCGCCGTGCCAGCCCAGCTGCTCCAGCAGGGCGATGCGCAACGGATGTGCGCAGGCCTTGAGCTGGTCCGGGGTGATGACGGTGCTGCGCGCGGGCGAGTGACTGGCCATGAACATGAACTAGTCTTTCGAAATAAATGCTTCAAGAGTTCTTGGTGCACGACGCTCGGGTTTGTGGCTTCCGCTCGTGTGGCAACCCGAGCGGAAGCCACGGACCCGAGCGGCTTGCCGGGGTCGCCCGAAAGTTCACCCGGGGCACATCCGCCGTAAACCTGACGCTCAGCTGAACCTGATGGGCTGGGGCGCATGCGTACCCCACACATCTCACGCCTCGCCGCCGCAGCCATCGGCTCGGCCGCGTTGGTCATGCCTCTTGCAGCCATCGTCCCTGTCCATGCCGCTCCCGCGGACAAGCCCGCTCCCAAGGTGGCCACGACCAAGACCGTCGTCCCCACCCTGGATGCCCGCGCCTCGCTGAGCGCCGACTACATCGCCAAGGGCCCCGAGTCCGGTGCCAAGGTCACCGAGGCCAATGGCCGCAAGGGCCCCTTCCCCGGCCAGGTCATCCCCGGTTTCTCCGCGATGGCGGAGATCGGTGACGGAAGCTTCTGGGGCCTGCCCGACAACGGCTTCGGCGCCAAGGCCAATTCCGACGACTTCCTGCTGCGCATCTACAAGGTCAAGCCGCAGTGGGAGACCGCCGACGGCGGCAAGGGCAAGATCCAGGTCAAGAAGTTCGTGCAGCTGCGTGACCCGCACCACAATGCCGGCTTCAAGATCGTCAACGAGAACACCAAGCAGCGCCACCTGACCGGCGCGGACTTCGACGTCGAGTCCATGGTCGTCGCCAAGGACGGCAGCTTCTGGATCGGCGAGGAGTTCGGCCCCTACATCCTGCACTTCAGCGCCGACGGCGTGTTGCTGCAGGCCCCGGTTCCCATGCCTGGCGTGAAGAGCCCCAGCAGTCCCCTGCTGGCCAAGGGCGAAGCCGCCACGCTGCGCAATTCCAAGGGCTTCGAGGCGATGGCGACCAGCCAGAACGGCCGCTACCTGTACCCGATCCTCGAGGGCTACCTGAACGGCGACGACAAGCGCACCCGCGTCATCAGCCAGTTCGACACCCGCACCAACAAGTACACGGGCCGCACCTGGAAGTACCAGGCCGACACCGATGACAACCTGGTCGGCGACGCCTTCATGACCGACGGCAAGAAGATGCTCGTCGTCGAGCGCGACGACTTCTGGGGCGCCAAGTCCGTCACCAAGCGCATCTACGAGATCAACCTGAACAAGCAGGAGAAGGACGGCTTCCTGGTCAAGAAGCTGGTCGTCGACCTGCTGAAGATCGACAACCCAGACGGCATCGGCATGCAGACCGATCCCGGCTACGGCGTGGAGGAGACCTTCAAGTTCCCCTTCCAGAGCGTCGAGACCGTCGTGCGCCTCAAGGACGGCCGCCTGCTGGTTGCCGACGACAACAACTACCCCGGCAATGATGCCCGCAAGCCCGGCACCCCGGACAACACCGAGATGATCATCGTGGACCTGGCGAAGAAGAAGGTGCCCGCGGCCAGCAAGGAGCACACCGTCTTCTCGCACCGTGGCGCCTCCGGATACCGTCCCGAGCACACCCTGGCCGCCTACGAAGAGGCCATCAACCAGTGCGCCGACTACATCGAGCCGGACCTGGTGAGCACCAAGGACGGCGTGCTGGTGGACCGGCACGAGAACGACATCACGGGCACCACCAATGTGGCCGATCGCCCCGAGTTCGCCGACCGCAAGACCACCAAGACCATCGACGGCAGCAAGATCACCGGCTGGTTCACCGAGGACTTCACGCTGGCGGAGCTGCGCGCGCTGCGCGCCAAGGAGCGTCTGGGTGAGCTTCGCCCCGGCAGCGCCAAGTTCGACGGCCTGTACCAGGTGCCCACCTTCGACGAGGTGGTCGACCTGGCCCGTCGTTCGAAGACCTGCAGCGGCAAGCCCGTCGGCGTGATCCCCGAGATCAAGCACGGCAGCTACTTCGACTCGATCGGCCTGAGCCAGGAGGAGGGCACCGTGAAGGTGCTGGAGGCCAATGGCTACGGCCGCAAGAACTCCCCGACCCAGATCCAGAGCTTCGAGGTGGGCAACCTGCAGGAGCTCAACCAGATGACCAAGGTCCAGCTGGTGCAGCTCATCGACTGCTCCGGTGCTCCGGCCGACTTCGTGGCCACCGGCAACACCACCACCTACAAGGACATGGTGACGGCGTCGGGCATGAAGAAGATCGCCAAGTACGCCGACAGCGTCGGGCTCTGCAAGAACGTGATGATCCCCAAGAAGAAGGACGGGTCCCTGGACAAGCCGTCGGCTGCCATCAAGAATGCCCACGACGCGGGCCTCGAGGTGACCGGCTGGACCTTCCGTGCCGAGAACAGCTTCCTGCCCACCAACTTCAAGAGCTCGGCCAACCCGGCCGAGATCGGTGACATGAAGGGTGAGATCAAGGCCTTCCTCGCGGCCGGCATGGATCACGTCTTCAGCGACCAGCCCGATCTGGCGGTTGCTGCGGTGCGTGAATTCGAGCAGGGACGCTGACCCTGTTCCGGTGACGTGAATGCGGCGCCCATGGCCCCGAGGGGCTGTGGGCGCCGCGGCAATTCACGGTCAGGAAGTCCGGAATCCGATGATTCAGTGATGTGAATCTAATTCAATGAATTGTCAAGACTATGATGATCTGTATAGCTGAGAAGTCAGCGCTTTCAGCAGCACCAGATGATGCGGCCCTTTGCGAACAGGCTGATGGGAGCGCTCGTCTGGATGATCGAGGACGCGGTGGTCGAGGTGGTGTCGGCGTGGGCCGGAGCGACGGCCACGAGGCCGCTCAGGGCGACGGCGGAAATGATGGATGCGATGAACTTCGAGGTCTTGGTCATGCCCAAGAATCTAGGACGACAATGCCGGAATCCCCACGCTCAATGTGAGCCTACGGTTGAGGTTTGACCAAGCCAGTGTCATACGCAAGAACAACCATCTGAATTCGGTCACGAAGGTTGAGTTTCGCCAGGATGTGGCCAATATGGGTCTTCACCGTGGCCTCGGCGAGGAAGAGCTTTCCGGCGATCTCCGAATTGGTCAATCCTCGGCCCACTTCCACCAGGATCTCCCGCTCGCGCTCGGTCAGCACGGACAGTCGTTCCTGGGCATTGCGCTGCTCCAGCGGCCCGGCGGGCAGCGACGGAAGGAAGCGTTCCAGCAGACGACGGGTGGCCGACGGCGCCACCACGGACTCGCCGGAGTGGACGGCGCGGATGGCGGCCAGCAGCTCCGCAGGGCCGGCATCCTTGAGCAGGAAGCCCGAGGCTCCGGCCTGCAGTGCCGCGTAGACGTACTCGTCCAGGTCGAAGGTGGTCAGCACCAGGACCCTCGTCGCATCGGCGTAGGCCTCGGAGATCCGCCGCGTCGCCTCGACCCCATCCATCGTGGGCATCCGGATGTCCATCAGGACGACGTCGGGGGACAGCTCGCCGGCCAGGCGGACGGCCTCGGCCCCGTCGCCGGCCTCGCCGATGACGCTCATGTCCGTCTGGGCATCGAGCACCATGCGAAATCCAGCACGCACCATCGCCTGGTCGTCGGCCAGCAGGAGCCGAATGGGGTTCTGGGTCATGGGTGCTTCCTCTCGTTCTTCGTGGGCAGGATGGCGTGGACCTCGAAACCGCCACCGCGGCGGGGGCCCGCATTGAGCTGGCCACCCCACGCGGCGACGCGTTCGCGCATCCCCACCAGGCCGTGCCCCAGGCCGTCGCTCTGCGTGGGGCCAGCGCCGGTGTCGGAGACGCGCAGCGAGACGGCGTCGGCGGTGTGGGTGATGGCAACCTCCACGGTGGCATTCACCCCGGCGTGCTTCATGACATTGGTCAGCGACTCCTGCGCCACCCGGTAGAGCGCCATCTCCGCGCCCTCTCCGATGGGGGCATGCAGGTCCGCGCCGCCTTCGACGTGGAAGGAGGTGGGAATGCCTGCACTGCCCAGCTGGATGACCAGTTCTTCGATCTGGTCCAGCGTCGCCGCCGGCGCCATCTCCAGGTCCTCGCCATCCTGCCGGAGCACGCCCACCAGCCGACGCGTCTCGGTCAGTGCCGTGCGGGCCGTCTGGCCAATGGTCTCGATGGCCTTGTTCACCTGGGCAAGGCGCGCCTCGGGATCGCCGATCTCGTCGTGGTTCGCCAGGTAGGCGGCTCCGTCGGACTGGACGACGATCACGCTCAGCGAGTGGGCGACGATGTCGTGCATCTCCCGCGCCAGCCGGTTGCGCTCCTCCTGGGCCACCAGCGCCATGCCCTGCTGACGCTCGCGTTCCAGGGCCTCGGCGCGTTCTCGCCAGGACTCGTGCGTCAGGTCCTTCTGCCGATTCCACTGCCCCCAGAACCAGCTCGTCAGGCAAATGGCGGTGGCTGCGACCAGCCAGAAGGTGATCCGCGCCAGCTTCTCCACCAGCCCGACCGACTCGCCCGAGGCGGCGTCCACCAGCCCCCACTGCACGGACGCGATGGCTGCGCCGGCCAGGACGATCGCCAGCCAGAAGCGGGCCCGACGCGGCTTCTCGTAGCGCGCCAGGGCGTACAGCGCGACGGGGACGACGATGTTGCTCGGCATCACCATGGGAACCAGGAAGAGCTGCACCACGTGGGCGGCGAAGATCCCGGAGGCCATCCACAGCGGTCTGGTCCTGCGCCACAGGAAGGGCAAGGAGTACATCAGCCCCCACAGGGGGAAGAACCAGCCGGGCATCTGGCTGGCGGCATAGTCCTGGGTCATCAGGCCATTGGTGACCGTCATTGTCCACGGCATCACCATCACCATGACCACGGCGTCGAACCACATGGGATTGCTCCGGAAGCGCTCGCGGAGGTGCCATCTGGTCATGGCAGCAGCCTAGGAGAAGCCACCGACATTTCTCGTCCACCCGTGGCGGGGCGGGCAGCTCATCCCGTGGGTGGAGGACGCTTCGATCAGGACCACGCGCCGGACCGACGCGGGATGAGGCACCGTGCCGGAAGCCTTGGTGGCATGAACCAGAACACTGTCCTCGCCGCCACCGGCATCGTCAAGACCTATGGCCCCACCGTCGCTCTCGGCGGTGTGGACCTGGGCATCCGCGCCGGTGAGTCCGTTGCCGTGATGGGCCCTTCGGGCTCCGGCAAGACCACGCTGCTGCACTGTCTCTCGGGCATCCTCTCCCCGGACCAGGGCCGCATCACGCTCACAACTGACCATGGCCCCGTGCACGTCGACCGCCTCGGGACGGAGGAGCGGGCCCGCTTGCGACGCGAACAGCTCGGCTTCGTCTTCCAGCAGGGGCTGCTGCTGCCGGAGCTCACAGCCTTGGAGAACGCCGCCCTCCCGCTGATGCTGGCCGGAGTGGGCCGACGCGAGGCGGAGGCCCGGGCCACCGGGTGGCTGGTGCACCTGGGGCTGGCCGGCCTGGAGGGCCGACGGCTGGGGGAGATGTCCGGCGGGCAGGTGCAGCGCGTCGCCATCGCCCGTAGCCAGGTCACCAATGCGGTGGTCACCTTCGCCGATGAGCCCACCGGCGCCCTGGACCAGCAGACCTCTTCCGAGGTGCTTGGCGCGCTGTTGGAGGCCACCGTCGGCCGTGGCCGCACGCTGGTGATGGTGACCCACGACGAGCGCGTCGCCGCCCGCTGCTCGCGCACCGTGCGGCTCCAGGACGGTCAGATCATCAGTGACAGCCACCCGCTGTACGTGGCCCTCGGTGGTGTGGCATGAACGCCTCGACAAGCTCGGCAAGCGTGAATGGGGGCTCGACAAGCGTGAAGGGGGGCACCTGGGCCCTGGTCAAACTGCTCGCCCG
The DNA here is from genome assembly GCF_003752415.1 of Luteococcus japonicus. NCBI lineage: Bacteria > Bacillati > Actinomycetota > Actinomycetes > Propionibacteriales > Propionibacteriaceae > Luteococcus > Luteococcus japonicus. Next base: position 1,988,251 of record NZ_RKHG01000001.1, on the reverse strand, counting down.
CCCGACGATGGCCGACCGCTCCAGCTGGGCACTGCCCGTGGCGGCGATGGGTGTCGCGAGTGCGCTGAGCCTGTCCGTGGCCGGCGGTGTGCACCACTTCTTCTCCACGACGGGTGAGTTGGCGGGCATGTACCGCTTCCTGTCGCTGGTCGCCCTGGTCCTGCTGCTGGTCCCGCTGGCGACGTTGGCGGGTGCGGCGGCCCGGCTGTCCGCCCGGCGCCGCGACACCAGGCTCAGTTCGCTGCGGCTGCTCGGCGCCTCGTCGGGAACCCTGCGCCTGCTGACCCTGACCGAGACCGGTGCCACCGCCCTCGCCGGGGCCCTGCTGGGTGTGCTGGGCTACCTGGCGCTGTTGCCGCTCTTCGGCCTGCTCCACTTCGGTGGGGGCCGGATCGGGGCCGGACGGCTTTGGCTCGGCGTGCTCCCGGTCCTGGGGGCCGTGCTCGCCATCGTGCTGCTCGGCCTGGCCAGTTCCGTTGTCGGGCTGCGCAAGGTCGAGGTGACGCCTTTGGGTGTCCGAACCCGCCAGAAGGCCCCGGTGGCCTCCACCAGGCGGATGGTGGCCGCCGTCGCGGCCGTTGCCGGGTGCTCGGTGCTGGCACGGCTGTTGGGGTCCGCCGCGTCGACGCTGGCCATCATGGTGATGATGGTGCTCATGTTCGGGTTGCCCCTGGTGGCGGTGAACCTGGCCGGCCCGTGGATCGTGTCTGTCGTCGCCCGGCAGGACCTGCGCCGCGCCAAGGATCCGACGCAGTTGCTGGCGGCCCGCACCATCCTGGAGGACCCCAAGCAGGTCTGGCGGCAGGTGGGCGCGCTCGGCGCCACCACCTTCGTCGGGGTCTTCATGGGCGTCGCCATGAGCATGGCGGCGCAGCCCACCAGCAACCCCCATGACGCGGTCCTGATGACCGACATCCGTACCGGCGTGATGCTCACCCTGCTGATCAGCTTCGTGACCGTCGCCTGCTCGGTGGGCATCAACCAGACAGCCGCGGTGCTGGACCGTCGTCAGCTCTTCGTCGGGCTGGACATGCTGGGTATGCCGGCGACGATGATCGACGCCGCGCGCAGGCGCTCGGTGCTGCGCCCGGTGACCGCCGTGGTGGCCATCTCCGCCCTGGCGGCCTTGGCCCTGGTACTGCCACTGGGGGCGGTGAACTCCTTCGCCAGTCCGACGTCGGCCCTCACCGTCGTGCTCGTACTGGTGGGTGGCCTGGCCCTGGTCCGGCTGGGCCTGCTGGCCAGCCGCGCCACCCTGCGGCAGGTGCTGGTGGCGGGGCTGACCCGGGCCGAGTGAGGCTCGCTCAGCGGGCGGGCGTGAACCGAGGGGTGGTGGTGCCCGCCCAGTGCCGCAGCCAGTTGATCCGGGTGGAGGTGTCCCGCGTGGGCAGGGCGCCGACCCACTCGCCGGGCTGGGCCCAGGAATTGGTCATCAGGTAACCCTTGGGCTCGGCCGGGGCACCCAGATTGGTGGGCAGGTTCGTCCAGGTGTGGGTGAGCTTGCCGTCGACGTAGAAGCGGATGGAGTTGCGGCCCATCAGGAAGCCGTAGCTGTGGAATCCGGCGGCCGGGTCGAAGGGCAGGCGGACCTGCTTGTACTGGTGGCCGCCACCGAAGTAGTGGACGGTGTAGAAGGCGTAGTGCTCCTTGCCGGCGCCGTTGTCCCGGCTGCGGATCTCGATGTCCACCTCCGGCATGCCGTAGTTCTCCGCCTTGAAGAAGATGCCGGACAGGATGCCGGGCACCGAGGACATCTGCATGCTGGCCTCGTAGTAGCCATTGCCCAGCAGCTTGTCGGGTGCGGTCTGCAGTTCGGCGCCGGAGAGCTGGTTGGCGCGGCTGGTCATCGTCGCGACGCCCTGGGCGATGCGCACATTGGAACGCAGCAGCTGGTTGCCGCCGGTACCGGTCCAGTCGCCATTGATCCGCACGGTCCGGTTGGCATTCCAGGCGCTCCCGGCCAGCCAGCTGGTGAACTGCTCGTCGATGGTCGGGCCTGCGGCAAATGCCTCGTGGGGCAGGGCCGCCGCGGCGAGGCCGGCGGCGGAGGCGGACAGAAGGGTGCGTCGCGTGGTCTTCATGGTGCTCCAGGTGGGGTGGGGTGATGGGGCACCTCGACTCTAGGCAATTCTTAGAGATTTCTGAAAATCCTCAGGCGGGCTGGGTGATTGACATCCCTCGGGGTGGGCCGCCGGCTTGGGCCGGCTCAATAGCCTGTGGCCATGGAGAGTCTCGCCGTCGACACCGATCGCGTCCTGGCCATCGTCCTCGCCGGGGGAAAGGGGAGCCGGATGGACGTCCTCACCCAGCGGCGCGCCAAGCCCACGCTGCCCTTCGGTGGCGTCTTCTCCCTGCTGGACATCTGTTTGTCCAACCTTGTCAACAGCCACGTCCGCGACGTGTGGGTGGTGGTGCAGTACCACGCGTCGAGCTTCGACCCCGTGTTGGCGCACGGCCGTCCCTGGGACCTCGATCGCAACCTCGGGGGTCTGCGGGTGCTCCCTCCTCAACAGGGGATCGGCGACGAGGAGGAGGGCATGGCCACCGGCAACGCGGACTCCCTCTTCCGGATCCGTCGGCTCATCTCGCAGCACGACCCGGAGGTGGTCCTGGTGCTGTCCGCGGACCACGTCTACTCCCTGGACCACCGTGAGGTGCTGCGCACCCATCGCGAGGCGGGTGCGGAGTGCACGGTGGTGACCACCACCATCGGCCTCGAGGAGGTCGGTCACCACACGCTGGTCGACGTCGACGAGGACGGCCGGGTGACGGGCGTGCACCACAAGCCCGACGAGCCACACACCGAGACCATCGCCAGCGAGGTCTTCGCCTACGACGCCAAGGTGCTGGTGGAGATCCTCGACGGCCTGCGCGAACGGCTGGGCGGCGAGGCCCCGGACGGGGACTCGGGCCTGGGGGACTTCAGCGAACACCTGTTGCCGGAGCTGGTGCAGCGCGGCAAGGTCGTCGCCCACGAACTGCCCGGATACTGGCGTGACCTGGGCCGCCCCTCGGCCTACTTCCGGGCCCACCAGGACCTGCTGGCCGGAGACCTCGGCATCCTGCACAGCCGCGACTGGCCGATGCGCACCGCCTCGCCGCAGGGGCCCGCTGCCCGGGTGCACGAGGGCGCCGAGGTGCTGGACGCCATGCTGGGCAATGGCTCGGAGATCCATGGCCGGGTGGAGCGGTGCGTCATCGGCCCCGACGTGGTGGTGGAGGCCGGGGCTGTGGTGCACGACGCCGTCCTGATGCGTGGCGTGCACGTGCGGCGCGATGCCCGGATCGGCTGGTCAGTGCTGGATGCCCGGTGTGAGATCGGGGCCGGAGCACGCGTCGGGGCGGAGGAGGCGCAGGATGCCACCTCCCGGCTGAAGTCGGAGGAGGTCACCCTGGTGGGGATGGATGCCGCCGTCGCGGCCGGCGCCGAGGTTCCGCACGGCTCCCGCGTCGAGCCCGGGACCACGGTCTCCTGATTCCGGTCCCTGAGACTGTCGAGGCGTCAGCCCAGCGCCGCGAGCACCTCGGGCCCGTCGGGTGCGGTGAGCACACGCTCACCCACCACGACGGTGGGCACCAGCTCGTTGCCGTCCTGGAGGCTGCGGACGAAGGCCGCGGCCTCCGGGTCGGTCCAGATGTTCACCAGGCTGATCCGCGCGTCATCCTCGTCGAGTCCGGACAAGAGGTGCTCGCAGTAGGGGCAGCCGGGGCGCCAGTAGACGATGGCGTGGTCCGTGCCGCGACGGGTGATGGCGTCGGAGTGCTGAGTTTCCATGCGCTCGATACTGCCGCATCCCGAAAGCCGCTCGGGTTCCTGTGGTCCGCTCAGGTTGCAACATACGCGGATCACGCGGACCCGAGCGCCTTCGGTCCCGGACGTTTTTGCCGCTCGCGGTACCCCTGCCGTAGACTTTCCCAGTGCCCCATCACGGGGCATGGGGCGTTGGCGCAGTTGGTAGCGCGATTGCTTTGCAAGCAATAGGTCACGGGTTCGAACCCCGTACGCTCCACAATGCAGAAGTTCCCCGACGGGTCATCCGTCGGGGACCTTCTGCATTCCGCGTTGCGAGGCTCAGTTCTTGAAGCCGGCGTACTTGCAGATCTTCTTGGTGAGCTTGGCCTCGGTGGTCAGCTCGCGGCCATCGAGTTCCAGCACCGGGGCGGCCCCTCGCACGGAGCTGACCAGCCACACGCCGTCGGCCTTGGCGAGCTCCTTGGGCCTGATCAGGCGGTACTCGGTCCGCCAGCCGTCCTTCTCCGCCTTGGCGAAGACCTGCTTCTGGGTGATGGAGTCCAGGATGCCGGTGCCCTCGACGGGGGTGGTGGTGAGCACCCCGTCCTTCGCCACCACCAGGGCTGCGGTGGGCCCCTCCAAGCAGTAGCCGTCGCTGCTGGTGAACAGCACGTCGTCGACGCCACGGCGGTGCGCCTCGCGCTTGGCGGCCATGTTCACCGCATAGCTCAGCGTCTTCACATTGCCCAGCAACCACGGCGCGTCGAGGTGGGCGTCGCTGGCGGTGCCCCGGTCCAGGGTGGTGACGCGGATGCCTGCGCGTTGGGCCAGGGAGGCCTCGCTCATCTGGGTGATGCTGAGCACCAGCAGTGGGATCCCCTGCACGCTCTCCAGCCCGCTGGTCTGCATCAGCTTGAGCACGGCCTCGCCGGGGTGGCTCCAGGCGTCGACGGCCTCGTCTACCAGTTCGCGCCAGAAGTCGCGGTCGACGTGTTCACCGGTCAGCCGGAGGAAGGACTGGTCCAGCCGTGCCAGGTGCGCCTCGAGGTTGTCGATGGTGGAGATCCCGTCGGATCCGGTGCGCACCCGGGTGGCGTCGAAGACGCCGTCCCCGCGGGTGAAGCCAAGGTCGTCGGCGGTGGCCACGTGCTTCTTCGACGAGACGATGCCGCGGCCGTGGACGGCGACTAGTTGGGCGGGGGCGGGGGGCTGGTCCTTCGACGTCATCGCACAAGGGTAATGGGTCTGTCTCAGCGCGGTGTCAGAAGGTGCGCATAGGCTTGGGCGCATCTATGTGGTCGCAGCGTGAGGTGATGAGTCATGCGTTGCAGCGTCGCCGAGCCCTGGTGGCCCTGCAACAACCCCAGCGCGCCCTGAGCGAGAACGGCCCTTGCGACGCGGACCCGCTGCTCGTCCGGGCGGCCCTGCACCACGGTGAACCCAGCGACGAGGACTGCCCCGTCTGCGGCGGGGAACGCCTGACCAACCTGAACTACACCTTCGGCAGCCAGCTGGGGCAGTTCAGCGGAAGGATCAAGTCCAGCGAGGAACTCGCGGAGATGCAGGACCAGTTCGGCGAGTTCACCGTCCGCGTCGTCGAGGTCTGCCCGGACTGCTTCTGGAACCACCTCATGCTCACCTACAAGCTTGGGGACGGGCGCAAGCGCCGCGCACCCCGTCATCAGGAAACCGTTGAGGACATCTATGGCTGACAAGACACCGAAGAAGCCCGCATCCACCCGTGCCGGGGCGCGCCCCGCGAAGGGTGCCAAAGGCTCGGGCGGCGGCCGGTGGAAGCGCATCCTGGGCATCGCCGCCATTGGCGTGCTGGTGATGGCGCTGGTCAGCATGATCGCTGGTCTTGTCTTCTACAACCGCACCTCGCTGCCGGACCCCAACGAGGAGTTCACCACCAACACCACCTTCCTGTACTACAACGACGGGAAGTCCAAGCTGGGCAGCTTCGCGGTGCAGAACCGCCAGAGCCTGTCCTATGAGCAGATGCCGGTCTCCATCAAGGACGCCGTCGTGGCGGCCGAGAACCGAGACTTCTGGACCGACCGGGGCATCTCCCCGTCGGGCATCGTGCGTTCGGCCTGGGCGATTGCCCGCGGTGGTGAGGTGCAGGGCGGTTCCACCATCACGCAGCAGTACATCAAGGTCCTCTACCTCAGCCAGGACCGGACGATGGCGCGCAAGCTGCGCGAACTGGTGCTGGCCACCAAGATGGGCAAGGAGATGAAGAAGGAGGAGATCCTCCAGGGCTACCTCAACACCATCTACTTCGGCCGTGGCGCCTATGGAATCCAGGCCGCCAGCAAGAGCTACTTCAACACCGACGCGAAAAACCTGACCGTGCCGCAGGCAGCAGTACTGGCCAGCGTGCTGAACAACCCGTCGGCCTTTGACCCGTCGGCGGCCAAGGGGAACAAGGAACGTCTGCTGGGCCGGTACCGCTACGTGCTGAGCGGCCTGAAGGAGGCCGGCAAGATCACCGACGCGCAGTATGCGCAGTGGTCCAAGGCCCTGCCCGAGTTCCCCGAGATCCCGTTGAACCAGCGCTGGGCCGGCACCAACGGCTACCTGCTGAAGATGGTGGAGAACGAGCTGCTGGCCAAGGGCTTCACCGAGGGGCAGATCGAGGGCGGTGGCCTGCAGATCACCACCACCTTCGACGAGGAGCTCCAGAAGCGGGCCGTCGAGGTGGGCACGTACTACACGAAGATCGTCGGGGACAATTCCTCGTCGGGGGCCGGGATCCACCCGACGCTGGCCTCGGTGAAGGTGGGCACGGGCGAGGTGCAGTCCATCTACGGCGGCGCCGACTACCTCAAGAACACCCGCAACTGGGCCACCACGGACCGCCCCGCGGCGTCCACCTTCAAGGCCTACGCGACGGTGGCGGGCCTGCGCGGCGGCCTGAGCCTGCGCTCCAGCCTGAACGGCAACACCTACCGGCCGGCGGGTGACTCGGTGAACGTGCGCAACGAGTTCGGTATGCAGTACGGCAGCGTGACACTGCGCAAGGCGCTGGCGGAGTCCATCAACACCGCCTTCGTGGACATGACCGAGAAGATCGAGAACGGCCCCGAGGCCATCATCAAGGCCGCCAATGACGCGGGCATCCCCAAGGGAGCCGGCTGGGAGCCGAATGGCCGTATCGCCCTGGGCATGGCCGAGGTGAGCCCGCTGGAGAATGCGGGGGGCTTCGCCACTTTCGCCAATGACGGCGTGCACGTGGGCAACCACGTCGTGAAGGAGGTCAAGGACGCCAAGGGCAAGGTGATCTACACCGCCGACACCAAGGGCAAGCAGGGCATCGAGCAGGACGTCGCCCGCGACGTGACCTCCGCGCTGCGCTCCGTGGTCAGCAGCGGTACTGGCGGTCGGGTGGCGAACATGGGCTTCCAGGTGGCCGGCAAGACCGGCACCAATGGCATCGAGCGCGACGGCAAGAACATCATCACCTCGGCCTGGTTCACGGCCTACACCCCGCAGATCTCCACCTCGGTGATGTTCGTCGCCGGCGACGACGGCAACCACTCGCTCGATGCCTATGCCCGTCCGGGGGACAGCGCCTTCTTCGGTGGCACCTACCCGGCCATGATGTGGCGCGACTACATGAAGGTGGCGATGGAGGGTCAGGACTACGAGTCCTTCCCGGAAGCGGCCAATGTGAACCACGGGCAGGAGCGCGGCAAGGTCTACGTCCCGCCGTCCCCGAAGCCCAGCGCCACCAGCACCGAATCGAGCGACGGCGGACAGGCAACGCAGCAGCCCAGCGCCACCGCGACGGCGGAGCAGAGCAGTGCACCCGCGACAACGACTCCGGCGGAAACGACCCCGGTGACAAGCACCGCTCCGCAGACCACCGCTCCGGCGCAGACGGTCACCAGTGCGCCGCCGAAGGTCACACAGCCCACGCAGCCCCCGGCCCCCCAAGGGAATAGAGGCACCAACAGCGACGCCGGTACGAGCAATGCAGGCACCAAGGCCAATACAGGTACCAAGAGCAACACCGGGGCCAACAGCAACACGGGCACCAGCAGTACCGGCGGCCGCAAGGGCGATGCGGGTGCCAAGAGTGACTCCGGAGCGGGCAGCAAGACCGGATCCGGCAGCGCCGCCGGGGGCAATGGAAATGACAAGACCACGGGCGGCTGACCCCCGGGGGTGGCCCGCCGCGCTGCAGCTGCGCCTGGGCGGTCCGATGGGACGGCAGGCCAGCCGCGGCAAGGGCTTGTGGGTCAACCCCTTGCCCTGGGCCGTGCTGGCCGCCCTCATCACCTGGTTGCTGACCCTGTGGCGGCACCACCCCTGCCAGCAGACCGTCGCGGGGCAGCCCGTCGACGCCTTCATGCGGCTGTGCTACTCCGACATCCCGATCCTGTACCAGAACACCGCGCTGGGAACGGGCGGTGCTCCCTACCGCGACGCGGCGCTGGACCAACCCCCACTGACCGGGCTCTTCGTCACCATCGCACGGGCGCTGGCGGACCTGGTGGGTGCCGATCCCACCTTCGGGGTCCCCGTCCAACGGCTCGTCGACGGCAGCCACCTGTTCTTCCTCGTCGCCGCCGTGCTGCTCTTCTGCTGCCTGCTCGCCACGGTGCTGTCCGTCCTGCTGATGGGCCGTGGCTCTGCCCGCCGTGTGGCCACCGGGCCATCGGGACGGGTCCGCAGCTGGGACGCGCTCCTCGTCGCCGCAGCCCCGGCCGTCGTCACGGGAGGCCTGGTCAGCTGGGACCTGTTCGCCGTCGCGCTGGCCACGGCCGGCCTGCTGGCGTGGGCGCTGCGTCGGCAGCTGCTGGCCGGTGTCCTGCTTGGTCTGGCGGCTGCCGCGGGCACCTGGCCCCTGCTGCTGCTCCTGGCGCTGCTGTTGGTCTGCCTACGGGCCGGCCGCGTCGCGGTGTGGGCGCGTACCGCAGGGGTGGCGTTGGGTGTCTGGCTGGCAGTGCTGGGCATCGCCGTGCTGGCCTGGACTCCCGCCGCCCTGGGTAGCGCGGGTGCCTGGCATCGTCGTGGCCCGGAGCTCGGCTCGGTCTGGTTCGTGCTGGAGGCGGCCGGGGGGCGGATCCCGCTGCTGTCACTGCTGGTGGCCGCGCTGATGCTGTCCTGGTGCGCCTGGGTGGCGAGCCTGGTGGTGCGCGCTCCGCGCAGACCACGGGTCGGGCAGGTGGCCTTCCTGCTGGTGGCCGGCTGGCTGCTGGTGAACAAGGGGTTCTCGCCGCAGCAGGTGCTCTGGCTGCTGCCGCTGGTGCCGCTGGCCCGTCCGGTGGTCTCCGACTGGGCGGTCTGGGCCGGTGCGGAGACGCTCTACTGCTGGGCTGTCTGGGGACATCTGGGAGGCCTGACCACCTCGGGTGCCGGAGGTGATGACGTCGTCTACTGGGGCGCCATCGGCCTGCGAGTGCTGGTGCTGGCCTGGCTGGTGGCGCAGGTGGCGCACGACGTGACGAAGCCCTGGGATGATCCGGTGCGCGAACCGCTGGTCGACGACCCGATCGGTGGAGTGCTGGACCATGCTCCCGACGCGGTGGGCAGGCCGGCATGAGCCGCGACGCATGGTGGGTGGCACGAGCGTGGCTGGCCAGCCGAGGACTGCTCCTGGGAGTGGCGCTGCTGGTGATGATCACGCAGCATCGCTCCGGCCATGACCTGCTGAGCGCCTGGGACGTCGCCCACTTCGAGGCGATCGCCACCCAGGGCTATGCGAACCCGATCGACCGCGCCTTCTTCCCCGGCCTGCCACTGCTGCTGCGCGCGGCCCACACCGTCGGCATCCCGATGGGGCTGGCCGGGGTTGGCATCGCGGGGGTCTGCTCCGCACTGGCGGCCTGGGCCCTGCTGCGCCTCGGTGGCCCGGTGGCAGCCAGCCTGTGGCTCTTCGCCCCGACGACGGTCTTCACCACCGTCGCCTACACCGAGGCACCCTTCTGCGCCGCCGCCTTCTGGGCCTGGGAACGGGCCCGCAGCAGGCACTGGGGGCAGGCCGCCCTGCTCACCGGGCTGGCCTGCAGCTTCCGCGTCTCCGGGCTCTTCCTGATCGGTGCCCTGGGGCTGTACGCGCTGTTGCAGCGCGGCACCCCCGTCACCAGACGCGTGCTGCACGCGACGCTGATGGCGCTCGCGGCGCTGGTGCTGTTCGGCTATGTCGCCTGGCTGCACCACCTCACGGGGTCCTGGAATGCCTGGTTCGAGGCCCAGCAGTCGGGCTGGAACCGCGGCTTCACCAAGCCCTGGGAGGCCCTTCAGCACACCCTGGATGCGGCGAGGCCCTCGAAGTGGCCGGACCGGCCCGCCGTGGCGACGGTCTTCGGCGCCGAGGTGGTCTCCATGGCCGTCGGCACCTCGCTGAGCGTCGTCCTGCTGGTGCGCCGACGCTGGGCCCAGGCCGGCTGGGTGGGTGTGCAGGTCTTCGCCTTCGCCACCTCGTGGTGGTTCATGAGCGTCAACCGGGCCGTCCTGCTGTGGTTCCCGCTGTGGCTCCTGGCGGGGGAGCTGGCCCGCTTCGGCTGGGGGCCGGCGCGCCCGGCACATCAGGGGAAGCAGGTGGCCGCCCGTACTGCCGTGGCCGTCTTCGGCGTGGCCAGTGCCGCGGTCATGCTGTGGTGGGCCTGGCAGTTCTTCACCGGCGCCTGGGCCAGCTGACGGTCAGCGGCCCTCGACCTCCACCGCAGCCTCGCCCGCCTTCTCGTCGGGGGTGACCTCGCTTCCGGCGTCCTCGCCCGGGCGCATCCCGATGCCACGGTCGTACTGCCTGGCCACCATCAGGGCGAGCATCAGGAAGACCAGCAATAGGCCTGCCATGGACCAGGAGACGTAGGTCAGGGTCTGTGTGAGCCTGCTGTGGAAGCGCCAGATCAGGGCCAGCGGCACCGCCATGTAGACGATGGCGTGGGCCAGCAGGACGCCCTGTCGTCGCACGGTGATGAACAGCGTCGCCACCGGTGACGTGACGAAGTTCAGATAGAGCCACGGGACAAGAATTCGGGCGATCTGACCAGCTGGCGCCCACTGGGCACCCAGCACGAAGGGGAACAGCCAGGGTGCCAACAGCCAGATGAGTCCGAAGGGGATGACCCCGATGGCCAATGAGCGCAGGATGGCGTTGCGCACCACGGCGAACATGGACCCCCGGCGGGTGGTCGCGAGCTTCTGGAAGAAGACCTGGGACAAGGCCTGGTTGATGAGACCCATCGGCATGGACAACAAGCGCCAAGCCTGACCGAACTGGCCGAGGACAGCCCCGCTGAAGAACATGGCGATCATCACATTGATGCCTTGCAGGCGAACCGTGTCCACCAGGGCATTCGGCCCATTGAGCAAAGGCATCTTGCGGTGCTCGCGAGCCATCGCCAAGGCTGAGTCCTCGGGCTGTGGCTTCGTCTCGTGGCGGGTGAGGCGGTACAGGTTGAGGAAGCTGAACCACTGGCCCACGATGGGGCCGAGCACCAGGCCCAATGGGCCGGGCAGGGGGAGCAGCCCGGCACCAAGTTGGACACCATTGGTGCCGATCGACTGACCCATCCGGTTGCGCGCCATCTCCTTGTAGCGCTGGCGGCGGTTCAGCCAGTACTGGCGGCTGGAGATCTGTGTCATGCCCAGGGCCAGCAGGCCGACCAGAGGCAGATAGGGCTTGATGTCCGGCTGACCCATGGCTCGTGACAGCGGTCCCGCCCAGATGATGAAGACCAGGCTGGCCAGGAGACTTGTGCACAAGGCGATGCGGCTCGCCAGCTTCACCAGGCCGCGGGCGTCCGAGTCCTTCTCCGGCACGACGACGGCCATGTCATAGCGCAGCGCGGCGACGGTGGTGATGCCTTGGGCCAGGGCCATGAACAGGGTGTAGATGCCGAACTCATGATCGGTGTACATCCGGGCGAGGAAGGGGGTCGCCGCCAGCGGGATCAACTGTGCGACGGCAGTGCCCGTCATCAGGGTCAGGACGTGTTTGAGGAAGGTGTTCGACCTGAGTCGTGCCGCACGGCCCTGGGTCTGGAGTGGCGCTGGGGACTGTGACACGGGTGGGACTCCTGGATGCTCGCTCGGCCGGGTCCGGCGGCCCAGACGTCCACGAAGCCTACACTTCTACATCATGGACACGGCTCGCATGAACAGGATCCGCGACTGGCTTGGGTGGCTCCTGGTGCCCACTGTCCTCGTGATGGAGGTCTTCGACCTCCGTAGCGGGGTCAACGGACGGCCGTCGTTGATCAGCGCCTTCCTAGTGGGGTTCGCGCTGCTGGCACTGGTCTGTCTGCCGTGGAGTGTCGCGGCCTGGCGGCGAATGAGCCGCGAGGTGCGCTGGATGGCTCTCGGCTTCCTGACGCTGATGGCCTATGCGATGTGCACTGCATCCACCATGACGCCACCCATCATCCAACGCACTCGGATGACGCGCGGCGTGTTGGTCGTCCCCGTCGTCACGGCGGTGGTCACGATGCTCGCGGCCTTTGGGATGGCGGCTGTGGTGCGTCGGATCCAGCTGTGGGTGACCTGCTGGGTGGTTCTGGTGGCCTCGGTGGCCACCTGGCCTCGAGCCGTTCGCGTCCATGAGTCCGTCCGCATCTCCACGGGCATGGGGGGCGCGGCGGTCTACCACGTGGTGCTGCTGACCTGCCTCGCCTTCTTCCTCGGCTGTGCGCTCCAGGGTTGGCGCCGGATCCCCAGTGTCGTCGGTGCCGTGGCCTCGGCGGCGCTGGTGGTGGCCGTGGGCTCCCGGGCGGGCTTCATGTGCATGATGGCCTTCGGCTGCCTGGCCGCAGCGTGGGGGCTGCAGCAGGGTTTCGGCCGATGGGTCGGCCGACTGACCGTGGTCAGCGTGGGCGTCCTGGCGGTGTTGATCGCCACGGTTCCTTCGCTCCAGCGGTTGCTGCTCTTCTCCGAACCCCGCCGCCAGGCGAACCTGGTGGTGGCGCTCCGGGTGTGGCGTGAATCTCTGCGATCGGTGGTGCTGGGTGTCGGGTCCGGACACCTGTGGCCCTGGTACTCGCTGGACATCAAGATGATCCCTGCGCCGGGTTCCATGATGGTGGTGACCGCCTACGGCAAGACCCTGAACAGCCCACACTCGACGCTGCTGGCGGTGCTGGTGGAGCTGGGCCTGGTGGGCTTCGTCGTGCTCCTGGCGGTTCTGGGCCTGCTCGGTTGGCGGATGCTGCGGTTGTGGACCGGCAAGGACCGGATCGGACATGCCGTGTCCCTGGCCCTGGTGGCCAGCCTGCTGGCCTTCTTCTTCGACACCTACCTGCTCAAGAACTTTGGCGTCAGCTTCTGGTGGTGGTTGATGCTCTTCGCCGCCGTCGGTGCCGCTGGTCCGCGCGGCACCGACGCGGTGATCACTTCCGACGAGAGCTGACCTTCGCCGGTTGGTGGTCCAGGACCAGCCCCGCGAAGGGAGCGTGCACGGAGTCCAGCAGGGCGACGGCCTCCCGGACGTCCGACTCGCGCGAGCTGCCGGCCCGGGTCACCAGGACCGTGCCCCCGACGGCGGTGGCGCACAGCGCAGCATCGGAGTGGTCCAGGAGACCGGAACTGGCGACGACGATGTGCGTGTGGTCGCCAGCCTGCCCGAGCAGGGTCGCAAACCGATCAGCGGAAAGCAGCTCGGCCGGGTTGGGAGGCAGGGCCCCACTGCTCAGCACGGACAGTCCGTCAGTGCGCGAGATCTCGGGGACATCGGTCTGGCCGCTGAGGAATTCGGACAGCCCGGGGCCGCTGACGCCGAGCTGACGGGTGATCAGACCATGGCGCAGGTCGGCGTCCACCAGCAGGACCCGGTTGCGGGAGTCGGCTGCCAGGGCCTGTGCAGTGGCGACGGCTGTGGCTTCCGCGCCGTCGTCGTCGCGGGCGGCGGCCAGCAGGATCCGGGCCGGCTCGCCCAGCTGCAGGAAGGGGATGGCGCGGGCCAGCAGGGCCGCGTCCTGGGGCTCGTGCAGTTCGGCCAGCACGGAGGAATCGTCCAGCTCCGAGAGGTCCGACGCGACGCGCACCTTGTTGTCCAGCAGCGCGCGCACGAGGAGCCAGGCGATGAGGGTCATCAGCCCCACCATCGCGCCCTTCATCAGGGAGGAGATGGGGGTGGGGGCGCTTCCGGGGGTCTCCAGCGTGTTCACGGTCTGCTGCACCACGGAGATGCGCGGCTGGGTGCCCACCTTGTCCGTGGTCTGGTCGACGGCCTGTTCCAGGAGCTTGCCGGCCTCGGTGACCACCTGGGTTGCCTTGGCCTCGTCGGCGTCCTTGTAGGAGATCGTGGCGAGCATGTTGGTCCGCGGGGACACGACGGTGAGGTTTGCCGCCAGCGCGGGCTGCCCAAGCTTCACAGTCTCCGCCAGCGGGACGGTGATCACGGGCTGGTTCACCATGCTGGTGTAGCTGCTGGCCAGTGTTGTGGCGTAGTTCGTGGCCAGACTGGGATCCTGCACCTTCTCCATGCCCGCTACCTGGAAGAGGATCTGGTTGGAGGCCGTGTACGTGGGCTTGACGAGGAGGTAGCTCCCCAAAGTCGTCAGGAGGCCGAGCACGGCGCCGGCCACCAGGGCCGGGACCACATTTCGTCGCAGGGAACGCAGGATTCGATTGAGCTTCATGGATTCGCTTCCGGATGTCGTGTGGGGCAGCCCTTACACGCAGGGTGTTCGTATGATAGCTGTCCGCTCGATTCCGTCTCGTAGGATGACGACCATGGCCAAACCGCTTGTTGCGTGGGTGACGACCCGCTTTCCCCATGGGCTCGGTGAGCAGTTCATCACTGCAGAGATCGACGCGTGGCGCGATGCCGACGCCCGGGTGGTCATCGTTCCCGGTGCCATGGGAGGCCCGGCCCGCCCACTGCCCGAGGGCTTCGAGGTCGACGACGTGCTGACTCGCGCCTGGGCTTCGCGGGCCACGCTGCTGCGCGCGGCCGCGGCAGCCATGCGGGACCCTGCGCTGCGCACCGAACTCGCGGACCTGCGCGCTCGTGGCGTCCTGACGCGCAGGAGTGCCGTGATCGCCCTGCGTGCGGTCGCGCAGGCCCGGATCGTGCAGGCAGCACTGGCGGACCTCGCGGCACGGCGCGGCACCATCGACGTCGCCTATACGTACTGGCTCAAGCCGCACACCAGTGGCGCGGTGCGCGCCCGGGACGAGGGACACGTGCGGCACGTCATCTCCCGCGCGCACGGGAGTGACCTGTACGAGGAGACGAGGCCCGCCCACTACAACCCCTTGGTGCGCACAGTGGGTGCCGGCCTCGACTGCCTGTACCCCATCAGTGAGCAGGGCTGCGGCTATGTGCAGCAGACCTATGGGATTCGTCCGGAGCGGGTTCGTCGGGGACGTCTGGGCACCCGCATCCCGAGTCCCCGGATCGAGGTGGCTCCCGGGGAGCCCGGCGAGGTGAGCCTGCTGTCGGTCAGCAGCATCACCCCTGTCAAGCGCCTGGACCTGGTGGTCGATGCCATTGCCCATGTTGCCCGCGGGGTCGAGGGCCGGGCCGTGGTCCGCTGGCGTCACTACGGAAGCGGCTTCCAGCAGGACCAGATCGAACGACGGGTCGCCGAGGTGCTTGAGCCGCTTGGTGTTCGGACGGAGTTCATGGGCCTGGTCCCGCACGAGGACCTGCTCGAAGCCCTGGCCCACCAGCCCGTGGACCTGATGCTGAATCTCAGCTCCTCCGAGGGTGTCCCGGTCTCCATCATGGAGGCTCAGGTGCGGGGCATCCCCTGTCTGGCAACGGATGTCGGCGCGACGCGAGAAGTGCTGGGTGAGGATTCTCCCTATCTCGTCCCGTCGGACGCGAACGCCGAGGAGATTGGACGCCGCGTGCTGGACCTGTTGGAGGATGCCCGCAGCGCCGCGCGCCGCACTGCGGTGCGGGAGATCGTCGAGGAGCGCTTCGATGCCGCGCGCAACTTCCCGGCCTTCGTGAGCGACGTCCTGGAACGCGTGGCCCGCCCGTGACCCGCCGCGCCGCCCTCCTGCTGGTCTTCCTCTTCCCCCTGGCCACCTCGCTCGGGCCGATCGTGCGCGTCGGACCCTTCGCCGTCGCGCGAGTGGTCACCCTCGCCCTGGTGGGCCTGGCGGGTCTGATCGTCCTACGTCGCCGCGAACTGCCCCATGTCGCGGTCTGGACGCTGACCTACACCTGTCTGTGGCTCGGCTGGGGCTTTGCCCGGGAAACATCGGGCGAGGGGGCCAAGGAGTTGCTGTCAGTCGCGGTGGGCATGCTGACCGCCGTCGCGGTCGTGGCAGTCGCCGGCGGAGCTGCCGGTGGGGAGCGGGACAGTGCCGCCGACTGGCTGCGGGTCTACACGCGTGGCTGGTTCCTGGCCTGGTTGTGCACCAGCGTCCCGGCCGTCTGGGAGATCGCCACGGGCAAGCACCTGTGGAACTACCGCTCGGATGCCGCGGAGTGGATTCGCGAATCAGCCACGGACATCGCCTCCTACATGGTCAATCCCAACCTGTTCGCCTTCTTCCTCGTCTCCGCGATGGCGATGTTGATGGTGGGCCACGCACTTGAGCGGGGGTGGTGGCGCCGGGCGTACGCGCTGGCCATCTGCTTGACGCCGGCCATCTGCTTCCCCACGAACTCGAGGCTCCTGCAGCTGGTCTCGCCTGTCCTGTTGCTGTGGTTCCTCGCCCAGTTCCCCGCATTCTGGACCTGGGCCAGACGCGCGGCCCCCCTCGTGGTGGTTGCCATCCTGGGCCTTGCCTGGACCGTCATGACGACGCCGGGCAGCGAGCCCAAGCCCGACGTAGGTTCCACTGCCCAACGCGAGGCGCTGTACCGCAACGGCTGGTACTTGCTGTGGCGGACCCTGGGCCTGGGAACGGGCCCAGGACGGTTCGAGGAGGACCTGCGTTCGGGCGTCGCTCCCTTCGACACCTACGGCGGCCCCGTCAATCCACACTCCGGACTCTTCGAGACCGCCAGCCAGTACGGTGTCGGGATCGCCGCGTTGGGGCTGGCGCTGCTGCTCGTCGTCGGGATCCTGACCTGGCCCGCGGTACAGCGCAGGTGGCAGGACCCCATGCAGCACTCGATGCGCTGGAGCCTGCTGGCCCTCGTCGTGGTGTGCCTGCCGATGAGTTTCGCGAACTCGACCTGGCTCGACTCGTCCACGGCCTTTGCCCAGTTGGCGGGCATCTGCCTGGCCACCCACGTGCTGCTGGTCAACCGGGCCGAACCACTTCCTCGGTGGAGTTCGCAGCCGTCCGGCCCGCAACGGTTGCCGCGACTTCTGGCGCGGGCAGCCAGTCACGGAACCAACGCGCGATAGCCTGTGACGAGGAACCGACTTGCCGTGGAGGCCCAGTGAGCAACGTACGCATTCAACCCACCGCCGACATGGATGAGGGCGTCACCATCGGTGACGGTTCGTCCATCTGGCACCTGGCGCAGGTGCGTCACGGTGCGGAGCTCGGTGAGAACGTCATCGTCGGGCGCGGTGCCTACATCGGCGAGGGCGTCCACGTCGGCAACAACTGCAAGATCCAGAACTACGCCCTGGTCTACGAGCCGGCGTATCTGGAGGACGGTGTCTTCATCGGCCCTGCGGTGGTGCTGACCAATGACCACTTCCCGCGCGCCATCAACCCCGATGGCACCGTCAAGAGCGCGTCGGACTGGGAGCCCGTGGGTGTGACGCTCAAGGAGGGCTGCTCCATTGGCGCCCGCACCACCTGCGTTGCCCCGGTGACCGTGGGCCGGTGGGCCACTGTCGCGGCCGGTTCGGTCGTCGTCAAGGACGTCCCTGACTACGCACTGGTCGCCGGCGTGCCGGCGCGGCGGATCAAGTGGGTGGGCCGTTCCGGCTTCCCGCTGGTCGAGGACGGCACCGACGAGAATGGCAAGAAGCAGTTCCGCGACGAGAAGACCGGCGACGTCTTCGTCGAGGACAACGAAACCCTGACTCTGGTGTCGGAAGCCTCCGTCACCACCAACACGGAGGAAACAAAGTGACTGAAGCGTTCATCCCGCCGGCCAAGCCGATCATTGGTGAGGACGAGATCGAGGCCGTGACCCGTGTGATGCGGTCCGGCATGGTGGCCCAGGGCCCGGAGGTCGCGGCCTTCGAGACCGAGTTCAGCGAGCACTTCGGCCTGGGCCGGGCCAGCGTGGCTGTCAACTCTGGCACCTCCGCCCTGCACATCGGCCTGTTGGCCGCCGGTATCCAGGCCGGCGACGAGGTCATCGTCCCGTCCTTCACCTTCGCGGCGACGGCGAACTCGGTGGCGCTGACCGGCGCCACCCCCGTCTTCGCGGACATCGAGCCGGGCAGCTTCTGCCTGGATCCCGCGTCGGTGGAGGCGTCGATCACGGACAAGACCAAGGCCATCATGCCGGTGCACCTGTACGGCCACCCGGCCAACATGAAGGCCCTGCGGGAGATCGCCGACAAGCATGGTCTGCAGCTCTTCGAGGATGCCGCGCAGGCGCATGGTGCGTCGCTGCACGGCACCCCGGTGGGTTCCTTCGGCACCTTCGGTGCGTTCAGCCTGTACCCGACCAAGAACATGACCTCGGGTGAGGGAGGCATGATCACCGTCGGTGATGCCGAGGTGGAGCGTCGCTGCCGCCTGTACCGCAACCAGGGCATGTTGAAGCAGTACCACAACGAGGTCGTGGGCCTGAACAACCGGATGACCGACATCCACGCCGCCATTGGCCGGGTGCAGCTGACCAAGGTTGGTGACTGGACCAAGAAGCGTCAGGAGAATGCGGCCTTCCTGTCGCTGAATCTGCAGGGTGTCACCCCGCCGCCGGTGGCCGAGGGTGCGGTGCACGTCTACCACCAGTACACGGTGCGCGTCCCCGAGGACCGCGACGTCTTCTCCGCCGCGTTGAAGGAGCAGTTCGGTGTTGGTTCGGGCATGTTCTACCCGGTGCCGAACCACCGTCTGCAGCCTTTCCAGAGCGCCGTGGACCTGCCGGAGACGGAGAGGGCCGCCAAGGAGTGCCTGAGTCTTCCGGTGCACCCGTCGCTGAGCCAGGCTGATCTTGAGCGCATCGTCACCGCCGTGAACACCCTCGCCAAGGCAGGTTCGTGAGCATGGCAGATCTTCGTGCAGGCCTGATCGGCCTGGGCATGATGGGCCGTCACCATGCCCGCAACCTGCGCGCCATCGACGGCGTGCAGCTGGTGGGCGTCGCGGACGCGATGGGTGATCCCCATGGCGTCGCCGGTGACCTGGAGATCAAGAAGTCCATCGACGAGCTGATCCAGGTGGGCCTGGACTACTGCGTCGTGGCTGCCCCGACCGTCTACCACGACGAGATCGGCACCAAGCTGGCCGAGGCCGGTGTGCACGCGCTGATCGAGAAGCCGCTGGCGAAGGACACCGCGTCGGCCAAGGGCCTGGCGGAGTTGTTCAAGGCCAAGGGCCTGGTGGGTGCTGTCGGTCACATCGAGCGGTACAACCCGGCGCTGCAGAACCTGCGCAAGCGCCTCGAGGCCGGCGAGCTGGGCGACCTGTACCAGGTGGCGACCCGTCGTCAGGGTCCCTTCCCGAACCGGATCGCCGACGTCGGCGTGATCAAGGATCTCGGCTCGCATGACATCGACCTGACCGCGTGGGTGACCCAGCGTGACTACGAGCTGGTTGCGGCCCGTTCGATGTTCAAGTCCGGCCGTCAGTACGAGGACATGGTCTCGGCCACCTGCCAGATGTCCGGCGGTCTGATGTCGAACCACCTGGTGAACTGGCTGACGCCCACCAAGGAGCGGTTGTGCATCGTCACCGGTGAGAAGGGCATGTTCGTCGCGGACACCCTGACCGCAGACCTGACCTTCTACGGCAACGGGCTGCAGGTGGACACCTGGGACGGCCTGGCGCAGTTCCGGGGCGTGTCCGAGGGCGACGTCACCCGCTTCGCCATCGCCAAGCCGGAGCCGTTGCGCACCGAGCACGAGAACTTCCGTGACGCGGTGCTGGGCAAGGACGCGGACATCGTCACCCTGGAACAGGGTGCCCGCGTGGTGCAGGTCTGCGAGGCCATGATCGAGAGCTCGAAGACCAACGAGTTCGTCAAGATCAGCTGAGCACGCGGACAACGCAAGAACGTTCCCCGAGCTTGTCGAGGGGGTGGGCTCGTCGGAGCAGTCCGGCGGGCCCTTCGTCTGCCGCGGCCGGATCCCTGACCCGTCGAGCCAGTAGAAACGGGCCATGGCGATTCCCCTGGAGAATGCCACGCCCATGACGATGCTCGCAGAACGATTCTATGTCGAGAGTCGGTGGGGACCTTCATGGAGATGGGACTGCGACGCAAGCACGTGATCGGCCACCTGGGCTACCAGGTGCAGGACATCGCCATGCTCGCGGAGCTGGTCGCCCATGACCGCCTCGACCTCTCGGAGTCGATCACCGCCTGGTGCCCCTGGCCGAGGTGGAGCGGGGCATCGAGATGCTGCGTACGCGGGAGGGAAAGCCGATCCTTATCCTCGTCCAGCCATGACGCACGTCATTACCGTGATGCTCGTGGTGCGCCGGTAGACTCGCTGAAGACTTCCGGCGCGCCCCCGCGTCACATGAAAGGACCTCCATGAAGATCGCTGTCATCGGGATGGGCAAGATTGGCCTTCCGCTCGCCGTCCAGTTCGCGTCCAAGGGCCATGAGGTCTTCGGTGTCGACGTGCAGCAGAGGGTTGTCGATGTCATCAATTCCGGCCACGAGCCCTTCCCGGGCGAGGCCCACCTGGAGGAGAAGCTCAACGAGCTGGTGCCCGCTGGCAAGCTGAAGGCCACCACGGACTACTCCGAGGCCATCCCCGGCATCGACGCGATCGTGATCGTGGTCCCGCTGTTCGTCAACGACGAGACCTGGCAGCCCGACTTCGCGTGGATGGAGGACGCCACCCGCTCCTTCTCCGAGCACCTGACCCCTGGCACGCTGATCTCGTACGAGACCACCCTGCCCGTCGGCACCACCCGCAACCGGTGGAAGCCGATGATCGAGGAACTGTCGGGCCTGAGCGAGGGCACCGACTTCCACCTGGTCTTCAGCCCCGAGCGTGTGCTGACCGGTCGCGTCTTCGCCGACCTGCGCAAGTACCCCAAGCTGGTCGGCGGCCTGAGCCCGGAGGGCACCCAGAAGGCCATCGACTTCTACGAGCAGGTCCTCGACTTCGACGAGCGTCCCGACCTCGACACCCCCAATGGTGTCTGGGACCTGGGCACCGCCGAGGCCGCCGAGATGGCCAAGCTCGCCGAGACCACCTACCGTGACGTCAACATCGGCCTGGCCAACCAGTTCGGCAAGTTCGCCGAGAAGAATGGCATCGACGTCTTCAAGGTGATCAAGGCCAGCAACTCGCAGCCCTACAGCCACATCCACCTGCCCGGTATCGCCGTGGGTGGGCACTGCATCCCGGTCTACCCGCGCCTGTACCTCTACACGGATCCGGATGCGACGATCGTGCGGACCGCGCGTGAGGCGAACATGACCATGCCGGAGCACGCCGTGACCCTGGTGGAGGGTGCGCTGGGTGGTCTGGAGGGCAAGAAGGTCCTCATCCTGGGTGCCTCCTACCGTGGCAAGGTCAAGGAGACCGCCTTCAGCGGTGTCTTCCCCACCTTCCAGGTGCTCAGCGCCCGTGGCGCGGTGGCCACCGTGTCCGATCCGATGTACACCGCCGATGAGCTGGCCAAGCTCAACCTGAACCCCTACACCGAGGGTGACCAGGTGGATGCCGTGATCGTGCAGGCCAACCACCCCGAGTTCAGCAGCGTCGGCAAGGACGCCTTCCCCGGCGTGCAGGTGCTGGTCGACGGCCGCAACTGCACCGACGCCAGCAAGTGGGAAGGCGTCAAGCGCTTCGTGATCGGCGACGGCGAGACCTCGGCATGACCCAGCGAATCGCGCATCTCACCACCGTCCACCGGCCGCGGGACAACCGCATCTTCAACAAGGAGTGTTGTGCCCTGGCCGCCGATGGCCTCGACGTGACGCTCATTGCCACCGACGCGGGCACCGAGGATGTCGATGGGGTGCACATGGTGGAGCTCCCGCGGGTCAAGGGCCGCGCCCAGCGACTGGTCCTCGCGCAGGTCAACGCATGGCGCAAGTTGCAGCAGGTCAAGCCCGACCTGCTGCACATCCACGACCCGGAGCTGATTCCCCTGGGCATCGCATGGAAGCTCCTGCACCGCAACAAGTTGGTCTTCGACTCCCACGAGATCCTCGTGGACCAGGTGGCCGACAAGAGCTATCTCAATCCTGTGATGAAGGTGGTCGTACGAAACTACGCCCGCTTCCTGCTGAACAGCGCCTCGCGATTCTGCGACGGGATCGTCGCGGCCACACCCGTGATCGGCAAGCAGTTCGCCAATGACCACATCCAGGTTGTGGAGAACTACCCGTGGGTGCGGGAGTATGGCGTTCCCGACGGAACCAGTGAGGTCCCTGGCCGCGTCATCTACGCCGGCGGACTGGTGAAGCCCCGCTACATCGAGACGATCGTGCGAGCGGTGCAGCAGGTCCCCGAGGCGCATCTTGTGCTGGCCGGCTGGCCGGATGCGCCCACCAAGGAGCTCCTGGACAGCGTGGAGGACGACCCTCGGATCGACTACCGCGGGGTCGTAGAGACCCGCGACGTGCCCGCACTGGTGGCCACCGGTTCCATCGGCACCGTGCTCTTCCCGAACCTGGCGCACTATGCCGAGTCCGTGCCCACCAAGATGTTCGAGTACATGGCGGCCGGGATCCCCTTCGTTGCGTCTGACATGGCGCACTGGCGCCGGCTGCTGGACGGTCAGGATGTCTGCCTGTTCGTGGACCCGAACGATGTCGACGAGGTGGCCGAGGCCATCCGCACCCTGGTGAAGGACGATGAGCTCCGCCACAGGCTGGGCAGGAATGGGCGCAGGGCGGTGGAGACCCGCTTTGCCTTCGAGAAGGAGGCCGAGGGTCTCGCGGCCTTCATCCGGCAGCTGCTGGCCTCCTGAACAAGCCTGAACACCGCCGGGCCGCCCGCTGTCGGGCGGCCCGGCGGCGTTGTCAGCGGGACTTCCTTCTGCGGGGGACGGGCCCAAGGTCTTCCTTCTACCGTGGCGGCGGCTCATGCCTACGGTTGGGCCAACAATGTCAGTGGCTGGCCCTACTCTGGGTCCTGACGCAACAGGTGCGTCGCATCTCCCTGGAGGACGACATGACCCAGCCCGGCAGCCCCACCTGGATGGACCTCGGCACCGACGACGTGGAGGGCGCCAAGGCCTTCTACACCGCCCTGTTCGGCTGGGACTTCCTGGACCAGGGTCCCGACTTCGGCGGCTACCTGATGATCAAGCAGGGCGACGCTTTAGTCGGCGCCGCGATGAGCTCCAGGATGACCCCGGAGGGTCCGGTCGACGAGCCGCAGTTCCCCACCAGCTGGACCATCTATCTGCGCGTCGAGGACATCGACGCGGCGCTGGCCAAGGTGGAGCCCCACGGCGGGTCCGTGATGGTGCCGGCCATGGAGGTGGGCGACGCGGGGAAGATGGCCGTCGTGACCGCCGCGGACGGTGCGGTGGTGGGCCTGTGGCAGCCCAAGGACTTCGAGGGCTACGACTTCACCGGCCAGCCCGGGAGCCCCGTCTGGTTCGAGACCATGAGCAAGGACTATGACGCTGCCGCGGCCTTCTACACCGAGGTCTTCGGCTGGACCATCACCCCGATGGGGCAGATTCCGGAGGGGCAGCCGCGCTATGCCACCAATGGCGAGGGCAGCGCCGCTTCCGCGGGCATCTGCGAGGCCACCACCTTCCTGCCCGACGGCGTCCCCAGCTACTGGCGGATGTACCTGGCCGTGGAGGACTGTGACGCCGCTGCGGCGAAGGTCCAGGAGCTGGACGGCACGCTGCTGGACGGCCCGATGGACTCTCCCTTCGGACGGCTCGCGACCGTCACGGACCCCCAGGGCGGCATGTTCCAGGTGATCAAGCCCTCCTTCTGAGGGGCGCCCATCCCACCTGTCGGACACCTCCCTTGGGGTGGGGTTGGCCAACTGCCATCTGGCAAGAGATCTCGCGGCCGGACATCCCACCGTAACCAAGATTTGGATGAGTGTGCCGAATGGTGAGACGAGAGCGGTAGCATTTGCCCTCGTGTCACATGAAACCAGCACCATCCCGGCCGATGCTCAGCTCGTCGACGCCCACAGCGATGAGAATGCCCTGCATCGGGGGCTGACCAGCGGCCAGGTGGCCATGATCGGGCTGTCCGGTGCATTGGGTACCGGACTCTTCCTCGGATCGGGGTCCATGATCGCCGAGGCGGGACCCGGCGTCATCCTCAGCTACACCCTCACCGGCCTGCTCTCGCTGGCCGTGATCTGGGCCCTGGCGGAGATGACCGTCGTGCACCCCGTCGCCGGAGGCTTTGGTGCCACCGCCCACGCCTATCTGGGCCCGATCGGCGGCTGGTTCATGCGCTGGAATGTCGCCGTGGTGATGTGCATCGCCGTCGGCGTCGAGGTGGTGGCCACCGGCACCTACCTCAAGTACTACTGGCCGGGGATGAGCATCGGCCTGGGCACGGTGCTCGCCTCCCTGCTGATCGTCGCCATCAACCTCGCCACCGTGAAGGTCTATGGCAAGAGCGAGTACTGGTTCAGCATGGTCAAGGTGGCCATGGTCGTGGTCTTCATCGCGCTGGGTCTGGTGCTGATCTTCTTCGGCCTGCCCCACCAGCCGAAGACCGGGCTGGGGAACCTCACCGGGGGTCAGGGATGGAAGGGCTTCGCTCCCCATGGCATCTCGGGCATCCTGGTGGGCGCCGTGATGGCCGTCTTCAGCTTCGGCGGCGCCGAGAACGTCGCCGTGGCCGCGGCGGAGAGTGAGAACCCCGAGCGCGACGTCCCGCGCGCCGCCAAGGCCATGGTCGTGCGCCTGGTGCTGTTCTACGTCGGTGCCATCGCCATCGTCGTCACCCTGCAGCCCTGGAAGCTCTCGGCCGCCAGCGGTGGCACCGTGAGCGAGAGCCCCTTCGTGAAGGTGCTGAGTCTGGTCAACGTGCCGCACGCCGCCGGCATCATGAACTTCATCCTGATCACGGCCGCGCTGAGCGCCGGAAATGGTTGCCTGTACGCGTCGACGCGCATGCTGCACTCCTTGGCGCTGGACCGGCTCGCACCCCGCTTCGTCGCCAGGACCTCCGCCCACGGCGCTCCCCGCTATGCGGTGGCCCTGGCGGCGCTGGGCATGGTCTTCGGCGTCCTTCATCTCCATCAAGTATCCGGACAGCGCCTTCATGATCCTCTACGGCATCCTGATCTTCGGTCTGCTCACCACCTGGTTCCTGATCATGGTCACCTATGTCGGTTTCCGTCGAGGCCGGATCCGCCTGGGGCTGCCCAAGGCCAGCGCACGTCTCTTCGGTGGCGAGCTGACCGCCTTCGTGGCGCTGGCCTTGATGGCCGCGATCTACGTGGCGATCGGCTTCATCAAGAGCCTGTCCTTCGCCCTGCCCTATGGCCTGGCCTACGTCATCTTCCTGGCGGTCGCGTACTTCTTGGTCCGGATCAAGGTGCGCGCCTTCGGCCCGAGTGTCCTCGACGACGAACTGGTCGAACGCGCCCAGGCCGGCACCCTGCCGGACAATGCCGAGGCCCGCGCACGGTCGCAACACGCCCTGGTCCGCATCGAGCGGGTGCACGGCATGCAGGCCGCCGCGAACGACGGCCAGATCCCCCCAGCTCCTCTCAACTGATCCCATCCCTTACCCGACAGGACCCACCATGTCGTCCACCAGCACCGACGAGACTCGTCTGCAGCGCGGCCTGACCAGCGCACAAGTGTCCATGATCGGCCTGTCCGGGGCCCTGGGGACCGGGCTCTTCCTGGGCTCCGGCTCGATGATCGGCGTTGCCGGTCCGGGCGTGATCCTGTCCTACACGCTGACCGGCCTGCTCTCTCTGGTGGTGGTCTGGGCCCTGGCGGAGATGACCGTGGTGCACCCCGTCGCCGGTGGCTTCGGCGCTATCGCCCATGGCTACCTCGGCCCGCTGGGTGGCTGGCTGATGCGCTGGAATGCCGCCATCGTGCTGTGCATCGCCGTCGGGGCGGAGGTGGTGGCCACCGGCACCTACCTCACCTGGTGGTGGCCCCAGCTCGGGGTTGGGCTGGGCACCGTGCTGTCCAGCGTGGTGATCATCCTGATCAACATGGCCACGGTGAAGGCCTACGGCCATTCCGAGTACTGGTTCAGCATCATCAAGGTGGCCATGGTGGTGCTCTTCATCGCCCTTGGTGTGGTGCTCATCTTCTTCGGTCTGCCCGGCACTGCGGCCATCGGCACCGGGAACCTGACCCAGGGCAAGGGTTGGGCCGGATTCGCGCCGGCCGGTCTGGGCGGCATCCTCACCGCCGCGGTGATGGGCATCTTCTCCTTTGGCGGCGTGGAGAGCGTCTCCGTCGCTGCGGCGGAGAGTGCGAACCCGGGGCGCGACGTCCCGCGCGCGGCCCGCGCCATGATCCTGCGCCTGGTGCTCTTCTACATCGGGGCGGTGGCCATCGTCGTCACCCTGCAGCCCTGGCAGAAGACGGCCGCCGGTTCGGGTGGTGTCACAGAGAGCCCCTTCGTGACGGTGCTCAGTCTGGTCAACGTTCCGCACGCCGCGGACGTGATGAACTTCGTCCTGATCACTGCGGCTCTCAGCTCCGCCAATGGCTGCCTCTACGGCTCCGCGCGGATGCTGCACTCGCTGGCCTCCGACGGCCTGGCCCCTCGTGTCTTCGCGCGGACCTCGCGCCAGGGTGCCCCCCGTCTGGCCGTCACGCTGGCCACGCTCGGCATGGTCGTCGCATCGGTCCTGGCCATCACCCGGCCCGATGACGCCTTCATGGCCCTGTTCGGCATCCTGGTCTTCGGCACCCTGTTCACCTGGCTGATGGTGTGCGTGCTGTTCATCGTCTTCCGCCGCACGCGCGCCCGGCTGGCGCTGCCGGACTCCCCGGCCCGGATGATCGGCGGGGTGGTGCCGGCGGCGCTGGCGCTGGTGGTCATCGTCGCCTGTTTCGTGAAGCTCGCCTCCATCAAGGGCCTGTCGATCGCCCTGCCCGCCGGCCTGCCCTATGTCGCGGTGCTGCTGGCGCTGGGGCTCGTGGTGACGCGGCGTGTGCGGTCCGCGGGAAGCGTCCTCGACGACGAGCTCGCCTCCCGCTGAGCCGTCGCCTTGGCACTAGGATGAACCTGCCGTTACACCCCAGAGGAGATCCATGCGCGTCGTCAGCATCGTCGGAGCCCGTCCCCAGTTCGTGAAGCTGGCCCCCGTCGCGAAGGCACTCGCGGCCGCCGGGATCGACCACAAGATCGTGCACACCGGACAGCACTACGACGTGAACATGTCCGACGCCTTCTTCGTCGACCTCGGCATTCCGAACCCCGACGTGCACCTCGGGGTGGGTTCCGGCACGCATGGCGCGCAGACCGGTTCCATGCTGGCCCAGATGGATGCAGCCTTCGCCGAGCTCGAGCCCGACTGGGTGCTGGTCTACGGCGACACCAACTCCACCATCGCCGGAACCCTGGCCGCGGTGAAGATGCACATCCCCACCGCCCACCTCGAGGCCGGGCTGCGCTCCTTCAACCGCCGGATGCCGGAGGAGCACAACCGGGTGATGACCGACCACGCCGCGGACATCTGCCTGGCCCCCACCGAGGTGGCCGTGCAGCACCTGACCGAGGAGGGTCTCAAGGAGCGCGCAGTGCTCGTCGGCGACGTGATGGTGGACGTCTGCTTCCAGGTGCGCGACGCCGTCAAGGACCGTCCGGTGGCCATCGAGGGAATAAACGACGGCGACGAGTTCATCCTCGCCACCATCCACCGCGCCGACAACACCGACGATCCGGCGCGCCTCAAGACCATCCTGGAGAGCCTCGCGTCGCTCCCGGTCAAGACCATCCTCCCGGTGCACCCCCGCCTGCGGGCCAAGGCCGCCGAGTTCGGCCTGGACATCCAGGCCGGCAACCTGGTGGCCGTCGACCCGCTGGCATACCCGGACATGGTCAATGCCGTCGTGAAGTCCGTCGGCGTCGTCACGGATTCGGGCGGCCTGCAGAAGGAGGCCTACCTGCTGGGCGCTCCGTGCACCACGCTGCGTACCGAGACCGAGTGGGTGGAGACGCTGGAGGGTGGCTGGAACATCCTTGATCCGGACCTGACCCGGGTGGCCACCACGGCCGTGCGTCCGCGGCCCACCTCCGATCGTGGTACCCCCTACGGCACGGGTCACGCGGCCGAGGAGGTCGCCAAGGCATTGCAGGCCTACCGCGTCGACGCGGCAGGGAACCTGGTGGGCCCCACGGCGTGAAGGGGGATCCGGCTGGGGTGCGCGGGAGGATTGCCCACCTGAGCACCGTCCACCAGTCCTGGGACAACCGCATCCTGAACAAGGAATGCCGAGCCCTGTCCGAGGCGGGTTTCGAGGTCCATCTGGTGGTCTCGGCAGAGCAGGACCGCGTCACCCACGGGGTGCAGGTGCACGCCATCAGGCGGCGTGGCCGCTTCGCCAGGCTGCTGGTTTCCCAGGCCGAGGCATGGCGGGCGCTGGACCGCATCCGGCCGCAGTTGCTGCACTTCCATGATCCGGAGCTGATCCCGATGGCCCTTGCCTATGGCCGTCGGCGCCGGATCCCCGTCGTCTACGACGCCCACGAGGACCTGGTCAAGCAGATCGAGACCAAGCCCTACCTGCGTGGTGTCGCCAAGTACCTGGCGAGGGCGGCCGCGGGGCGGCTGGTGCAGATGGCGGACCGGCGCTGTGACGCCGTGGTGACGGTGATCGACGAGATCGCCGACACCTTCGTCGCGCAGCGCGACGGGGACGAACGGCCCGTCGTGGTGGTCAAGAACC
The DNA here is from genome assembly GCF_003752415.1 of Luteococcus japonicus. NCBI lineage: Bacteria > Bacillati > Actinomycetota > Actinomycetes > Propionibacteriales > Propionibacteriaceae > Luteococcus > Luteococcus japonicus. The sequence continues at coordinate 1,959,696 of NZ_RKHG01000001.1, read as the reverse complement.
TGCCTTGGGCGGCGGACTTCCCTGCCCGTGAATGGGCGGCGGGGGACCGCACCGTCGTCTACACGGGTGACATCAGCGTCGAACGCGGCCTGGAGCGGATGCTGGATGCCGTCGAGGTGGCCGACGCGCGGCTCGTGACGGCAGGGCGCTGTTTGGTGGACGAGTCACGCCTGACCTCCAGCCCCAGGGTGGAGCACCGGGGTCTGGTGCCACCCGCGGAGCTGCCCGGGATCATCGGTGAGGGACAGGTGGGTCTGGTCCTGCTCAGCCGCCTGCCGAACTACGAGCACTCCCTGCCCACCAAGGTCTTCGAGTACATGGCCTGTGGGGTTCCCTTCCTGGCCAGTGACTTCGCCTACTGGCGTGACCTCTTCGGTGGCCTCGACGCGGGGGTCTTCGTGGACCCGGACGACCGGGGCGCCATCGCCCGCGCCCTGGGCGAGCTGCTGGATGACCCCGAGCGGTGTGCGGTCCTCGGCGGCAACGGGCGCAGGGCGGTGGAGGACGGCTTCGGTTTCGAGGCGGAGTCCGTCAAGCTCGTCGCGCTGGTGGAGCGCCTGCTCACCGCCTGACCAGCGCACCGGCGAGAAAGTCTGGACCCCCATTGCGTGTGGGCGGCATGCTGACGTAACCTAACACGTGTTAGGTACTCAATGAGGAGCCAGACATGACTGACATCACACGCCGGGCAGTGCTCGGTGCAGCCGGCTTGGGCGCGGCCGGGACCGCCCTGTCCTGGAAGAGGCTCACCGGCCTCGACATCCCCGGCCGCGGCGCCGACCAGCTGAACATCGCCATCAACGGAACGGCGCAGGACGCCGCGGCCAACCAGGGCCTGATCGACGCCTTCAGTGCCCTCCACCCTGACATCAAGGTCCGCATCGTGCCCATCCAGGGCGCGGACTGGAGCGACTTCTTCGCCAAGATCCTCACCCTGGTGGCGGCCGGGACACCGCCCGACGTGGTGATGGTTGCCACGGAGGGGACCCAGCTCTTCGCGGAACGACTCGCCCACCCACTCGACGAGTTCGTGATGCGGGACAAGGAGGAGATGCGCGAGTTCTTCGAGGACGTGCACCCCTCGCTGATCGAGGCCTTCATGTACCAGGGAAACCTCTTTCAGCTGCCGTTGAGCTGGAATGCCGCCAACATGTACTTCTCGTCCAAGGCCATGGAGCGGGCCGGGCTGGACTATCCCCGCGAGGACTGGACCTGGGGCGACTTCCAGGGACACCTGCGCCAGATGCGCAAGGCGTCGACGGGAACCTTCCGGCCCTTCTTCTGGACCAATCGCCTGTGGGGTGGCGTGGTGCCGTGGCTCTACAGCAATGACACCTCCTTCCTGAAGCCGAGCCGCTACGCCGGAGGCGAATGGCTTTGGCAGCAGTTCTACCCGGGGGAGAAGGGGCGCAGCGGTGGCTACCGCTGGGCCGAACCCAATGCCGACGACCCCAAGGTGCTGGAGTCCTTCGAATTCCTGCAGGAGCTGGTGGCAGAGAACCTCGGGTCCTCGCCGGTGCAGGGTGGTGGCAATGAACTGGTCAGCCGCTTCGGTTCCGGCGTGATTGGGATGACCCCGTCGGGTGGCTACTGGGTACACGGGCTCAACCAAGCGGGCATGAAGCGCGACGACTATGACGTCGCCTTCTTCCCCAAGCGCCGCACCCAGCAGCACCAGTTCGGCACCGCCGGGTACGCGATCATGCGTGCCTCCAAGCGCAAGGACGCCGCCTGGGAGTGGCTGAAGTTCTGCGTCAGCAACCAAGGGATGGGCATCGCGCAAAAGAATCCCGACTCGAACAGCGCCCGCCGCTCGCACAACACCAAGCTCTACAAGGACACGGGCCCCGCCCACTGGAAGGTCTTCTACGAGACCCTCGACAGGTACCCGACGACGGCACCGGTGCCCGCCCCGCCGCAGGAGGCCGCAGTGGAGACCGCCCTGATCAAGAACGTGCTGGGCGCCGTCACCGGCTCCCGGTCCAATGTGAAGCGTGCGCTGGCGACGCTCCAGCGTGACCTCGAACTCGCCATGAAGGAGTCATGATGGGCGTCCCCGTGAATCCCGCCGCTGCGGCCGAGACCCCCGTTCCCAGCATCCCCGCGGCCCCGGGGCGCCGTGGCGAGGGCAAGCTGGCCGCCCTGCTGCTGGCCCCCACGGTCATCGGCATCACCCTGTTCACCCTGGTGCCCATCATCGGATCCATCGTGCTGGCCTTCTTCGACTGGGACATCATCTCCACACCGAAGTTCGTCGGCGTCAAGAACTTCCAGACCCTGGCCAGCTCGCCCACCATCCGGGTCAGCTTCCTCAACACCTTCGGCTTCGTGCTCATCGCCGTCACGCTGCAGATCGCCGTCGCCATGACGCTGGCCGTCCTGGTGCAGTCCAAGATGCCGGGCTGGCTGCGCTCCTTCTTCCGCTCTGTCTTCTTCTTCCCGTTGATCCTCTCGGCCGCCTCGGTCTCGTTGATCATGAGCTACCTGTTCAACGAGGACTTCGGCACCATCAACAAGCTGCTCGGGCTGTTGGGGATGAGCCCGGTCCACTGGCTCACCAGCACCACGGGCGCCATGGTGGTCACCGTCCTGGTCTACGTGTGGCAGAACTTCGGCTTCACCTTCCTGCTCTTCATCGGTGGTCTGGCATCCATCCCGCAGGACATCTACGAAGCCAGCGACATCGACGGAGCCTCGCCCATGAAGCGCTTCTGGCAGATCACGATGCCCTTGGTCAGTCCCACCATGCTGGTTGCCACCGTGATGGCCATCATCTCCGCGCTGCAGATCTTCGACCAGCCCTATGTGCTCACCAAGGGCGGCCCCGGGGACTCCACCCGCACCGCCGTCATGGTGATCTACCAGTCGGCCTTCCAAGAACTGCAGTTCGGCCTCGCTGCCGCCATCGGCCTGGTGCTGATGCTGATCATCATGTTGGTCACCTGGCTGCAGTTCCGCCTGTCCAAGCGTTTCGTCTTCTACATGTGAGGGGCCTGACATGTCCACTGCAACAACCACTGCCCCTGACCTGACGGGGACCCCTGCTCGGCGCTCGCGACGCGGCAACCTTGCCCCGCTGGCTGGACGGATCCTCGTCCTGTTGGTGGCCCTCTTCCTGACGCTTGGTCCCGTCGTGTGGACCCTGTGGGTGGCCTTCACCCCCACCGACGAGGCCGGCCGTCGCACCCTCAGCTTCGCGGCCTTCAGCGACGCCTTCGCCAAGGTGAACATGATGCGCCTGTTCTGGAACTCGATCCTGGTCACGGCCCTGTGCGCCGTCGGCCAGATGTTCACCGCGGCACTGGCCGGCTATGCCTTTGCACGGCTGCGCTTTCGTGGCCGCAACGCCCTGTTCGCCGTGATCCTGGCGACGATGATGGTGCCGATGCAGGTCACCATCGTCCCGGTCTTCATGCTGATCCGGGGTATGGGGCTGTCGGACACGCTGCTCGCCCTGATCCTGCCTGCCATCCCCACGGCCTTCGGCACCTTCCTGATGCGCCAGTACTTCCTGGGCATCCCGGACAGCCTGGCCGAGGCCGCGCAGATCGACGGTGCCACCCCGTGGCAGGTCTTCTGGAAGGTCTACCTGCCGCTCAGCACGCCCGGCCTGGCGATCGTCGGCATCCTGGCCTTCAACGCCATCTGGAATGAGTTCTTCCGGCCGCTGATCATGACGATCAGCTCCGAGAACTTCACCCTGCCGCTGGGCCTGGTGAGCCTGCAGGGTCAGTTGGGCACCGGAAGCATGAGCACCGTGTTGGCCGGCGTCGTCCTGTCCATGATTCCCGCCCTTGTCGTCTTCGTCTTCGGGCAGCGACCGCTGCGCGAAGGCCTCACCGCAGGAAGTGTGAAGTGATGTGTGATCCCTGTCTGCCCGTGTGTCATGTTCGCCCTGCCAAGGGGTGGGTCAATGACCCCAATGGAGTGTGCCGCTGGAATGGCCGCTGGCACGTCTTCTACCAGTTCAACCCCGACGAGCCCCGTCACGGCCAGATCCACTGGGGACACGCCAGCTCCGAGGACCTGGTGAGCTGGCGGGAGGAGACGGTGGCGCTGCGCCCCCGGCCCGGCCAGCTCGACGAGGTGGGTTGCTGGAGCGGCTGCTTCACCAACGATGCCGGGACACCCACCTTCTGCTACACGGCGGTGGCAACCAACCCCGCCGATGCGGTGGGGGCGATCGCCACCGGCACGGATGACCTGCTCCGCTGGCAGCAGGCCGAGACACCCAGCGCTCCTCGGGTGGGGGCCGCGGTGGCGGAGACCCGGGATCCCTTCGTCGTCTGGATCGAGGACCGTCGCTACATCGTGCAGGGCCACGGAGGCCTCGGCGTCGCCGCGCAGGTCCTGGTCTACGACGCGACGGACCTGACGGACTGGAAGCTGCTCGGCCCCTTGCTCGAGATGACGGACCCGGTAGCCGCAGAACACGCGGCGGCCGACATCTGGGAGTGCCCCAACCTGGTGCAGGTGGACGGGCAGTGGGTCCTCGTCCTGAGCCTGTGGCGCCACAACGGCGTCCAGGGTGAGCTGTCCGGGGTTCGCTGGCTGGTGGGCGACATCGCGCTGGCCGGCGGGGTGCCCCGCTTCACCGCTCGCGACGGCGGTGTGGTGGACGAGGGCCCGGCCTTCTACGCACCACAACTGCTGCCCGACGTGGACCACGCAGGAGATCCCCGCGTCTTGATGTGGGGTTGGTCCTGGGAACTCGACCGCGACGAGGCCTGGCTCGACCAGCACGGCTGGGCTGGTGTGCTCACCACCGCTCGCGAACTGCACCTTCGCGACGGGCGACTGGTCAGCGAGCCGGCGCCGGAGGTCTTGGCGGCGCTCACCGACGAGCCATCGGACGGCTGGTCGGCGGGTGAGGGAGCCAGGGTGGTCACGACCACTGGGCCCGGGCGCCTGGTCTGTTCCGACGCCGAGGGACCCGATGCCGTGGAGTTTGCCGGTGCGAGCACCGTGGTGGTGGACGGCAGCCTTGTCGAGGTCTTCACCGACGGCGCCGCCTTCACCACCAGGATCTACCCGACCACGGGTTCCGTGTGGCGCGTCGAGGCCGACGGCGTCCGGGTCCGCCGTCTGGGCTGAGCTCAGGAACGCGGCGCGGCGACCGACTCGCGTCGGACCATCGGACTGTCCACCGGGATCTCCCCGGTGGGCAGTTCCTTGCCGTCCAGGGCCTCCAGCAGCAACGAGGCGGCCCGTTCTCCCATGGCCCGGTGGGGGAGGAGCACCGTGCTCAAGCCCAGCTGGGGCGCCACGTTCGGATCGTCGTCATAGCCAACCACCGACAGGTCCTCGGGAATCCTCAGGCCCAGCCGGGCGGCGGCCAGGAAGACCCCGGCGGCCACGCGGTCATTGGCGCACATGATGGCGGTGGGCGGCTCGGCGACGTCGAGGACACGCGTTCCCGTCTCCAGCCCGGCGTCGATCTCCCAACCACACGGCACCAGGGTGGAGTGCGCGCCCGAGCGCTCGATGGCCTCCCGGTGGCCGGTGATGCGACGCCCATTGGCGATGACCTCGTCGGTGCCCGTCAGGTAGGTGATCCGGCGGTGGCCGGCCTCCAGCAGGAGTTCGGTGGCCCGCCTTCCACCAACCTCCTCGTCACCGACGACGCCCGCTACCCGGCCCTGCGGATCGAAGGCATTGAGCAGCAGGCACTTCTCGGCAAGGAAGGACTCCGGCGGCTGCCAGGAGTGCAGCCCCTCTGCCGCGAAGAGCAGGGCATCGCACTGCCGGGCCCTCAGCATGTCGACGGCCTCCACCTCCAGCTCGCGGTCCTGATGGGAGTCGATGGCCAGCAGCAGGTAGCCCTTGCGAGCGGCCACGTCGGTGGCTCCGGAGATCATGGCGCCGCCGTAGGTACCGGAGGCGATCGAGTCGGTGATCACCCCGATGGTGTGGGTGGCGGCATTGCGCAGACTCCGGGCAATGCCATTGGGTCGGTAGCCCAGTTCCTTGGCGGCGGCGCGCACTGCGGCCTGGTTCTCGGCCGAGATGACCCCTTCGGCGCGCCCGTTCAGCACGAGCGAGACGGCGCTGCGGGAGACGCCCGCCAGGGCGGCCACGTCATGCGACGTGACACGTCGTGCCATGGCTGCCACCTCAGTGCAGTACGGCGGTGCCGGGGGGCAGCAACAGCTCCTGGCTGCCCTCCTCCTCGGCGCCCTGGCTGGAAACCTTGTCGAACAGGATCTTCACCGTCTGCAGCCCGATCTTGAGGTCGAGCATCGGCGAATAGGTCTTGATGTAGAGCAGGTCGAAGTTCAGCTTGGCCTGGAAGTCGCTGGCGTACTTGCCGTAGACCTGCGCATAGCCCGTCACGCCGGCGCGCACATTGTGGCGCAGCGGGTAGTGCGGGTTGATCTGGGTGAACTGCTCCACGAAGAAGGGACGCTCCGGGCGGGGACCGATCAGGCTCATGTCGCCACGCAGCACATTGATCAGCTGCGGCAGCTCGTCGATGCGCATGCTGCGCAGGTACTTGCCCAGCGGGGTGACGCGGGCGTCATTGCTGGTGGCCAGGGTTGGGCCCGACGTGGCCTCCGCATTGGCGGCCATCGAGCGGAACTTGAGGATCTCGAATTCCTTGTTGTCCTTGGTGATGCGTACCTGCTTGTAGAAGACGGGGCCTGGGGAGGTGAGCTTCACCAGCAGTGCGGTGATGAGCATGATGGGGCTGACCAGGATCAGGCCCACCAGCGCGACCAGGAAGTCTCCGACGCGCTTGAGCAGGTCGTACTCGCCGGGAATCCTGAAGGGGCTGACCAGCACGATCGACTCGTCCTCGATGCTCATGATGTTCGGGTTGATCATCAGGAGGCGCTGGAAGTCCGCGGTGAGGAAGATCTCCTTGTTCTGTTCCAGCAGGTAGTCGTAGACATCGCGACGCGTGTCGTCGTCGATCTGGTCACTGACATGGACGGAGTCGTACTCGTCGAGGTGATCGCGCAGATGCGTCACGTAGTTGCCGTCGACGACGTGGGTGAGCTGGTGGCGGGGGCTGCGGTTGGACAGGAAGTTGCGCACCGCGCGGGACTCGTGGTCCGGGACCGTCAGGCACATCACCCGGTTGTTGCCACGCACCTTGCGGTAGATGCCGTAGACCAGGACCCGCACCAGGGAGAGCGCGACGAAGCTGATCAGCAGGTTGATGACGATCACACCGCGCGGGAAGGCGAACCAGCTGCCCGCGAAGGTCGCCGCCGCGATCAGTGCCGTGACGATGATCTGGTCGATCAGGGTGATGATCACCAGGTCGAGCTTGGTCTTGTTGTAGAGGACATAGACGCCGGAAAAGACGCTCACCACCACGAAGCCCAGCAGCGCCCAGCCGAAGGCGCTGGAGATGTCGGCCATGTTGCGCTTGGGGAAGCCGCCTCCGAACCGCAACCACACCGACAGGAAGAGGCAGGCGGTGAAGGCGACGGCGTCAGCAAGCACCATCATCAGCTTCTCCGCCTTGGCGAAGTTGTCCTTGCGGGCCACGAACGTCCTTCCGTCATCTGCCGTGGGGATCGCGGGCATCGTCAAGGCCCGCGGGATCGCACGTCAGTCTACGTGCGCGAACCGGTTCAGGCCCGGTAGGAGGCGATGGCCTTGTCCAAGGCCGCCTCCAGCTTGGCGGCGCTGGCCTCCAGGCTGAAGCGATCGGTCATCAGTTGGCGCGCACGGGCATGCCAACGCTCCATGGTGGCCGGGTCCGCGTCACGCACCCGGGCGATGCCCTCGGCCAGGTCCAGGGGCTCCACCACGGCACCCACCTCGTCATCGGTGATCACCTTGCGCAGCGGCTGCTTGGCATTGGACACCACGGCCAGGCCGGAGGCCATGTAGTCGTACAGCTTGTTCGGGCTCATGCCCTTGTTGAAGACGCTCTGCGGGCTCACGGTGTGCAGGCCGACGTCGCCGGCCTTGAGCAGCCGCACCAGCCCCGCCTTGTCCACCTGGTCATGGAAACGGACATTGGTGAGCTTGCGGTGGGTCACCTCGTCGACGGCCCACTGCTTGTTGGATCCGGAGCCGATCAGGAAGAAGTCGACGTCGGGCAGCTTCTCCGCTGCCTCCAGGATGAGGTCCAGTCCGACATAGCTGGAGTGGTTCCCGCTGAAGATGGCCGTGAAACGCGTGAACCCCAGTTCCTGGCGCAGCTCCTCCTTGGTCTGGGGAATGTCGAACTCGGCCAGGTCGGCGCCATTGCCCACGACGTTCAGCTTGGCGACGTCGATCCCCAGCCTTGCGAAGTGGTCCTCCCAGCCGTCGGTGACGACGATGATCTGTTCGGCGTTCTTGTACAGGGTGCGTTCGACGGCCACCAAGGCCTTGTGCAGGGGGCTGCCCTCCTTGAGGGAACCTCCGCTGACCAGGCTCTCGGGCCACAGGTCGCGCACCTCCATGACGAAGGGCTTGCGGCGCACCTTGGCCAGTGCCAGACCCGCGACGGGAGCCAACAGCTGGGGGGAGGAGGCGAAGACCAGATCGCAGGTCTTGCCAAGGCCGGTGGCGAAGGCCTCGGCGGCGAAGACACCCCAGCCGAGGATGCGCTTGCCACCATTGCCTGCATAGGCCGGGACCGGGACCAGGTTGAAGCGCCGGTCCACGGAGCTCATCACCTCACCGGTGGTGTGGTGCCGCTTGCTGGAGATGATGCGGAAGTCCCAGCCCTTGAGGCGGTCGAACATGTCGAAGGTGCGGGTGATGCCACCGTACTCGCGGGGGAAGGCGTACTGGTTGATCGCCAGCGCCCGGCGCTTGCCCTGGGGGGTGTTCTGGTCAAGCTGGTCCATGGACGGTCCCTTCATCCTCGCGTCTTCCTGCATGCTGCAAGGCCAACAGTCTATCGGGGGTGATGGCCGCGGCTCGGGATGTCTGGTGGTGGCCCGTCAGAGGCTTCGAGCCTCCCCGAAGCTGATCGTCAGCTGAAGGGGTTGGTCATCTGATCAGCATGGAAATCCTTCTGGCTTGGGAATTTGGATCCGGTGGGCCCGCGCGGTGTTCGTGTCGACTGTGCATTGCCTGAAGGCGTCCGTACGGGCACGCGCGCGTGGGGCATCGTGGTGGGAGTAGATCTGGGTATCTGGGACTCTCATTCGGCCCTCACTGGGGCGGATGGAACGTCGGCGGGGCCGGTAGCCTTGAGAAGTTGTGGTCCGCGGTCTGCTCTTGGTGGCAGGCCATGGGTCTGAGTGGATGACGGGAACCCATGTGAAGTGCGCACGCCGGCAGGCAGCGTCCCAGGCGGTCAGGCCCTGGGCCTCGCCGTGGGTCAGTGCGCACCTGGACTGCCGTTGCTGTCCGGATCTCGACGGTGGGCAGCTGGACCAATCACCTTTCGGATGGCACATTTTTCAGCCGGGCAAGGGAATGCGCCATATGACGTGCCCGTGGGGGAGTCATGACGGAATGGAGGTGCGTGGATGAGTCCTTCCACCAACCCCTCCGGCGACGGCGTGGGCAAGGGCCGGAGCATCCTGCGCCGCCAGCTGATGAGCCTGGTGGGCATGGTCCTGCTGCCCGTGCTGATGGCCTCGGGTGCACTGTGGGTCAGTTCCGGCGCCGAGGGCCGGCTGAGTCGCTCCGAGGCGGCGATCGTGAACCTCGACGAGGGTGCCAGCGTCGGCGGTGACCGCATGCAGTTGGGTCAGGAGTACGCCCTTGCGCTCAAGGCCCAGGACGGCCCCAGCTTCACCTGGCGTTATGGCGTCTCCGTCGCCGACGCCCAGGAAGGGCTCGCCTCGGGCCGTTACTCGGCGTCAGTGGTGATCCCCAGTGGCTTCTCCCGCGTCCTGACCGGCACCAGCGATGCCGGTTCGCAGGACCGTGCGACCCTCGTCGTCGAGCAGTCCCCGGTCTCCGGCGTGAATGACCACGTGGTCTTCGGGCAACTCTCCGATGCCGCCACGCGTTCTCTGTCCAGCTCGGTCAGCCGCAAGTACCTGGACAACATCTTCGTCGCCTCCACACGAGTCGGAGCCACCCTGGGGGATGCCTCGACGGCTGCCCAGGAGGCCTATCTGGCCTCGGGCGAGCTGCAGCGCCAGGCCGGCGACGCGCAGCGCGCCTCCGCGGAGCTCGACCGTCAGGCCGTGGCGAGTTCCCGCAGCGCCGACGAGGCGGCCGCGGGTTCGAGCAAGGCCGCGAGCAGCGCGGCGAGCCTGGACGCTGCCGGTTCCCGGGCCACCACATCTCCTGCGGATGCCGAGGTCGCCGCCCGGGCCGAGGCCGCCATCAAGGACACCGCGGCCAAGGCCAAGGGCGTCCAGGCAGCCGCGGACAAGGCGAAGACCTCATCGGAGACCGCGGCAGCCCAGGCCAAGGCCGCCGGGAAGCAGGGCAAGCAGACGGCTGACTCCTCGGCTGCGATGGCCAGGGCGGCTGCCGCCAACCGGGAGGCAGCAAAGAAGTACACCGGTCAGATGGGCGCCGCCGCGAGCCAGCAGGCGGAGCTGCAGCAGCAGTTGGTGGAGATCCAGAAGTCCCTGGACAGCTACGTGAAGAATGTGCAGGTGGTGACCACCGCCGTCCAGAAGACCACGGGCCGCACCATCACCGAGCAGTCGGTTCCCGCCTCGAAGCGTCTGGCCGGGGCGGCGACGGGGCAACAGGGCACAGGGCAGCAGGCCACGGGCCAGGGTGGACTCCCCCGGGCCATCTCGAGCCGGGAGGCGGCCGCGCCAGCCCAGTCCGCTCAGTCCGCACAGCCGGCCCCATCGGGCCCTGCGTCGCAGACCACTGCCGTGAGCCCCGAAGCCCCCGCACCCGAAGCCACCGCGACAGCGGCTCCCGCACCCGAAGCCCCCGCACCCGAAGCCCCCGCGACAGCGGCTCCCGCACCCGAAGCCACCGCGACAGCGGCTCCCGCGCCCACCAGTGAGACGGCGCAACCGGCCAGCCCGCAGCAGCCGGCCCAGCAGAGCAACGTCGCGCCGGAGCCGGCCACGGCCCAGCCCCAGGCGGCGGCCACACGAGGCACACAAGAGCCTGCGCCCCAGGCCAACGAGAACGCCACCACGCAGCCCGCCTTGGTCCAGGGTGCCGGAGCACTCGGAGCGCAGGCGATCATCGCAGCCCCCGCCGTCCCGGCGCAGCAGGCTGCGGTGCAGCCAGCCGCGCCTGTCGATCCCGTCGCCCAACGCGATGCGATGGTCAAGGAACTGAAGGTGGCCGCCGGGCAGCTCGGCTCGGATGTGAAGGAACTGGAATCCCTCAAGGTGCGGGCCGCAGCAACCAGTACGGCGGCCCAGCAGCTCCAGGGCGCCTACGACTCCCTGGAGAAGGCGCTGCCCACCGGCGAGGTCCGGATGAACAACGGCGTCGGTGCCGGCTCCGTGCCCGCCGCGTGCCAGGCCTTCGCGGACAAGGCCGCGGTCCGTGCCTGCAAGGCGGGCTACGAGGCCGGCTACAACGAGGCCGTGGCGAAGGTGGTGGCCGCGCTGCGAGCCAGCACCGTGAACGCGCGGATCGACGTCGTGGTGGAACAGACCTCTGCGACGGCCAAGCAGGTCGACGGCCTGCAGATCGGCACCCAGCAGCTCGCGGCCACCCTCACCAGCCTGGCGGACCGTCTGGCTGCCCTGGACCTGTCGGCGGACCACGAAGCCACCCCGGCTCCGACCGCGACGGTGACGGTCACGAAGCCCGCACCCAGCCAGCAGACCACTCCGGGGCCCACGTCCACCGTCACCGTCACGGCACCGCCGTCGTCCCAGAACCCCAGTGCCCCGCAGGAAAGTCCGTCACAGTCGTCCCCCGAGCCCTCCAGCTCCGGACCCTCGGTCCCGGCGCCGACGTCCTCCCAGACCCCGGCCGTGCCAGAGCTCGCCTCGCGCGAAGTGACCGCCGCGCTGGAGCAGCTCAATGAGTCGAGCAGCACCGTCTCCGCGCAGCTCAGCTCACTGGGAGAGACCGCCGGGAGGAGCCGCGAGGCGCTCACCGAGGTGGGTACCGGCTCCGATGCCGCGAAGGACCTCACCGGTGGCGCCGATGCCATGACCACCGCGGCTCTCGCCCAGGCCGACGTCGTCAAGCAGCTGCAGACCAGCCTGAGCATCCTCAACGACGGCATGACCGGTCTCGGCACCACGATGACCGGCCTCCAGGGACAGGCCAGCTCGCTGGGCGAGGACACCGGCGCCATCAGCGACAATGCCACCCGTCTGGCCACCCGCGCCGCGACGCTGGACCGGACCATCGCCGAGCTGTCGACGGCGGCGGGTCAGGCCGCCACCGATGCGCAGACCGCCGCCAGCCGCAGTGCGGAGCTCCAGCGCCAGATCAGTGGCCTGCAGCAGGCCAGCGGTCTGGTCAACGGCAGCACCACCGCCGTCGCCCAGGACGCCAGGGAGCAGACCCGCCGCACCCAGACCGTGGCCCGCAAGGTGTCCACTGCCAAGGCGGACATGCCCACCTATGACATGGGGGAGCGCCAGCGCCTGACCGACGTCGTCGGCAAGCCGATCGACACGGCCCAGAGCCAGCAATTCCGCAATGTCGGGTGGGTGAGCATGCTGATGCTGCTGTCCCTGTGGGCGGGTGCGATGGCCCTGCACAGCGCCCTCAACCCGGTCAGCACCAAGGTGCGCACCTCGACGGCCCGCCCCGGTGCCCTGCTGGTGCAGGAGATGGCGCCCGCCGCCACGGCCGCCGTCGCACAGGCGCTGGCGGTCAGCGCCGTCGGACAGGCTGCCCTTCACATGTCGGCGGGGCGTTGGGCGGCAGTCACCGCAGTACTCGTCATCGCCAGCCTGACCTTCGCGGCCATCAACCACAGCCTGGTGGCCTTCCTACGGGTCTTCGGCCGGCTGGTGGCCGCGGTCTGCGCCCTGGTTGCCGGCGCGACGATCCTCACCCGGGCCTACCCCCCGGCCATGGAGGTCCTGCGGCTGCTCTCGCCGCTGACACCGGCCGTCGAGACCGTGCGGGGCGTGATGACCGGAGCGCCCGGCACCGTCACCAGCTTCCTGGCCCTGATGTTGTGGCTTGCAGTGGGCCTGGTCTTCAGTGCCCTGGCGATCCTGCGGGACCGCAACCCGGAACCCGTGAGGGTCCCCACCGTGCGGGACGAGTGACTCAGCCGCGGATCTCGTCCACCGTCGCCGTCGTCAGGCGCAGCTCGACGGGAACCTCGTCGCCCACTGCCACCGAGCCGGCGCCGGGCAGGAAGACCAGCGAGGACTGCATGTGCGGGGGCTCGACGAAGAAGCGCTTCTTGCCGGACACGGTGTAGGGGCTGAGCGCAAAGCCCAGGGCCTCCATGGAGCTTGAGACCAGGGTGATGGCGCGCTGGCGAAGCTTCGCGGCCGAGGTCGGGGCCTCCAGGGCGATGCCGTTGGCGGTGCCGCCGCTGACCACCACCACCCAGCCGTCGGTGGGCATCCGGCGCTGCCAGTAGCCGATCCGTTCGCCACGCCGCACCTTGTGCATGTCCAGCACGCGGGCGGTGGTGCGACGGGTCTTCGGGGCGCCGAGCCACAGCTTGGTGCCGACCCGCAGGCGGGTGGGGACGCTGACCTCCTCGCGCAGGGTGTCGTACTCGGCGGCCAGCAGGTGGGACAGCCACAGCGGCGCGCGGTGCGCGGCCAGGGCGGCGGCCGCCAGGGCCCGCGCCTCTCCGAGCCGGTCATCGGCCACCATCGGCAGGTGGACGGTCCACCCCTCGACGTGCATCTCGCCGAGACGGTCGGCGACGCGCGGAAGGTCCTCGATGGCCAGCCCGTGGCGACGCATGGAGGTCATCACCTCCAGCACGATCCGGGCCTGCGGGTTCACGGCACGCGCGGCATCCAGGTCGTCCAGCCGGGAGATGGTGCTGATCACCTGCTCCTCGCGCAGCACCTCGTCGCCGTCGTGAGGGCTCCACGGGGTGAGTACGACGATGCTGCCGGACCAGCCACCGGCGCGGACCTTCGCGACCTCCGGCTGGGTGCCGACGGCGATCACGTCGGCACCGAGCAGGATCGCCTCCTGCGCCAGGCGTTCCAGGCCGTAGCCGTAGCCATTCCCCTTGGCGACGGGTACCAGGCCGGGGGTGGCGTCGGCGATGCTGCGCAGGTGCTTGCGCCAGGCCTCGGTCTCGATGGTCAGCGCGACGCTCATCGCCCGCTCCGACGGCCGAGCTTGTCGAGGCCCTTGACCAGCGCCTTCACGGAGGATGCCTTGCTGGCCACGGCCCCCTTGATCTTCTGTCGGTTCATGTATGCGTCGAAGGCCAGGTAGAGCGGCTTGTTGATCGGCAGGTCCCACTCGCCGGGGTAGGCGACGGCCTGGCCGCCGGTGCCCACCTTGAACTGGATCAGGCCGATCTCCGGGTCGTCGGCGGCGATGCCCTCGGTGATGCCTCGCAGGTCGTAGACGCTCGTGCCCACAGCCAGGGAGTCCTGGATCATCTGCCACTGGATGCGGTTGCTGCCGCGCACCTCGCGCTTCTCGTTGGAGCTGGCGCCGTAGGAGTACCAGGCGTGCCTGCCCACCTGGATCCAGGTGGTGGCGGCCACCACGTCGTCCTCGTGGCGGGCCAGGTAGACGCGCATCCGGTCTTCCCTCTCTCCGTTGAGGGCGTCCCACATGGTTTGGAAGTAGCCCAGCGGGCGGGGGTGGAAGCCGTCACGTTCGGCGGTGACCAGGTAGACCTCGTGGAAGGCGGCCAGGTCGTCACGGGTTCCGCGCACAATCTCGACGCCCGCCTTGTCGGCCTTCTTGATGTTGCGGCGCCACAGCTGGTTCATGCCCTTGAGCACCTCGTCGGCGCTCTTCGGTGTGCCGTCCTCGTGGGCCAGCGGCAGCTGGAAGTTGAACTTGGGCTGTCCGGCGGCGAAGCCCTCGCCGTCCTTGGGGGCCTTCCAGCCGAGCCGGTGCAGGGTGTCCGAGACCCTCACCACGTCGCGGTGGGTGGCATCCGGGGCTGCCTGGCTGAGGGTGGTGAGGTGTTCGTCGGCGATGGCGGTCTTGATGGTGTCCGGGCCCCAGGTGCGCTCGACGACCGTCGGGCCGATCCGCACGCCGAAGGCGCCCTTGGCCTTGGCGTGCTGGGCCAGTGCGGTCAGGAACCCGTCGAGGTCGGGACGCAGCCAGTCGATCACCGGGCCCTCGGGCAGGTAGGCGAGGGATCGCTTGACCTTGGGCATCTCGCGGTAGAGCACCAGGCCGGCGCCCACCAGCTCACTGCCGTCGAAGAAACCCAGCGACTCGTGGCCCCACTCCGGCTTCACCTTCGCCCAGGCGGGCAGCTGCAGGAAGCTCACGGTGGTGGGGAAGTCCTGGTCCGCGGCCTTGGCCTCGACGAAGGCGAGGTGCTCGGCGGCGGTGATCTGGCGCACGGTGATGGTCACCCTTCGAGGCTACCGGATGGGTCCGGGGTGGCCCGGCTCCTGATGGCGGCCGCCCGGCTCCAAAACTGAGAGCCAAAACAAGGCTTGGCACGTTCCAATTCCCGCGAGGGCTCCTGTGGGCTCTCAGTTTTGGGTGAGGGCCCCGACGAGCAGCCGGGCGGTGGCCTCGCCGTCGTCGATCGCCTGCTGCCACGGCACGCGCAGCATCATGGCCAGCGCCCCGGTGTAGCTGATCACGATGCCGCGGGCCAGCTCCTCGGCGTGTTCTGCGGTGACCTCGGTGGCGAAGCACAGACAACGTTCCTGGAGCAGGGTGGTCTCCCGGCGCAGGATGTCGGCGATGGCCTTCGTCGGGGTGGGCAGGGTTGCCGCTGTGCCGCTGAAGGAGCACCAGCGTTCGGTCATTCGCTCGGCCTGGTAGGTGCGCAGCGCGGCGAAGATGGCCAGCAGCCGCTCCTGAGGGGTGGCGGAACGTTCGATCGCGGCGTCCCAGACCTCGGTCCATTCGGTGAGCCGTCGTTCCAGGGCGGCGGCGAGCAGCCCGTCCTTGTTGCCGAAGTGGGCGTAGAGGCTGGCCGGCGAGGCGCCGGCCTTTCCGAGGATCGCATCGACGGGGGTTGCGACGGCTCCCACCTGGAAGAAGAGCTCGTCCGCTGCGTCGAGCAGGCGGTCGTGCACGGGTGTCCTGGTGGCCATGTCGTCATCCTAGACCTTGACGTAACGACCGTTTCAGTGAAACGGTCGTTACGGAACACGTCATCAGCTTGAGGAGCAGCCATGCCGCAGATGTACATCGACGGACAGTGGGTCGACGCGCTTTCGGGCGAGGTGCGGGAGATCGCCTGCCCCGCCGACCAGACCGTCGTCGCGAGCGTCCCCGAGGGCGCCGAGGCCGACGCCGAACTCGCCATTGCCGCGGCTCGCAAGGCCTTCGACGAGGGAACCTGGCCCGCCACCCCCGGCCCCGAGCGTGGTCTCCTGCTGCACCGCCTCGCCGACCTGCTTGAGCAGGAGAAGGAGGAGGTGGCCCGCCTGGAGGCCCTCGACACCGGCAAGCGCATGCTCGAGGCCCGCCTCGACATGGACGACATCATCAGCGTCTTCCGGCACTTCGCCACCCTCGCCGCCGCAGAACAGGGCCGCGTCGTGGACCCCGGAATGCCCGGCGTCTCCTCGCGCGTCGTCGCCGAGCCGGTGGGCGTGTGCAGCATGATCACCCCCTGGAACTACCCGCTGCTGCAGACCTCCTGGAAGGTCGCCCCCGCCCTTGCGGCCGGGAACACCTTCGTCCTCAAGCCCAGCGAGCTCACCCCGTCCACCGCCATCTGGCTGATGGGTGCGCTGGAGCGCCTGGGCCTGCCCAAGGGCGTGGCCAACCTGGTGCTCGGGCCCGGCGCCACCGTCGGTGCCACCATGACCAGCCACCCCGACGTCGACCTGGTCAGCTTCACCGGTGGCCTGCAGACCGGCCGGGGCATCATGGCCGCCGCCGCCCCCACCGTGAAGCGCGTCGCCCTGGAGCTGGGTGGCAAGAATCCGAACGTGGTCTTCGCCGACGCGGACCTGGACGCCGCCATCGACAATGCGCTGACCGCGATCTTCCTGGACTCCGGCCAGGTCTGCTCCGCCGGCGCCCGGCTGGTGGTGGAGGAGTCCATCCATGACCAGGTGGTCGACGAGCTGGTGCGCCGCGCCGGCGAGATCCGGCTGGGTGGCCCCTTCGACGAGGATGCGGAGACCGGCCCCCTGATCAGCGGGCCGCACCGCGAGAAGGTGGAGGCCTACGTCGAGGCCGCCGTCGCCGAGGGCGCCAAGCTCCTGGTGGGTGGCAAGCGCCCCGAGGATCCCGAGCTGGACAAGGGCTTCTACTACCTGCCGACCATCCTCGACGGCTGCACCAGTGACATGCGCTGCGTGCAGGACGAGTCCTTCGGGCCCGTGCTCACCGTCGAGACCTTCTCCGGCGCCACCCGCGAACAGGCCGAGGACGCCGCCGTCGCCATCGCCAATGACACCATCTACGGCCTGGCCGGCGCCGTGTGGACCGAGAATGCGGGCCGCGCCGAGCGGGTGGCCAAGCGGCTGCGCCACGGCACCATCTGGATCAACGACTACCACCCCTATGTCGCGGGCGCCGAGTGGGGCGGCATGAAGCAGTCCGGCATCGGCCGCGAACTGGGCCTGGCCGGCCTGCACGAGTACCAGGAGACCAAGCACATCTGGCACAACACCGCGCCCGCCCGCGCCGGCTGGTTCGCCGACAGCCGCGCCTGAACCCCCTTCCACGGTCCCCGAGACCGCCTTCCACGGTCCACGAGACCCCCTTCCATGGTCCCCGAGCCTGTCGAGGGGCCACGACCTGACCTTCACGACCTGACCAGTACGAACGAGATGAGGAAACCCATGAAGCGTTACGACTACGTCATCGTCGGCGGTGGATCCGCCGGCTCCGTCATGGCCAACCGCCTGTCGGCAGACAAGAAGACCACCGTCCTGGTGCTGGAGGCCGGCCGCGCAGACTGGCGCGTCGACCCGCTGATCCACATGCCTGCCGCCCTGATGTTCCCCAGCGGCAACCCCCTCTACGACTGGGCCTACGAGTCCGAGCCCGAGCCCCACATGGGCGGCCGCCGCGTCAAGCACGCCCGCGGCAAGGTGCTGGGCGGTTCCAGCTCCATCAACGGCATGATCTTCCAGCGCGGCAATGCCGGCGACTACGACAAGTGGGCCACCCAGCCCGGCATGGAGCACTGGGACTACGCGCACTGCCTGCCCTACTTCAAGCGGATGGAGACCTGCACCGTCGGCGCCGACGACTGGCGCGGCGGCTCCGGCCCGCTGCACCTGGAGCGCGGCCCGGCCACCAGCCCGCTCTTCCAGGCCTTCTTCGAGGCCACCAATCAGGCCGGCTTCCCCGCCACCGACGACGTCAACGGCTACCGCCAGGAGGGCTTCGCGCCCTTCGACCGCAATGTGAAGGACACCCGTCGCTGGAGCGCGTCGCGGGCCTACCTGACCCCGGTTCGCAACCGCAAGAACCTCTTCGTCGAGACCCTGGCGCACGTCACCGGCCTGCGGATGGACGGCAACAAGGTGACCGGCGTCGACTACGTGAAGATGCCCGGCAAGCGCCCCGAGAGCGTCGAGGCCGGCGAGGTCATCCTGTGCGGCGGCGCCTTCAACAGCCCGCAGGTGATGCAGCTGTCCGGCATCGGTGACCCTGCCGCGCTGGCCAAGGCGGGCGTCCAGACCCGCGTCGAGCTGCCCGGCGTCGGGCAGAACCTGCAGGACCACCTGGAGGTCTACATCCAGCACGCCTCCACCCAGCCCGTGTCCATCGCGCCGTGGCTGGCCTACTGGAAGGCGCCCGTGATCGGCGCCCAGTGGCTCTTCGCGAAGACCGGTGTGGGCGCCTCCAACCACTTCGAGGGCGGCGGCTTCATCCGCACCGACGACAAGGTGGCCTACCCCAACCTGATGTTCCACTTCCTGCCGATCGCGGTCCGCTACGACGGCACCGCCGCCGGCGGCGACCACGGCTACCAGGTGCACGTCGGGCCGATGAACTCCGACGTGGTGGGCGACGTGACCATCAAGGACGCCGACCCCTTCAACCACCCGTCGATCCGCTTCAACTACCTGTCCACCGAGCGTGACCGCCAGGAATGGGTGCAGGTGATCCGCGCCGCGCGCCACATCCTGGCGCAGCCCGCCTTCGCCCCCTTCGACGGTGGCGAGCTCTCGCCCGGCGCCGACGTGCAGACCGACCAGGAGATCATCGACTGGGTGGCCAAGGATGCCGAGACCGCGCTGCACCCGTCGTGCACCGCGGCGATGGGCACCGGCGAGATGTCCGTCACCGATCCGAACAGCCTGAAGGTGCACGGCGTCGAGGGCCTGCGCGTGGTCGACGCCTCGGTCTTCCCGAGCATCACCAATGGCAACATCTATGCGCCGGTGATGATGGTGGCGGAGAAGGCGGCCGACCTGATCCTGGGCAACACCCCGCTGGCCCCGGCCGACGTGCCGGTCTACCGCGCCGGTCAGGGCATGCCCGTCTTCCCCGAGGGTGATCCCCGCAACAGTGCATGGAATGCGGTGCAGGACATCCCGACCGCCGTCGCATCGATCGAGCGGGCAGGTCAGACGGAAGCAAGGGCATGAGCACCGCGACCGTCGGACGCGAGCAGGCCGGTCCGGACGGTGGAGTCGTCGAGAAGCCGCGCCCCAAGTGGCCGGTGCTCGGCGTCTCCGCCCTGCTGACCCTCGTCATCGCCGGCTGGGGTCTGGGCGCTCCGGATCATGCGCTGCGGGTGTTGGGCCGCGTGGTGACCCTGATCTCCGACTGGTTCGGCTGGTTCTACATCGCCCTCGCGACGGCGGTCCTGGCCTTCGTCATCGTGATGGGGGTGCGGCACTCCCGGGTGCGGCTGGGGCAGGACACCGACCGGCCCGAGTTCAGCACCTTCGCCTGGGCGTCGATGCTCTTCGCCGCCGGCATCGGCACCGACGTGATGTTCTTCGCCGTGGCCGAACCGGTCAGCCAGTACATGCTGCCGCCGCAGGTGCAGGCCGAGTCGTTGGAGTCTGCCCGCAAGGCGACCGTGTGGACGATGTTCCACTACGGCATCACCGGCTGGGGCATGTACGTGCTGATGGGCATGGCCCTGGGCTACTTCGCCCACCGCAAGGGCCTGCCGCTGGCCGTGCGTTCCGCGCTGCACCCGCTGCTGGGTCGTCGGATCAACGGGCCGGCCGGTGACGCGGTGGACATCGCGACGGTGGTCGGCACCATCTTCGGTGTCGCCACCAGCCTGGGCATCGGCGTCGTCATGCTCAACGTCGGCCTGGACATCATGTTCGGGATCGAACAGGGCCTGACGGCACAGGCCGCCCTGGTTGCCCTGGCCGTCGGTGTGGCCACCATCTCCGCCGTCAGCGGCGTGGACAAGGGCATCCGCATCCTGAGCCAGCTGAACGTGGCGCTCGCCATCCTGCTGGCCGCCTGGGTGCTGGTGACCGGGGACACCACCTTCCTGCTGCGCGCCATGACGATGAACATCGGCGACTTCATCTCGATGTTCCCGGGCATGACGCTGGACACGATGGCCTATGACCACCCGGCCGACTGGATGGGCGCCTGGACGCTCTTCTTCTGGGCCTGGTGGATTGCCTGGGCCTCCTTCGTGGGCATGTTCCTGGCCCGCATCTCCCGGGGGCGCACCATCGGCCAGTTCGTGTTGGGCACGCTCACCATCCCCTTCTGCTACATCGTGATGTGGGTGACCATCTTCGGCAATGCCGCGGTCAGCCAGATCCGCGACAAGGGGGACAAGGAGTTCGCGACGATGGCGCTGGAGAGCCCCGAACTGGGCTTCTTCTACCTGCTGCAGCAGTACCCGCTGCCGCTGTTCATGGTGGGGCTGGCCACCTTCGTCGGGCTGCTCTTCTACGTCACCAGCGCGGACTCCGGCGCCCTGGTGATGGCCAACCTGTCGAGCCACCTGCCCGACAGCGAGAGCGACGCCCACCCGGCGCTGCGCATCTTCTGGGCGCTGGCCACCGGCGTGCTGACCATCGCGATGCTGGCCGTCGACGGGATCGCGGCGCTGCAGAATGCGACGATCATCATGGGTCTGCCCTTCGCCTTCGTCATGGTGATGGTGATGGTGGGGCTGAACCGGGCGCTGGAGGGGGAGCGGGCCCGTCGCGACGCGGCGCGTGCCTCCATCACCTCCTCGCTGGTGGGCCGCGAGTCCCCCGCGGCGCCGGGTTCCTGGCGCAAGCGCCTGGGGGTCACCTTCGGTGCGGTGAGCGTCCGGCAGGCCGAACGCCACCTGAACGTCGTCGTGCTGCCGGCGCTGCACGCCGTCGCGACGGAGCTGGAGGCCCGCGGTGCGCAGGTCCGCCTGGTGCAGGAGGACGGCATCCCCGAGCTGCGTGTCACGCGACGGGTGCGGCTGGAGGTGGGTGAGGACGAGGCCGAGCCGTGGTTCAGCTACCCCGTGCAGATCCGTCGGGTCCCCGCCCCCACCTACGGTGCGCGGATGATCGAGGCCGACGACACCTCCACCCGCGTCGAGGTGGCCCTGCCCGGTCTGGCCGGCTACGACCTGATCTCCTACAACGAGGACCAGGTCTGCCACGACGTGCTGGACGCCTACGAGCGCCAGCTGGCGGCCACCCGGGCCGTCGCCGAGGCCGAGGCCTGATTGCAGGGGTCCCGGCTCCAAAACTGAGAGCCCAAACAGGGGTTGGCACGTTCCAAATTCATCGAGGGCTCCTGCGGGTTCTCAGTTTTGGGGACAGGGCCCCGCACATGACGAAGGGCCGCCGCAGTTGGGAAACCAACCGCGGCGGCCCTTCGCCCAGGTCCAGGCCTCAGGCTTCGGCGGAGTTCGAGCTGATGCCCGGCTTCCCGTCGTGGACGATCTTGCCCGGGTTCAGGTTCTCGCCCGGGTCGACGCCCTCGAAGAGCTTGCGCTGGATGTGCACGCCAGCGGGGGAGATGTCCTGCTCCATCCACGGCGAGTGCTCCTCGCCCACACCGTGGTGGTGGCTGACCGTGCCGCCGTGCTCCATGAAGGACTGCTGCACCGCACGCTTCACGTGGTCATAGGTGGCCATGTTGTCCTCGGAACCGTCGGCGACGGCGAAGGTGAAGTACTGGCAGGCGCCCGCGTGGTAGCTGTGCGAGACGTGGCACATGATGAAGCCCTTGTGCCCGGTCTCGGCGAAGGCCTGCTCGGCGGCCTTCACGGTCTCGTCGTGCATCTCCTTGGTGCGGCTCCACGGCGTCGCCGTCTCGCTCACATCGGCCGGGATGCCCATGTTCAGCAGGAAGTCGCGGATGTAGGGGATGTCGTACTTCTTCTGGTCGAAGAGGGTGCCGGGGCCCTTGCCCACATTCATGCCCCCCTGGGCGCGCACGATCTTGTTCACCACGCTCTTCGCGTAGCGCACGTGCACGGGGCTGCCCTCAAAACCGACGAAGGAGATGCAGATCTCCTCCAGGTTCCAGCCCTTGGCGGTCATCAGCTTCTGCATCGCCTTGTTGATGTAGTGGCTCTTGGTGCTGGACTTCTTGCCATTGGCCATCGAGAACTCGGTCTCGGCAGCGTCGGAGACGCGCAACATCATCGGCTTGGCGTCACTGTGGGCGATCAGCTCGGCGGCCTTCAGGCCCGCGTCGTAGTTCGGGTAGAAGTAGGCCTGGATCTCGCGGGCCTCCGCGATCCGGTGCACCTGCATCCACGCCTGGGTGATGATGCCCAGCCGGCCCTCCGAACCCAGCACCATCTCGCGCACGCTGGGGCCCGACGAGTACGACGGCAGCGGGTGCAGGCTCAGCACCTGGGTGCGCTGCTCCGAACCCTCGGCCGCGGGCATCACCATCTCCAGACCGCGGGTGATGTCGGCGATGTCGCCGTACTTGTCCGACTGCGAACCGGTGGAGCGCGTCGCGATCCAGCCGCCGACGGTGGACCACATGAAGCTGTCCGGGAAGTGGCCCAGCGTCCAGCCCTTCGCGTTGAGCTGCTCCTCCATGTCGGGGCCCAGTGCGCCGGCCTGGATCAGGGCGATCTCCGCCTGCTCGTCGATCTCCAGGACCTTGTTCATCCGGCCCATGTCGACGCTGACCACCACCCGCTGCTCGCCGGGCTCGGCCTCCAGCGCGGCGACGATGTTCGAGCCACCGCCATAGGGGATCAGCACGGCATCGGCGCGCAAGCAGGCCTCCATCACGGCCTGCACCTCGTCGCCGCTGCCGGGGTAGACGACGACGTCGGGAACCCGGCCGAGGATGCCGCGGCGGACCCGCACGAGGTCACGAACACCCTTGCCATAGGAGTGCACGACGCGCATCTCGTCATCGGTGCGCACATTGTCCGCGCCGACGGTGGACAGCAGCTGTTCGCGCAGCTCGTCGCCCAGGATGCTGGCGGGCACGTCGATGTCTGCGAGCCGGGGCTCGGTCAGGTCCTTGGCCAGGATGTCGACGCCCAGCTTGTCCATCGCGAAGGGCGGGAACTTGGGCTTGTTGGCCACGGCATAGGGCTTGTCCCCGTCTGCTCCCCAACCCCACCACTTCTGGTACTTGGCCGGGGCCTTGGACTTGTTCTGGCTCACTGCTTCTCCTGGATGGTCGGGGGCTGGGGGGTCGAGTCCTGGGGGGCCTGGGTCTTCGCCTTCTCCAGGGCGGCGGTGTGTGCGTACTCCGCCAGGGTCTTCATGCCGTAGGCGCGGGCAGTGGAGTCGTGCAGCTCGAGCACCTGACGTCGCATCCTCTCATTGAACTGGTGGGCGATCTCGCCGGGGTGCGGGTGCATCGGCGCACCGATCACCACGTGCACCGTCGGCCGGTTCAACGGCAGCGTCTTCTGGGTCGACGGCCATGCCGCGTACGCACCCACCAGGGCGATCGGCACCGCCGGCACATTGCGGCTGATGCACAGGGCCGCGGCACCCGGCTTGAAGGGGGCCATGGCTCCGGTGCGGGAACGGGTTCCTTCCGGGAAGAGCATCAGCGGCACGCCGTCGCTGAGCAGGTTGCCGGCCAGCCCCTTGCGTCCGCGGGTCCCCTTGCGGTCCACGGGGAAGGCATTGAAGAAGAGCGCCGTGGGGGCGGCCTTCCACCAGGCATCGAAGAAGTAGTCCGCGGCGGCACCTGCGGACAGGAACTGGGACAGCCGGCGCGGCAGCGAACCGATGATCAGCGGAGCGTCGAAGTGGCTGGAGTGGTTTGCGACGGCAATGAAGGCGCCATCCAGGTCATCCAGGTTCTCCTGGCCGATGACGTGCACGTCGAGCAGCCGCCAGATGGCGGGCTTGAGCAGCAACAACTGGGCGCTGCTGCGGGTGGCGGCCATCGGCTTGGAACGGTAACGGGCGCGTTCTCCGCCGGGGAACTTGACGCGGTCGAACATGTTCACTTCTTCTGCCTGCTCGAGGAGAGCTTGCTGGACAAGGTACGGATGATGGGGGTGGCGATCGGGAGCTTGGCCACGAAGATGGCCGCCTTCCACTTGGCCGACGGGATGGAGATGGCCCTGCCCGCCGCCGAATCGGCCAGCGCCTCGCGGGCCAGCTGGTCCGGGTCCACCCAGACGAAGCCGGGCAGGTTGTCCGAGCTGACACCGGCGCGCTGGTGGAACTCGGTGTGCACCCAGCCTGGGCACAGGGCCGTCGCTCGAACATCGGTGCCGCTCTTGCGCAGCTCGATGTTCAGGGCCTCGGTGTAGCTGCGCACCCACGCCTTGAGCGCCGAGTAGTTGCCGCTGAAGATCCATGAACTCGTCGAGCTGACATTGATGATGCGGCCGTGGCCACGAGCAACCATCGCGCGCCCGGCGGCGCCGGAGAGCTCCAGCACTGCCCAGGCCATCACGTCGAAGGCGCGCCGCTGGGTGCCCAGCTGGTTCTTGTCCAGCAGCTTCGCGTGCAGGCCGAAGCCGGCATTGTTGACCACGAGGTCCAGCTCGTGCGCCGGGTCCTCGATCCAGTCCGCGACGCGGGTCACGTCCTCGGCCTTTGCGAGGTCCGCCGTGATCCACTCGATGTGGACGCCGTGCTTCGTGCCCAGTTCCTCGGCCAGTTCCTGCATCCGTTCGGCGTCCCGTGCGACGATCACGACGTCATCCCCCCGGGCGGCCAATGCCTCCACGAAGGCCTTGCCGATGCCGGAGGTGCCGCCGGTCACGAGTGCTTGAGCCATGCCCCAAACTTACGGCACCGCGCCTCGTGCCGCATTCACGTCGCCCCGCGAGGCCATTAGTGTGGGTGGATCGGGGCCACCAGCCCGGCCCGGGAAGACTCGCCCGGCACGCTTTCAAGGAGAACCCATGACGCTGCGTCGCACCACAGCCCTCCCCCTGGTTGCCCTGCTGGCCCTGGCCCCATTGAGCGCCTGTGGCAGTGATGAGAAGGGCTCCGACGCCGCCAGTCCCCGCGAGGTCACCACGGTGAGCGTCGACAGCGCCTCACCTGAGGCCGGCTCCTCCGAGAGCCCCAGCGACGAGGTCAGCGTCGCCAGCACCCCGGAATCGGCCGTCACCGCCGAATCCAGCGGCCCCGCATCCGCCACCGCCACTGCCGGCGCTTCCGTCGAGGCCAGCGTGGCGGCCAGCCTGCCCGCCGGCACCAAGAAGTACGCCACCGCGAAATTGCCCGCCACGGTGGGCAAGTACACCGGTAGCAATGGCATGTACACCGCCGGTTCCGAGGACGCCATGGTGATGATGACCCTGTCCCCGGCGTTGAAGTTCAACACCGTCACGGCAAAGCTCACCGGCAAGAGCACCGAGGGAATGTCCACCTGTGGCAAGGCGGAGGGCGTGACCAGCTGCTTCGCCCCGCTCGACGGCGGCGTGCTGTGGGTGCAGGGCACTGACCTGTCGAAGCCCGCGGAGCTGGCCCAGCTCACCAATGACGTCTACAAGACCTTCGCCTGAGGCTCAATCCCGTCGCAGGTCCATGTCCAGAACGTAGGAGTCGCCGCGGTAGGAGTGTTCACCGAACTCCAGGGCCATCCCGTCCGCGTCGCGGCTCAGCCACTCGACGGTGAGCACCGCATCGGCCCGGGTCAGGTCCAGCAGGTGCCGCTCCCGGGCGGTGGCCATCCGGGCTCCGATCCGCTGCCGTGCCTCCGCCTTCTCGTGTCCACGCTCGGACAGCACGGAGTACAGGCTGCGGTCCGCGAAGTCGTCGGCACACACGTCGTGGAAGACCGGCGGCAACCAGCTGCGCAGCAGCACCAACGGCTGCCCGTCGCTGAAACGCAGCCTCTCCAGGTAGACCAGCGGGGTTCCGGGGCGCAGCCCCAGCGCCTCGGCTGCGGTCCGGTTGGGGCGGGATGCCTGCATCCGCAGCACCTGGGTGCGGGGCTTGCGGCCGGCGCCCTGCAACTCGTCGAAGAGCGTCGTCAGGGAGTTCTGCTTGCCCACCACCTGGCTCGCGACGTGTGTCCCGACCCCGCGACGTCGCACGAGCATGCCCTGACGGACCAGCTCGTTGATGGCCTTGCGGATGGTGGGACGCGACAGGTGCAGGCGCGCTACCAGGGCGAGTTCGTTCTCGAAGGGATCGCCCGGTTTGAGGGCGCCGCTGGAGATGGCACTGGCCCACTGCTCGGCGAGCTGATGGTAGAGCGGGACGGGGCTGTTGCGGTCCACCACCACCGGGAGGGTCCTGGGCATGGGCATCAAGCTAGCAGCGTCCTCGGGTAAGGTGACAATGTTGGACCTTTGTCACCCCTGATCGTCGGAGGACCCGTGAAGTCACACCTCGTCACCACAGCCATCGCCGTGGCCGCCCTGCTGCTCGGCACCGGCTGCTCCGCCACCGGCGGGCGCGCCGCCGCCGAGAAGTCGGCCTCGGCGGGCGGCTGCACCAGCACCACCATGACGGTGACGATGATCACCCACTCCGCCCCCGGCGACGACTTCTGGGACCTCGTCCGCAAGGGTGCCGAGGATGCCGCCAAGAAGGACTGCATCGCCCTGGAGTACCAAGCCAGCCCGGAGGGTGCCGAGCAGGCCAACCTGGTCAACGCCGCCGTCGACAAGAAGGTGGACGGCATCGCCGTGACCCTGAGCAAGCCCGAACAGATGTCGTCGGCCGTGAAGTCCGCAGTCAAGGCCGGGATCCCCGTCACCGCCATCAACGGCGGCGTCGATGTCTGGCAGGGCCTGGGCGTGCAGGGCTTCTTCGGACAGGAGGACAAGGTCGCCGGGCAGAAGACCGGCGAGAAACTGAAGGCCGACGGCGCGAAGAAGGTGCTGTGCATCCTGCACGAGCAGGGCAATGTGGGCAATGAGTCGCGCTGTGCCGGCGTCAAGCAGGTGATGCCGACCACGGAGAACCTCTACGTCACCGGCACGGACATCGCCGACGTCCAGACCAAGGTCACCGCCAAGCTCCAGCAGGACAAGCAGATCGACACCGTCCTCGGGCTCAAGGCCGCCGTCGCGCTGACCGCCGTGAAGTCCGTCAAGGAGGCCGGCTCCAGCGCACGGATCGCCACCTTCGACACCAATGCCGAACTGGTCAAGGCCATCCAGGACGGCAGCGTCGCCTTCGCCGTCGACCAGCAGCCCTACCTGCAGGGATACCTCGCCGTCGACGCGCTGTGGCTGTACAAGACCAACGGCAATTCCATCGGTGGCGGTACGGCGACGCTGACCGGGCCGGCCTTCGTCGACAAGTCCAATGTGGACGCCATCGCCACCTACGCGGCGGCGGGCAAGCGATGAGTGCGGACACGTCCAGTGCCACCACGGTGGCCGAGCCTGTCGAGGCCCCTCGACAGGCTCGGGGAACGGGGACTGGTGACGCCGACGACCGGACTCGCCGCCGGAGCATGATGACCAGGCTGCTGGTGCGTCCGGAGATCGGCTCGCTGGTGGGTGGCTTCGCGATCATGGTCTTCTTCCTGGCCGTCGCGCCCAGCTTCCGCAACCTCGACAACATCGGCACGATCCTCTACCAGGCCTCGACGATCGGCATGATGGCCGTGCCCATCGCCATGCTGATGATCGGTGGCGAGTTCGACCTGTCGGCCGGCGTCCTGGTCACCACGGCCGGTCTGGCCGCCGCACTGCTGGGCTGGTGGTTCAACCTCAATGTCTGGGCCGCGGTGGGCCTTGCCCTGCTGGTGACCCTCGCCGTCGGGCTGGTCAACGGGCTCCTTCTGGTGCGCACCAAACTGCCCAGCTTCCTCACCACCCTGAGCACCTTCTTCGTGCTCCAGGGCATGAACCTCGGCCTGACACGGTGGGTCACCGGAAACGTGTCCACCCACCAGATCGCGGACATGCAGGGCTCGGAGTCCGCCCGTCGCGTCTTCGCCTCGCAGTTCGCGTTGCAGGTGGCGGGGCACAGCATCACGCTGCGCATCACCCTGCTCTTCTGGCTGCTGCTGACCATGCTGGGCGCCTGGATCATGCTGCGCACCCGGCAGGGCAACTGGGTGCTGGCCGTCGGCGGCGACGAGGATGCCGCGCGCGCCTCGGGCGTCCCGGTGCGCCGCACCAAGGTGGCGCTCTACCTCTTCGTCGCCTTCTGCGCCTGGCTCAGCGGTATGCACCTGCTCTTCGGCTACGGCGTCGTCCAGTCCGGTGAGGGCATCGGCAAGGAGTTCATCTACATCATCGCCGCGGTGATCGGTGGCTGCCTGATGAACGGCGGATTCGGGTCCGTGGTCGGTGCCTCCGTCGGTGCCCTGATCTACGGCATGACCCAGTTGGGCATCAACTACGCCGGCTGGAATCCCGACTGGTTCAAGACCTTCCTCGGCGTGATGCTGCTGGCCTCCACGCTGCTGAACGTCTGGCTGAAGCGAAAGGCGGAACAGCGATGAGCTCGGTACCAAGCAAGGGGGGACGACCCCCCTTGGACCCCCCGCAGGACTCGCGCGCCTCGCTCCTCGCAGGCTCGGAGCTGCGCTCGTCTCAGGAAGACGCCGTTTCGCCGGCATCCGACGCAAGCACGGCGGCCGAGCCTGTCGAGGCCCCCATCCTGGAACTGCGTGACGCGGGGAAGAGCTATGGCAATGTCGAGGCGCTGCGCGGGGTGAACCTCGTCGCCCGCGCAGGCGAGGTCACCTGTGTGCTGGGTGACAATGGCGCCGGCAAGTCCACGCTGATCAAGATCATCGCCGGGTTGCACGAACACAGCCAGGGTGAACTGCTGGTCAACGGCAGCTCGACGCGCTTCACTTCGCCGCGCGATGCGCAGGCGGCCGGGATCGCAACCGTCTACCAGGACCTGGCGCTGGCCCCGCTGATGGCGGTGTGGCGCAACTTCTTCCTGGGCAACGAACTGACCCGCAGGCCCTTCGGGCGGCTGGACATCGCCCGGATGAAGGAGATCACCTCCGACGCGATGCGGCGGATGGGGATCGACATCCCGGACCTGGAGACTCCCGTCGGCTCCCTGTCGGGCGGGCAGCGGCAGTGCGTCGCCATCGCCCGGGCCGTGCACTTCGGCGCCAAGGTGCTGGTGCTGGACGAGCCCACTGCGGCACTGGGCGTGAAGCAGTCCGGCGTCGTGCTGAAGTACATCGCACGCGCTCGGGAGGCCGGTGTCGCGGTGGTCTTCATCACCCACAACCCGAACCATGCCTGGCTGGTGGGGGACCACTTCGTCGTGCTGAAACTGGGCAGGGTGAGCCTGGACGGCACCAAGGAGTCGATCACGCTGAACCAGCTGACCGGGGAGATGGCCGGCGGCGCCGAGCTGGATGCCCTGGCCCACGAGTTGCAGGTCTGATCCCTCCATCGCGGCTCATGGCAGAGTTGGCGGAGTGCGCGCACCCACCCTCTACCGACGGCTCTTCTGGCCGATCCTCGCACCGTCGCTGCTGATCGGCGTCGCGGGTGGGGCGACGGTCCCCGTGCAGGTCTTGGCCGCGATGCAGCTGGGGGCCTCGGCCTCGCTGGCCGCGGCCATCGTCGCCATCCTGGGCGGCATTGGTCTGGCGACGACGGTGCACGCCGGCCGGCTGATCGACCGCGTGGGCGACAAGCACGCGATGTTGCTGGCGACGACCGTGATCGGGTCCTTCACCCTGGTCACCGTCGCGGCCCTGGCCTGGGGTGGGCGCGGCGCACTGGCCCTGTTCATGGCGGCATCCTTCGGCCGCGCCCCCGCGATGAATGTCTGGAGCCTGGCCCGGCAGGCCTATACCGCCGACCACGTCGAAGCCCATGAGGTGGGCCGGGCCATGACCGCTCTGGGCGGCACGATGCGCGTCGGGAACCTGATCGGCCCGCTGGTCGGTGGAGTCCTGCTGCTGTGGTTGCCGCTGTGGAGCGTCTACGTGCTGAGCGTGGCGTGCGCCGTGCTCGCGGTGGCCATCCTGTACAGCCCGACGGGGGCGGTGGCCGAGGGCCCCTCGACAAGCTCGGGGAACGGGATGGAGAGCTCGCTGGCCGGGAGCGGGGACTCGCCGGCCGAGCCTGTCGAGGCCACGCTGATGGTGGGGGTGCGCTGGAGTGCCGTCATCTTGGCGGGCGTCGCCATCACGACCTTGGCCGTCGCGCGCGTTGCCCAACCCGTCATCGTGCAGCTGTGGGGAGTGAGCGTCGGGCTGGACGAGTCATCCATCTCCCTGCTGATCGCCGTGGGGGCGGCCATCGAGATCGTCTTGATGTTCCCCGGCGGCTACCTCAAGGACCGCCTGGGGCGGGCGGTGATCCTGGTCACCTGCCTGCTGGTCTACGGCTCCGGATTCCTGCTGATGGTGCCACTCACCCGCTGGCTGGGGATCCCGGGGATGGTGCTCGCCGTCGTCGTGATGGCCGTCGGCAATGGCCTGGGCGCCGGGGTGAACATGACCATCGGTGCGGACCTCAGCCCGGCTCAGGGTCGAGGGCGCTTCCTGGGCGTCTGGGCCCTGTTCAGCAATGTCGGCGTACTCGGTGGCCCGCTGCTGATCTCCCTGCTGGTGGCGACGGCGAGCGTCCAGGCCGCGGTGCTGGCCATCGGGGCAGTGGCCGTTGCCGGAGCTGGCTGGATGGCGATCTTCGCCGCCCGGATCGGGCTCCCCAAGGGGATCGGCCGCGATCGCCTCTCGTGAGGTGCTGTGTCTCAGAAGTGTCGTCGGAGGGAGGCGACGAGGGTCGCGAAGCTTCCGGCGATCAGGGGCAGGGCCACGGCGAGTGCGACGAGCGGTGCCTCGGTCAGCATGGCGGCGAGGACCAGTGCCAGCAGCAGCAGGACGACGGCTGCGCAAAGCATCAGGGGCTGCTGGTGCACCTCCGCGCGGGGGAGGGTGGTCTTCTTGGACTCGGTGGCGGTCAGGACGGCGGTCATCTGTTCGGCTCCTCCAGGGCACGCCGCAGGAGGAGCCGATGGCCCCTACCGCACGGCCATCGTGAGTTGACTGTCGAGAATCGCCTCGACGTCGCCATTCTACGCCTCGTACCCTGCTACCCGATCCGGCCCCCGGAATGCACCGCCCCCGGCATCGTGTCGATGCCGGGGGGCGGTTGGGCCAGTACTTCGGCGCTCGTCAGTCCTTCGGGAAGGCGAAGGTGGTGGGGGCACTCACCGCCGGAACCTCCACCCAGCTCTTCTGCGCCGCGGAGGCCACGATGGCCTCGTCGGCCGCGGCGGCCAGCCAGGCGTCGCCGGCGCTGGGGGCCAGCTGTGTGCCGGTGAGCACGGACTGCACGAACTGGGCTGCCTCGATCACCTTGAGGTCATCGAAACTCATCGTCTGGCCGGGGCCGGGCTGGAAGCGGGCGAAGTCGCCGTCCTCCATGCCGATCATGGCGGTGGTGTAGCCAGTGGCAGGCCCTTCACCGCGGATCAGCAGCTGCAGGTCCTGGGGATGGCTGAAGCTCCAGCGGGCGGAGCCCTCGGTGCCGTAGACCTCCACCACGTACTCGGCGCGGGGGCCGACGGCCACGCGGCTGGACTCGAAGGTGCCGACGATGCCGTTCTCGAAGGTGGCCAGCACGGCCACGTAGTCCTCGTTCTCCACGGGACCGCTCTGGTCGGACAGTTCCACCTTCGCATGGCCCACTCCGGCGGTCAGCGGGATGGGACGTTCGTTGATGAAGGTGTCGGTCAGGCCCGAGACGGAGGTGACGCGCTGGCCGGTGACCCACTGGGCCAGGTCCACACCGTGGGACATCAGGTCGCCCACCACGCCGGCACCGGCCTTCTCCCTGCTGTAACGCCAGGTCAGCGGGCCGTCGGGGGCGGAGGCGTAGTCGGCGATCAGCCAGACCCGCACATTGGTGACACGTCCCAGGCGGCCCTCGCGCACCAGTTGGCGCATCCGCTCGACGGCGGGTTCGTGGCGGTAGTTGAAGCCGACGGCGGTGACCAGGCCGGCCTGCTGGGCATCCTCGGCGATCTCGCGTGACTGGGCAGCGTTGACGCCCATCGGCTTCTCGATCCAGAAGGGCTTGCCGGCCTTGATGGCCGCCATGGCGATCTCGTGGTGCAGGAAGTTGGGGGCGCAGATGGACAGGGCCTCGACCTGCGGGTCGTCGATCACCTCGTGGTAGTCGGCGACGGCCTTCTCGAAGCCGTACTGCTCCAGGGCAGCCGTCTGGTTGGAGTCGACGGGGTCGGCGCAGACCACCAGCCGCGGCTTCACGGCCAGCTCGGGGTAGCGCATGGGCAGGGCGGCATAGGCGGCCGAGTGCAACCGTCCCATCCAGCCGAGGGAGACAACGCCGATGCCGAGTTCGCGAGTCATGGGGTTTCCTTTCGAGGGGTGGTTCGGGGGTCGTGCTGCCCTCAGACGAGCAGCCAGCAGGAACTGAGCACGGTGAGTGCAATGACGATGGGATCGAAGATGCGTTTTGGGATGACCTTGGCCAGCCGGAAGCCGAGCAGACCACTGACCACCACCACGGGGGCCAGCACCAGGTCCAGGCGGAAGGTGTCTGGGTTGATCACTCCGACGCCGATCGAGACGGGCAGTTTGATCACGTTGACGAGGAAGAAGAACCAGGCGGTGGTGCCGAGGAACCTGGCGACGTCGAAACCCGCCTGCATGAAGTACATGCTGGTGACGGGACCGCCGGCATTGGCCACCATCGTGGTGAAGCCGGCCAGGGAGCCGTAGGCGCCCCGCTTGACTGGGGAGGTCTCGTTCTCGGGGCGGTGGACGGTCACCTGGCCCCGCTTGCGGTACATGTCGGCGAGGGTCAGGCCGATCATCAACAGCAGGATGATGCCGATCAGGCGCTTGGTGGCCAGGTCGGAGGCGAGCTTGAGGTAGACGCCGCCGGCGGCGATACCGACCAGGACGGTGGGCACCAACCTCTTGAGGGTCCCGAAGTCTGCATCACGTCGGTACAGCCCGATGGCCAGCACGTCGCCGACGAGCAGGAGCAACAGCAGGGTGCCGGTGGATTCCTTGGCCGGCAGGATGCTGGCGATCAGGGCGGCGGCCAGCACGGCGAGGCCGGGCAGCGCGGTCTTGGCGAGGCCCACCAGGACGGCGACCAGCCCCAGTATCAGCCAAGTCGTCGTGGTGAGGCCCATGGCCTTGCTCCCTTTGAGAAGTCGGGGCCGGGCCCAGCCCGGCCCCGACGGGGTGTGTGGTTTCAGCCGTCCAGACGGACAGGGTGCCCTTCGTGGGCGGAGGTGGTGGCCGCGTCGGCGATGCGCAGGGCCTCGACGGCATCCTTCAGACCGGGCTGGGGTGTCTGGCTGGTGCTGACTGCCTCGATGAAGGCGCCCAACTCGTTGGTGTAGGCGGCCTCGTAACGCTCCAGGAAGAAGTCCAGGTACGGGGCCTCGGCATTGGTGACCTCGGCATTGTTGAGGCGCACCGTGTTCGGCCGGACGTTCTCGGCGAAGAGGGCGCCCTTGGACCCTGCGGCCTCCAGGCGCTGGTCGTAGCCGGAGGCGCAGCGACGGTTGTTGATGATGGTGGCCACCTTGCCGTCGGCGGCGGTCAGCACGACGACGGCGGCGTCGAAGTCGCCCTCGGCCTTGATCTCGGGCACGAAGTTCTGGCCGGAGGCATTGACCTCGACGATGTCGCCCAGGAAGTTGCGGGCCATGTCGAAGTCGTGGATGGTCATGTCGCGGAAGATGCCGCCCGAGACCTTGATGTAGCTGGCGGGCGGGGCGGAGGGGTCGCGGCTGATGATGGTGAGCTGCTCCAGGTCTCCGATGGCACCCTCGTCGACGCCCTTCTTCACTGCGGCGAAGGAGGGGTCGAAGCGGCGGTTGAAGCCGAACATCACCGGGGTGGTGATCTGGTCCAGCTCCTCCTGGACGGCCTCCACCTGGCTGACCTCCTGGGCCACCGGCTTCTCGCAGAGGACGGCCTTGCCGGCCTTGGCAGCGGCGATCAGCTGGGGCAGATGGAGGTGGGTGGGGGAGCCGACGATGACGGCGTCCACCTCGGGATCAGCGAAGACCTCGTCGGCCTCCTTGCAGGAGCGGGCGCCGTACTGGGAGGCGAGCTTCTCGGCGGCGTCGCCGATCGGGTCGCAGACCAGCACGAGCTGGGCCTCGGGGTGGTTGGCCACGGAACGGGCGTGGACGTGGCCGATGCGTCCGGCTCCGATGACGGCGATGCGCAACATTGCGTACTTCCTCTGCTGTTCTTCGTTGAGTGGATTGGAAAATGGTTCGGAGGGGCGCCACCGCGTGCGGTCAGCGCCCCTCCAGGGCTTGTGGAGTTGGTGTGGTCAGGCCATCGTCACGGGGCGGGCATGATCACGTTGCGCACCAGGACGTCGAGGTCGTTGTCGGCCTCCATGAAGCCGCGCAGGGTGCGCACGGTGGCGCCGAAGCTGTCGAACTCCTCCGGGGTCATGCCGTCGGGCTCGTAGGCACGGACGAATTCGGGCATCTTCAGCAACTCGGCCATCACGCGCTCGTCGACGGGCTCGTCGATCTTGTTGACCGGCTTGTAGTCCGACGCGTTGATCCGCTTCTGCCACTTGAAGGGCGGGGAGACGACCAGGTCGCCACCCTGCAGCTCGGACCACTGCAGGACATTGCGGAAGGCCGCCACCAGGACGCGGGCGCGCAGGCCGCGCTTCTGGAATTCCTGGTGGGCGCGCTTGATGCAGGCCACGCCGGCCCATTCGAAGACGCCGGGATCGACGAAGCGCTGCTCGCGCTCGGCGACGATCTTCAGCCAGTCGTCGAGGCGGCCGCCCATCAGGGTGACGACCGGGCCCATGGTGGAGACGTCCTTGCCCTCGGCCTCGCGGCGCTGGAGGCCGCGCTCGATGGCCTCGCCGGTGGCCACGCACTGCGGGACGGAGAAGCTGACGGTCACGTTGACCGATACGCCACGGTAGGTGGCCTCCTCAATGGCCTTGACGCCGACGCTGGTGGCGGGGATCTTCACGATGATGTTGGGAGCCAGGTTGCTGAACTCCTCGGCCTGGTCGGCCAGGGCCTTCCAGCTGCGGGCCAGGCGGGGGTCGGTCTGCATCGACAGGCGCCCGTTGCGGCCCTTGTGCTCCTCGAAGATCGGCTCGAGCATCTTGGCGGCCTCGATGGACATCTCGCGCACGACGGTCCAGCCGATCTCGGACTCGCTGGCCTCCGGCATCTCGGCGGCGAGCTCCTTGATCCGGGGCAGCCACTTGTCCTTCTTCATGTTGATGCAGGTGTAGGCGATCGACGGGTTGCACGTCGCGCCGACGGCACCGAAGCTGATCGACTGGGCCAGCTCGTCGGGATCCGCCGAGTCATTCCACAGGGCGGTGGGGAACTGGCGGGTCGCCTCGAGCAGCGGTCCAGGTGTGAATTCGATGGCCATGAGGGGTCCTCCTGATGGATCGGGGCGGTCACTGCCGGGTTCCGCGTCGTCGGTGGCGCGTCGTGTGACCGGGTCCCCTCCATTCAAATGCGAGCCAGCCCTCAAGTCAATAGATTGTCCGGACAATTTGAATTTGTTTGGTCTTTCCTGCCGGATCGCGGTGAGATGCGGTGCCTCAGGAGGTGAACACGGTCGAGTCGAAGGTGTACCGGTCTGCCCGGTAGACATGATCACCGAACTCGACGATCTGGCCGGCCTCGTTGTTGGTGGCGCGGCGCATGGTGAGCAGCGAGGCTCCCCGCTTCACCTCGAGCAGCTTTGCCTCCTCGAGGCTCGCATTGCGCGCGCCGATGGACTGGCGCGCGGAGAAGAGCTGCACATGGCGGTTGCGCAGCGCCTCGTAGAGGCCGCCGGTCTCCAGCTCGCTCGCTGACGGAGCCAGCTCGCGGGGGATCAGGTTGCGCATGATCGCGATGGGGTGTTCGTCGGCAAGCCGCAGGCGTCGGATCTCCGTGATCTCGGTGCCGGCGCCCGCGAGCCCCATGGTCTCGGCCTCCTCGGCTGTGGCCTCCCGGTCCGCATAGTCCAGGAGCCTGGTGGTGGCCTGGTGGCCGCCGCGCGTCAGGTCGCTGTGCAGGCTGGTCAGTTCCATGGGGCGATGGATCAGGGCCGGCGCGACGCGAGTCCCGACGCCACGCTGGCGGACCACCAGTCCCTGGTCCACCAGTCGCTGCAGGGCCTGGCGGGCGGTGGGTCGGGAGACCTTCAGCCGCTTGGCCATGGACAGTTCGTCCTCGATGCGTGTTCCGCTGGGCAACTCGTGGGAGTTGATGGCGGCTGCGATCGGCTCGGCAATCTGGAAGTAGAGCGGGATGGGGCTGTTCCGGTCGAGATTGATCTCCGGTGTGTAGACGTCGCCGCTCATGGGAGTGTCCTTCCGTGGTGAACTCTGGGAAAACGGTACCTGTCATGTCCGGCTCTTGTGACATTTCGTGCCGAAAGGCACAACGATAATTTGTCCTGACAATCTATTGACACTTCAGTGGAGTGCGGGGCAGGCTTGAGGCAGTCCGGTTCACAGGAGAGCCGGGAGTGTGCTGAAGGGACGAGCGATGTCATTGGTCGAACGGATCGTCGAGATCCGTGCCCAGGACCCCCACCGGATTGCCCGGGTGCTTGCTGAGCGCCCCCGGGGCACCATGCCGGCCGACGGCGGCAAGCTCATGATCATTGCCTGTGACCACCCGGCGCGAGGCGCGCTCGTGGTTGGCCGGGACGAGACGGCCATGGCAGACCGCGAGGAGTTGCTGGGACGCTGTGTGGAGGCCCTGGGGCGTCCCGGCGTGCACGGCTTCCTGGGCACCGCGGACCTGGTGGAGGACCTGGCCCTGTTGGGGGCACTCGACGGCAAGCTGGTCTACGGCTCCATGAACCGCGGTGGCCTGATGGGCGCCAAGTTCGAGATGGACGACCGCTTTACCGGCTACGACGCTCGCGGTGTCAAGGAATCCGGTCTGGACGGCGGCAAGATGCTGATGCGGATCAACTATGCGGATCCGGCCAGCGTCGCCACCATGGAGTCCTGCGCCCGGGCCGTCGATGAGCTGGCCGAACTCGAGCTGATGGCCATGGTGGAACCCTTCGTGTCCACCTGGATGGCCGGGCACATCAGCAATGACCTCACCCCCTACGCGGTGATGCGGTCCATCGCCATCGCGTCGGGCCTGGGGCGCACGTCCGCCCACACCTGGCTGAAGCTTCCCGCCGTCGCCGACATGGAGCGCGTGATGGCGGCGACGACCCTGCCCGCCCTGATCCTGGGCGGCGAGGTCAAGAAGGACAATGACGAGAGTCTCGCACTGTGGCAGAAGGCCTTGGCCATCCCCACCGTGCGTGGTCTGGTCATTGGAAGATCCCTGTTGTTCCCGCCGTCCGGAGACGTGGCGGCGGCTGTTGACGAGGCGGTAGGACTGCTGTGAACACCAATCCCGACATCTACATCCCCGCGGGGGAGAGCGGCCACGGCCAGTTCGAGGCCGACGTCACCCCGGAGCGGGCCGGCTGGGCCTGGTCCGGCATCAAGGTCGTCAAGCTCGACGCCGGAGCCAGCCAGGAGCTGCAGACCGGTCCCGACGAGGTGCTGGTCCTCCCGCTGCAGGGCGGCTGCACCGTCGAGGTCGAGGGCCAGCGATTCGAGCTGGCCGGGCGGGAGAGTGTCTTCAAGGGCGTCACCGACTACGTCTACGTGCCGCGCAACAAGCGCCTGGTCATCACCTCGGTGGCCGGTGGCCGCTTCGCGATCCCGACGGCGCGTGCCACCCAGGACCTTCCCGTCGCCCACTACGGGAAGGACCAGGTCCGCACGGACCTGCGCGGTGCCGGTGACTGCTCCCGCCAGGTCAACAACTACGCCCTCAACAACGGCGTGCCCACCAGCCACCTGCTGGTCTGTGAGGTGCTGACCCCCGGCGGCAACTGGTCCAGCTACCCCGCGCACAAGCACGAGGAGTTCAGCGACGTGGAGCGCGAGCTGGAGGAGGTCTACTACTTCGAGGTGACCGCCGGCCCTGACGGCCCCGGCTTCGCCCTGCACCGCACCTACGGCACGCCCGAGCGCCCCATCGACCTGCTGGCCGAGGTGCACGACCGGGACATTGCCCTGGTCCCGCACGGCTGGCACGGCCCCTGCGTCGCGGCGCCCGGGTACGACCTCTACTACCTCAACGTGATGGCCGGCCCCGCCGAGGACCAGGTCTGGTTGGCGATCGACGATCCCCAGCACCACTGGATTCGCAGTACCTGGGAGGACCAGGACATCGATCCTCGCCTGCCCTTCACGAACTGACCCTAGGAGAACATCGTGAGCAATGACGCTTACCGCGGCACCGTCGACCTGACCGTCGCCCAGGCCACCATCCGCTTCCTGTCCAACCAGTACTCCGAGCGCGACGGCGTCGAGCAGCGCCTCATCCCCGGCGCCTTCGGCATCTTCGGCCACGGCAATGTCGCCGGCATCGGCCAGGCCCTGCTGCAGAACGAGATCGACCCCGCCGATGGCGAGAACGCGATGCCGTACATCATGCCCCGCAACGAGCAGGGACAGGTGCACGCGGCAGCCGCCTTCGCCAAGGCCACCAACCGGATGCAGACCTGGATGTGCACCGCGTCCATCGGACCCGGCTCGCTCAACATGGTCACCGGAGCCGCCTTGGCCACCACCAACCGGGTGCCGGTGCTTCTCTTCCCGTCGGACCAGTTCGCCACACGGATGCCCGATCCGGTGCTGCAGCAGCTGGAGGACCCCACGAACCTCAACATCTCCGTCAACGACTGCTTCGTGCCCGTCTCGCGCTTCTTCGACCGGATCAACCGGCCCGAGCAGCTCATCCCGTCGCTGCTCAATGCCATGCGGGTGCTCACCGATCCGGCCGAGACCGGTGCGGTCACCATCGCCATGCCGCAGGACGTCCAGGCGGAGCGATGGACCTGGCCCGTGGAGCTGTTCGACAAGCGGGTGTGGCACGTGCGCCGTCCCCCGGCCGAGCCGGCCGCACTGGCCCGTGCGGCGGAGATGATCAAGGCGTCGAAGCGGCCGATGGTGATCGCCGGTGGCGGCGTCATCTACTCCGAGGCCAGTGAGCAGCTGCGCACCTTCGCCACGAAGACCGGAATCCCGGTGGCCGACACCCAGGCCGGCAAGGGCGCCATCAACTTCGACCACGAGTGCTCGATCGGCGGCGTGGGTTCCACGGGAGGCGACTCCGGCAACCACATCGCAGACGAGGCTGACCTGGTGATCGGCATCGGCACCCGCTACTCGGACTTCACCACCGCGTCGAAGACCCAGTTCAAGAACCCCGACGTGAAGTTCGTCAACATCAACGTCGCCAGCTTCGATGCCGCCAAGCAGTCGGCCGAGATGATGGTCGCCGACGCGCGTGAGGCGCTGGTTGCGCTGACGGAACTGCTCGACGGCTACCACGTCGATCCTGCCTACACCGAGAAGGTCGCGGCCGAGAAGAAGGCCTGGGAGGAGCAGGTCCAGCTCTGCTACCACCGTGACCACGGCCCACTCCCCGCCCAGACGGAGGTCTTCGGTGCCCTCAACGAGTTGATGGGCGACGAGGACGTCGTGATCAACGCTGCCGGCTCGATGCCCGGTGACCTGCAGGCCCTGTGGCAGGCGAAGACCCCGGTCCAGTACCACGTGGAGTACGCCTTCAGCTGCATGGGCTACGAGGTTCCCGCCGCCCTGGGTGTGAAGCTGGCCCGCCCGGAATCGGAGGTAGTCGCCATCGTGGGCGACGGGACCTACCAGATGCTCCCCATGGAGCTGGCCACGGTGGTCCAGGAGAAGATCAAGGTCATCTACGTCCTGTTGCAGAACTACGGATTCGCCAGCATCGGCGCCCTGTCGGAGTCCCGTGGCTCGCAGCGCTTCGGCACCAAGTACCGCCAGCGCGGCGAAGGCAGCCATCTGGCCGACGACGAGCTGATCGCCGGCGTGGACATTGCCGCCAATGCCGCCTCGTGGGGGCTGGATGTGCTCAAGGTCAACGGCATCCAGGAGTTCCGCGAGGCCTACCAGAAGGCCCACGAGTCGGACCGTCCCACGATGATCCACATCGAGACGGACCTGACGGGCCCCAACCCGCCCGGATCCAGCTGGTGGGACGTGCCGGTCTCCGGCGTCTCCCGACTGGAGAGCACTCAGAAGGCGTACGCGGACTACGTCGAGGACCGCAAGCCGCAGCGTCACTACCTGTGACAGACCAGGGAGGGACACCACCTGGGCCCCTTCCCCCACCGTTTGGCAGTACCCACA
Organism: Luteococcus japonicus; assembly: GCF_003752415.1. Lineage (NCBI taxonomy): Bacteria > Bacillati > Actinomycetota > Actinomycetes > Propionibacteriales > Propionibacteriaceae > Luteococcus > Luteococcus japonicus. The sequence goes on along the minus strand of NZ_RKHG01000001.1, from coordinate 1,919,282 downwards.
GCCACGCCGTCGTGGCAACGACAAGTGAGGACAGAACAATGCAGTTCGAGAACAAGGGCAAGTCCGTCAACACCACCAACCCGCGCTACTCCAAGCTCACGATCGGCGTGTGCCCGGACCAGTGGGGAGTCTGGTTCCCCAGTGACCCCAAGCAGATCAACCCCGATGTCGCCATGACCGAGATGGCCGAGGCGGGTTTCGAGGTCCTCGAGACCGGCCCCTGGGGCTACTTCCCGAAGGATCCCAAGGAACTGCAGCGTTGGGTGGACGAGCGCGGCATGCGCGTCGTCGCCGGCACCGGTTGGGGCATCCTGCACAAGGAGGAGGCCTGGGCTGAAACCGAGAAGACCTTCCGTGACATCGCCGAGACCCACGCCGCTGTCGGTGCCGAGTACATCGTGCACCTGCCCCCGCTGTACCGCGACGACAAGACCTGGGAATTCACCGACGACCGTGTCCTGTCGCCCGAGGCATGGCAGCTCTACGTCGACAATGCCAACAAGCTCGGCCGCATCATGAAGCAGGACTACGGCCTGACCATGGTGCTGCACCCCCACGGTGACTCGCACATCGAGACCCCCGAGGAGATCGACCGGATCTTCCAGGCGACCGACCCGGAGTACGTCTCCTTCTGTCTGGACACCGGCCACATCGTCTACGGCGGTGGCGATCCCGTCGAGCTGTGCCAGAAGTACCCCGAGCGGATCGGCTATGTGCACATCAAGGCCTTCGACGAGGCACTGGTCAAGGAGGCCCATGAGAAGGACTGGCCCTTCGGTGAGGCCGTCGCCAAGGGCGCCTCGGTCTGCCCGCCCGCCGGCCTGCCCCCGATGGACACCCTGATCGAGGCCCTGGCTGACCTTGACAAGGAGCTGTACGTGATCTGCGAGCAGGACATGTACCCCTGCGCCCCCGACTTCCCCAAGGGCAATGCCATCAACATGCGCAAGTACCTGGCCTCGCTGGGCCTCGGGCTGGCCTGAGCCTCCTCGACGACGAACCACAGAAAGCTGAACTGACATGACTGTCCGAATTGGTCTCATCGGCGCTGGCGGCATGGGCCGCGCGCACGTCGAGCGCATCACCAATGAACTTGCCGGCGCCGAGGTCGTCGCCATCGCCGACATCAACCTGGAAGCGGCCAAGGCCGTGGCCGAACCGCTGGGTGCGAAGGCCTATGCCGATGGCAAGGAGCTCATCGCAGACCCGGACGTGGACGCCATCCTGGTGGCCACCTTCGGCAAGGTGCACGAGGAATCCCTGATCCCCGCCATCGAGGCCGGCAAGTACATCCTGTGCGAGAAGCCGCTCTCGACCACGGCTGAGAGCTGCGAGCGCATCATGGCCGCAGAGCAGAAGGCCGGCAAGAAGCTGGTCACCGTCGGCTTCATGCGTCGCTTCGACCAGGGCTACCGCGAGATGAAGGAGCTCCTGGAGGCCGGGGACCTGGGCTACGCCACGCTGGTGCACAACCGGCACCGCAACCCCAGCGTTCCCGAGGGCTATGTCTCGCGCATGGCCATCGACGACACCGCCATCCACGAGATCGACACCATGCGCTGGCTGCTGGGCGAGGAGATCGTCGAGGCGCGCGTGGATCGTCCCCGCTTCACCTCCAAGCGCTTCGAACACCTCAACGACCCGATCGTCGTGGTGATGAAGACCGAGTCCGGCGTCCTGATCGACGACGAGGTGAACGTCAACATCCAGTTCGGCTACTCCATCGAGTGTGAGCTGGTGATGGAGGCCGGCACCGCTCGTCTGGGTGACCAGGAGAAGATCCACGTCCGCGACGGGCACGGCGACCGCAACAGGATCTGCAGCTCGCACATCGACCGCTTCCACGCCGCCTTCAACCAGGAGGTCCAGGAGTGGATCCGGGCGGTGGGCAAGGACGAGCACACGGGCGCAGACTCGTGGGACGGTTACGCAGCCGCCTGCGTGGTGGACGCCGCCGTCGCCTCCCTCGAGGATCCCGAGGGCAAGCCGGTGAAGGTCCGGATGGTCCAGAAGCCGGACTTCTACGCCTGACCCAGTGCTGGGTGACGGCCGGCTCCCTTCCCCGGCCGTCACCCCTCCAACCCCAAGCCCGTTCCAGAAAGGAAGTGTCATGGTCGACATCGCCCTTGACCCGAACATGTACTACATGACCATGTCGGTGCCCGAGACCCTGCGCAAGGCGGCCGACCTGGGCTTCCAGTACGTGGAACTCTCGCCCCAGGCGGACTTCCACTTCTGGCACCACTACCCCAAGGCCGACGACGACTTCGTCGCCGAGCTGAACAAGGCCCAGCAGGAGACCGGGGTGAAGGTCCGCACGCTGAACCCCGTCTTCAACTGGTCCTCCACCGATGAGACGGAGCGCCAGGCGCAGGTGCGCAACTGGCGACGGCTGCTGGAGCTGGCCGACCAGCTCGATGTGCGGGAGATCACCAGTGAGTTCTCCGGGAATCCCAACACTCCGCGTGAGTGCGAGGCGCAGTGGTACCGCTCCATGGAGGAGCTGGTCCCGGACTTCGAGAAGTACGGCATTCGCCTCAACATGGAGGCCCACCCCTATGACTTCGTCGAGCTCCATGACGATGCGTACCGCCTGGTCCGGGGCGTGAACAAGGAGTGGATCGGCTACGAGTTCTGCTGTCCGCACGCCTTCCACCTGTCCGACGGCAAGGGCGATGTGGCGCGCATGATTCGTGACAGCGCGCCCAAGCTGCGCGAGGTGCACATGGCCGACGCCTTCAACCACCGGGCCAATGACGGCAACCGCTACATCATCAATCCGCCGGGAGTGGACGCCCGGATCCACCAGCACAACGAGATCGGCCTGGGCGAAGTGCCCTGGGACGAGGTCTTCGCCACGCTGCGTGAGATCAACTTCGACGGCGTCATCTCGGTCTGTGTCTTCGGCTGGCACGAGAAGGCCGATGACGTGAACCGCCGCATGCTCGAGCGCATCACCAAGGAGCTCGTTGCCTGAGAAGTTCGGTTCCCCCGGCTCCTGACTGCGGGCCCCCGGGGGATGACCATTCCCATCGGGGCCCGCAGTTCATTCGAGCGCGCCCGGGGCCGCCGGGGCGCCCATCAAAGGTTGGAGACCTGCCATGTCCGTCCAGATTCCCGAAACCATGCGCGCCGCCGTGCTGCGCGAACCCGGAAAGGGTCTGCGCGTCGAGACCCTGCGCACGCCCCGTCCCAATGCCGATGAGGTCCTGATCAAGGTCGACGCCTGTGGCATGTGCCACTCGGACCTGCACGTGATCGGCGGGGCCATCGCCTTCCCGATGCCCGCCGTGCTGGGTCACGAGGTGGCCGGCACCATCGTCGAACTCGGTCAAGGTACGGAGCACACTGGCCTGGCCGTCGGGCAGCGTGTTGCTGGTGCCTTCCTGATGCCCTGCGGCCGGTGCCCGGCCTGCGCCACTGGCCACGACGAGCTCTGCGGCCCCTTCTTCGACCTGAACCGGCTGAAGGGCGTGCTCTACGACGGCACCACCCGGCTGGCCACGCCCGACGGCGACCCGGTCTACATGTACTCGATGGGTGGGCTGGCCGAGTACGCCGTGATCCCCGCCACCTCCGTCGCGCCGGTTCCCGACGAGATCGACACCGTCCCGTCGGCGATCCTGGGATGTGCCGCCATGACCGCCTATGGTGCCGTGCGCCGCTCCGGTCTGCAGTACGGCGAGACGGTGGCCGTCGTGGCCGTCGGCGGGGTGGGCAGCAACATCTGCCAGATTGCCGCGGCGATGGGGGCGAAGCAGGTGATTGCCATCGACGTGAGCGACGAGAAGCTGGCGCCCGTGACGGGCTTCGGTGCCACGGCCACGGTGAACTCCGCCACCAGCGATGCCCGCGAGAAGGTGCTCGAGCTGACCGGTGGCAGGGGTGTCGACGTCGCCTTCGAGGCGCTCGGAATCGGCCCCACCTGGAAGACGGCCCTCGACGTGCTCAGCGACGGCGGCCGGATGGTCCCGATCGGTCTCGGTGCCGGTGTGCAGACGGCCGAGGTGGAGATCAACCGCACCGTGCGGCGCAGCCAGTCCATCCTGGGCTCCTATGGTGCGCGTACCCGGGTGGACCTTCCGGCTGTGGTCGACATGGCCGCGCGGGGGGAGATCAACTACAAGGACCTGGTGACCCGCCGCTTCTCGTTGGAGCAGGCGGGGGAGGGCTACGACCTGCTGCGTCAGGGCGGGATCGTGGGCCGCGCCGTGGTGGACATGTCCTTGTGATGGGGGGGCCAGTCATCGGGTGGGTCGGACAGGTTCCGGCTCACCCGACGACACGTCAGCGGTCGAGAGATCCAAAATGAAATGACGGAATGTTCGGACAAACTATTGACGTTTTGTATGAACTGAGGGTTAATGGGTGGGAGAGAATTAGCTTTGGTGGCCTGATGACTGAGTTCACTGGGCCCTGAACAAGGAGACAAGGATGTCCCACGGAACTCCAGCGGCAACCGCCGCGAAGATTGAACTACCACCCCTTCAGGCCGGTCCTCACCAGCGCCGCCTGGACACGATCGCCATCGTGGCGACCTTCGGCGGCCTGCTGTTTGGCTACGACACCGGCGTGATCAATGGCGCGCTGGAGCCGATGAAGAAGGACCTGGGCCTCACGGCCACCAGCGAGGGGCTGGTCACCTCCACATTGCTGCTTGGTGCGGCAGTGGGTGCCCTGGTTTCGGGCATCCTGAACGAGAAGCTCGGCCGCAAGAAGACGATGAGCACCATCGCCGTGCTCTTCTTCTTCGGAGCCCTTGGCTGTGTGGTTGCGCCCGGGTTGGGTGTGCTGCTGGTCTCTCGCGTGGTCCTCGGTCTGGCTGTCGGTGCCGCGTCCGCCACTGTTCCGGTCTACCTCGCCGAGCTTGCGCCCACCGAGCGTCGCGGTGCATTGAGTGGTCGAAATGAGTTGGCCATCGTGATTGGCCAGATGCTCGCCTTCGCCATCAACGCGATCATCGCCAGCGTGTGGGGTCATCACGGTTCGGTCTGGCGCTACATGCTCGTCATCTGCATGATTCCTGCGGTGGCGCTCTTCTTCGGAATGATGAAGATGCCCGAATCTCCTCGCTGGCTGCTCAAGCACGGGCGTCACGACGAGGCCCTGGCCGTCCTGATGCAGGTGCGCAATGAGGATCGCGCCCGCGCGGAGATGGCCGAGGTGGAGCGGCTGGCCGAGGAGGAGAAGCTGGCCAACTCCGGTGGCTGGTCTGACATGGGCATCCCGTGGATCCGACGCCTGGTCATCATCGGCTGCTTCCTGGCTGCGGCTCAGCAGATCACCGGTATCAACTCGATCATGTACTACGGCACCCAGCTTCTGCATGAAGCGGGCTTCTCGTCGCAGGCTGCCATCATTGCGAATGTTGCCAATGGCGTGCTGTCGGTCGTCGGCACCGCGCTGTGCCTGTTCGTCGTGATCGACAAGGTGGCTCGTCGCAAGCTGATCATCTTCGGCTTCTGCATGACCACCCTGATCCACGGTCTGATCACGGCTGTCGCCACGTTGATGCCAGCCAGCACTGCCCGTGCCTACTTGGTGCTGTTGCTGTGCGTGAGCTTCGTCTTCTTCATGCAGTGCTGCCTCAATGCTCCGGTCTGGGTCGCCCTGTCCGAGATGTTCCCGCTCCGGGTCCGCGGCTTTGGCATGGGCGTCTCGATTCTGTTCATGTGGGTGGTCAACGCGATCATCACCTTCTCCTTCCCGGTGGTCACGGCAAAGGCCGGCCTCCAGGGCATGTTCGGCATCTTCTTCGTGCTTGGCCTTGTCGTGATCGGCGTGCTGTACAAGTTCCTCCCGAACACGAGTGGTCGTTCTCTGGAAGAGCTCGAGGAGCACTTCGCCAGCGGCGGCAAGATCTGATTCTCGGCTCGAATGCGAGAGGCCGGCATCCACGTGCATGGATGCCGGCCTCTTCTTGTCCAGCCGAGACTGTGACTCTGCTCTGGGGTTGGGGGGCTGGTTGTGCGGTTCCGTTGCCCTGGGGTCGGAGGCTCGCAGTGGGGAAGTGCCCGCCCGGATGATGCTGCTTCGTGCTGTCGGTCTCCCGCAGTTCGCGGGACGCGACGGGGATGTTCGTCCGGCTGGCCTGGTCCGGGTCAGTGTCTCCGGCTCAGAAGCACTGACGGAAGGAGGCGAAGACGGCCAGGAAGCTCGCGCCGATCAGCGGCAGCGCGGCGGCCACCAGGACGATCGCGGAGCCGGTCAGCACGGAGGCGATGACCATGGCGCCGCACAGGATGGCCAGAGCGGCGCAGACCAGCAGTGGCTGCAGGACCTCGACGCGAACCGTGGAGTCCTGAAGATCCTCAATGGCAGCGGAGGTGGTGGGGGCGGTGAGCATGGTGGTCATTGTTTCTCCTTCGGTAGGCATGGCCGCAGAAGGAGCCGATGGCCCCAACCGCACGGCCATCGTGGTGTTCGCCAGAACTTTGTCCTGACAAACTCAAGTCTAGGCTGTGTGATGACGGCGCGCAACTTGGAGATTGGATGACCTCAGGCACCCCCGTTGTGGCGCAAATCACGACATGTTATTGTCAGGACAAACGCACAACACGGAGGTTGCGCGTCGATTCCGGACTCGCACCGCAGCGAGCAGGCCCAGGCGAATGCCGAGCCAGTACATGGAAGGAAGCGGTCACATGACCAAGACCATCGCCCACTGGATTGCTGGCGCGGAGTACGAAGGCTCCCCCACTCGCCGCATCCCCGTCGAGAACCCCGCCACCGGCACGGTGGAGGCCGAACTGCTGGCCGCCAGCCAGGCAGACCTGGACCACGCCGTCGAGGTGGCCACCGCCGCCCAGAAGAAGTGGGCCAAGTACTCCCTCGCCAAGCGCGTCGCCATCATGTTCAAGATGCGCGAGCTGGTCCTGGCCCACTCCGACGAGATCGCCAAGAGCGTCGTCGCCGAGCACGGCAAGGACTACAACGACGCCGTCGGTGAGATCCAGCGCGGTCGCGAGACCCTGGACTTCGCCTGCGGCATCAACGCCGCCCTCAAGGGGGAGCACTCCTTCGACATCTCCTCCGGGGTGGACATCCACTCCATCCGCCAGCCGATCGGCGTCGTGGCCGGCATCTGCCCCTTCAACTTCCCGGTGATGGTCCCCATGTGGATGCACCCGATTGCCATCGCCACCGGCAATGCCTTCATCCTGAAGTCGGCCAGCCCCACGCCCACGGCTTCGCTGCTGATCGCCAAGCTGTACAAGGAAGCAGGCCTTCCCGACGGCGTCTTCAATGTGCTGGGCGGTGACCGTGAGCTGGTCTCCGGCATCTTGGAGCACCCCGGCATCGACGGGATCAGCTTCGTCGGCTCCACCCCCGTTGCCCGCATCGTGCAGGAGCGCGCCACCGCCACCGGCAAGCGCGTCCAGGCTCTCGGTGGGGCCAACAATCACGCCATCGTGATGCCCGACTCTGACCTGGACTTCGCGGCCCAGCACATCTCGGCCGCCGCCTTCGGCGCGGCTGGCGAGCGCTGCATGGCACTGCCCGTCGTCGTCGCCGTGGGTGGCTGTGGGCCGAAGCTTGCTGAGCTGGTCAAGGCCCACGCCGAGAAGATCAAGGTCGGCATGGGCCTCGACGAGGGCGTCCAGATGGGGCCGGTCATCTCGAAGAGTGCGCAGCAGCGCATCGTCGGCCTGATCGACGACGCCGAGAAGCGCGGCGCCACCGTCGTGCTCGACGGCCGTGGCTGCACCGTCGACGGCTACGAGGACGGCTTCTGGCTTGGCCCCACCATCCTCGACAATGTCCCGGTCGAGGCGCCCTTCTACCACGAAGAGGTCTTCGGTCCCGCCCTGGCCATCGTCCACGCCGACACCTATGAGGACGCGATCGAGATCGTGAACTCCTCTCCCTTCGGCAACGGATCGGCGATCTTCACCAATGACGGCGGTGTGGCCCGTCGCTTCACCCTTGACGTCCAGGCGGGCATGGTGGGCGTCAACGTGCCGATCCCCACCCCGGTTGCCTTCTACTCCTTCGGCGGTTGGAAGGACTCGCTTCTGGGCGACCTGCACATCCACGGCCCCGAGGGTGTGCTCTTCAACACCCGGATGAAGGCCATCACCAGCCGCTGGCCCTCTGAGTCGGGTCACTACGCGGCCTCGATGTCCTTCAAGCGCGAGGAGTGACCGGGGATCCCGGTCCACGACGATGAACCACCGGCCGCGACGGTCACATGGGCAGCCATGTGACCGTCGCGGCCAACCTGATCAACCCGCCGCGACACCGAGGTTGCGGCGTTCCACGACGAAGACCACAGGAGTTGTCATGAAGATTGCCGGAGCCCCGATCAGCTGGGGCGTGTGTGAGGTCCCTGGCTGGGGATACCAGATGGATCCCGAGCGGGTCCTGACCGAGATGAAGCAGATCGGTCTGACGGCCACCGAGTTCGGCCCCCAGGGCTGGCTCCCCACCGATGCCGTCGAGCGCGCTGCGGTGGTAGGCAAGTTCGGGCTCAAGCCAGTCGGCGCCTTCTTCCTGGCCGTGATGCATGACCCGGACTTCGACCCGATCCCGATGGTCGACAAGGAGCTCGACGCCTTCGAGGCCGCCGGCGGCGACTTCCTGATCCTGGCCGCTGACTCCGGCCGCGACGGCTACGACGACCGCCCCGTGCTGGACGAGAAGGGCTGGGAGACACTCTTCTCCAACCTCTCGAGGATCCGCGAGGTCTGCGCCGCCCGTGGGGTCACCGCCTGCCTCCACCCGCACTGGGGAACCATGGTGCAGAACGCGGACGAGATCGAACGGGTCCTGGACAACTCCACCGTCGGCCTGTGCCTGGACACGGGCCACATCGCCTGTGGTGGTTGCGATGTCGTCGAGCTGGTCAAGAAGTACGCAGACCGGGTGGACATCGTGCATGCCAAGGACATCCGCAAGGAGATGACCGACAAGCTGCTGCCCGGTGAGATCACCTGGAGCGAAGGCATCAAGGCCGGCATGTTCACCCCCATCGGCCAGGGCGACATCGACTTCGCCACCATCGTGAAGACCCTCGACCAGGCTGGCTTCGACGGCTACTACGTCCTGGAGCAGGACATCATGATCGACGAGGAGCCCCCGGCCGACGGTGGCCCCGTGGAGAATGCGAAGGCTTCGCTGGAGGCCCTGGGCTGACGCGCAGCACCTGTTCGGACAGCAGTGGTCCCCGGCGCTTGTGCGCCGGGGACCACTGTCTTTGTCTCCAGAGACGCTCAGGGGCGCTCACCCAGCACCGCGGTGTCGCCTGCGGCCACCACGGCATCGATCTCCTCCGCGGTGGGCATGGCAGTGGAGCACTCCAACCGAGAGGCGACGATGGCACCCGCCGCGCTCGCACGCCGGACCATCTCCTCCAACGGCAGTCCCCGCAGCAGCCCGTCGACGACGGAACCACCGAAGGCGTCGCCGGCGCCCAGGCCGTTGACGGTATGCGCCTTCGTGGGCGGAAGCTCGATGCGTTCGTCACGAGTCTTGGCCAGGGTTCCCTTGGGCCCCTGCTTCACGATGGCGATCTCCACACCACGCTCCAGCAGGGCATCGGCGGCGCGCTCGGGTTCGGTCTCACCGACGGCAACCTCGCACTCGGCCTTGTTGCCCACCGCGACCGTGGAGTACTTCAGCGCCTCGGCATAGCGCTCGGAGGCAATGTGGCGCTCGCGCCAGAACATGTCACGCCAGTCCAGGTCGAAGACCGTGTGCTGGGTGCGGCCGCGGTGCTCCAAGGACGTCATGTGCGCCCAGTAGCTGGGCTCCTGGGACAGGCCTGTGCCGGTGAACCAGAACAGCTTCGCCTCGACGATGGAGCGCAGCGGGATGTCATAGGGCCGCAGCTGCAGGTCCGGGGCGGTGGGGCGCCGGTAGAAGTAGAGCGGGAAGTCATCCGGCGGGAAGATCTCGCAGAAGGTGATGGGGGTCAGTAGATCCTCGGTGGTCTCGACGAAGTCGTCCTTGACGCCCAGCCGCTTCATCTCCGTGCGGAGCCACCGGCCGAAGGGGTCATTGCCGACGGCCGTCACGGTGGCCACGTCCTGGTGGCCCAGCCGGGCAGCGGCGACGGCCACATTGGTGGCGCTGCCGCCCAGGAACTTGCCGAAGGAGGCGACCTCCTCGAGGCCGACGCCGATCTGCAGTGGATAGAGGTCGACGCCGATTCGACCCATGGTGATGACTGGTGCGGTGGTGGACGGGGACATTGGACTCCTCCTGAGCCTCGCTGCTCGACACCACAACTCTAGGCTCTTGTCAGGACAAAAGCCATATCTAACCGCCTATTTGTCAGGACAAATGAAGTCGTCCCTGGTGTGTCCTCCCGGTGCTGACCGTGCGGCTCCGGATGAGGAGCGGATGGCCAGCTCGGGGATCACCTGCAGCTGCTCCGGCGGACGGTTCGGGTCGGCCATCCGTCGCAGCAGCGTCTCGGCGGCCAGGACCCCCACGTCGTGGTTGCGAGGGTCCACCGTCGTCAGGTCCAGCAGGTGGCTGCGGGCGGCTGGCGAATTGTCATAGCCCACCAGGGCAACCCCTGGTGGAGCGTGGTGGCCGTGTTCACGAAGGGCGGCCCATGCGCCCATCGCCATGGTGTCGTTCGCCGTGAAGATGGCCGTGATCTGGGGATTCTCGTGGAGTAGTTCCAGGCTCCCCCGATAACCTCCCTCTTCGGTGGTGTCCTCACGAGTGCCGACGATGCGTGGGGTCAGGCCATGGGCCTCCATGCCCTGCTGGTAGCCGCGGCATCTGGTCGCCGCGGCGCCTCCGCGCCCGCTGACGTGGCCGATCTCGCGATGTCCCAGGCCTGCCAGGTGGTCGACGGCAAGTCGTGCACCGGCCAGCTGGTCGCTGCTGACCAGGTCTGCTCCCGCGATGGTGTTGAGGCGAGTGCTCTCCACGACGGTGGGCACGCCCGGATCGTCGAAGTCGCGGCCCGGCTCGGCGGCGACCACCAGCGCGTCGACCTCGCTCTCCAGGAAGTCCTCGATGGCATTGACCGGCCGCCCTTGTACTGGTTGCTGGTCGCGGATGGCCACGTGGAGACCGTGTGGTGCCAGTGTCTCGCGTAGGCCGTGCAGCAGGGGGGCGAACCAGGGGTTCTCGAAGTCGTCCACCACAAGCCCCACGGTGTGTGAGCGGTGACGTGCGAGGCTGGCGGCATTGCGGCTTCGCCGGTAGCCCAGCTTCTCGATGGCTCGCTGCACCGCCGCGCGCTTGGGGTCGCTGACCAAGGGGGAGTCGTTGAGCACCAGTGAGACGAGCGACTTGGAGACCCCTGCCTCCTGTGCGACGTCGTAGATCGTCGGGCGCGATGTGCCGCTGGTTGCCACTGTTCCCCCATCTGTCGTTGTCAGAAGGGTAGCTGGTTGCCGTGCTGGGCCTTCGCTCGGAATTGTCAGGACAAGCCCTTGACGAGCGCAGTGCGCGGGCCTACCGTTGGAGGTACTTGGAGCGCTCCAAAAATGGAGCACAAGATCCAGAACCAGCAGGAATCAGACCAGTAGGACACATCAAGGAGGATGTCGTGACCAAGCAGTCCCTGGGGGTGGCCGTGATCGGCGCCGGCATGGCCGGACGATCGCACGCGGAGGCCTATCGAGTGGCCCCAACCCTGTATGAGTCCGTGTTGCCGGAGATCCGCTTCGTCGCCATCTGCGACGCGAATGCCGGCTTCGCCGAGACCGCCGCCAAGCGCTTCGGCTACGAACGCTTCGAGACCGACTGGCACAGGATCGCCGAGGCTGACGACATCGACGTGGTCAGCGTCGTCGTGGCCAATGCCCTGCACCGTGAAATGGTCGAGGGGCTGCTGGCCGCCGGCAAGCACGTGCTGTGCGAGAAGCCGCTCAGCGACTCCATCGAGAATGCCCGAGCCATGGCCAAGGCCGCCCGCGAGGCGTCCACCGTGGCACGCGTCGGCTTCACCTACCGCCGCCAGCCTGCCATCGCGGCCATTCGTGAACTGATCCAGGACGGGACGCTGGGCAAAGTCATCAACTTCAGCGGCCGCTACTGGTGCGACTACTCCTTCGACGCGATGTCCCCGATGGCCTGGCGCTACCGCGGCGCGCCCGGCACCGGCGCCCTCGGTGACGTGGCCAGCCACCTCAGCTACATCGGCGAGTTCATGGGTGGGCAGATCACGGAGGTCAGTGGTGGCCGCTTCCTCACCGCCATCAGCAAGCGCCCGCTGCCGTTGGCTGATGTCCAGGGGCACGGCCCGGCCGCCGTCAGTGACGAGTTCGAAGAAGTCACCAATGACGACTACGCCGGCTTCGGTGCACAGCTCGCCGACGGTGGCGTCGCCACCTTCGAAGTCTCGCGCGTGGCAGCCGGTCACCCCAATGGCCTCAAGTTCGAGGTCTTCTGCGAGAAGGGCGCGGCACGCTTCGACATGTTGAACCCGGGCCACTTCGAGCTCTTCCTGAACGAGGGTCCCTATGGTCGCAACGGGTACCGCGGCATCTCCGTGGGTCCCGACCACCCCTACTTCTCCAATGGCCTGCCAATGGATGCCCCCGGCGTCGGCGTGGGCCAGAACGACGGCTTCTACTTCCAGGCCCGCGCCTTCCTCGAAGAGGTGGCCGGCATTCCCGAGGAGAAGTCGCTGCCGCGCAATGCCTCCTTCGACGAGGGCCTGCGCAACATGGTCGTCCTCAACGCCGTGGCCGAATCGGCCCAGCAGGGCGGCGCCGCTGTTTCCATCAATGACGATTCCATCAACGACGGGGAGATCTGATCATGAAGCTTGGTGTCTACAACGCGATCCTGCACGACCGTCCGCTGCCAGAGGCCCTCAAGGCCGTCGCCGAGGCCGGCCTGACCGGCATCGAGATGAACTCCGGCGGCTTCCTGCCTCCCACCCACATCCAGAACATCGACGAGATCCTGACCAGCGACACCGCCCGTGATGACTTCCTGGGCCAGTTCGAGGGCACCGGAGTCCAGATTGCCGGCCTGAACTGCAACGGCAATCCGCTGCACCCGAACCCGGCGATCGGCGAGAAGCACGCCGAGGACGTACGTCGCTCCATCAAGTTGGCCGAACGTCTGGGCCAGGACCGTGTGGTCACCATGAGTGGCCTGCCCGGCGGTGAGCCCAACACCGTGCACCCCAACTGGATCGTCAATGCGTGGAATTCGGCCGCGCTCGATGTCTGGGACTACCAGTGGGACATCGCCGTGCCCTTCTGGCGCGAGATGGACCGGCTGGCCGCCGACCACGGCGTCAAGGTGGCGCTGGAACTGCACCCGCAGAACCTGGTCTTCACCCCCCTGGACATCCAGAAGCTCGTCGAGCTGACCGGTGCCACCCATGTTGGCGTCGAGCTGGATGCCTCGCACCTGTTCTGGCAGCACATGGACCCGGTCAAGGCCGTGCGCTACCTCGGCGACCTGGTCTTCCACTCGGCGGCCAAGGATGCCCGGGTCAACCCCAATGCGGCCTACCGCTCCGTGCTGGACAACCACTTCCGTCGCCTGTCGCCCGACGAGCCGCGCACCAACCTGGGTGGCGACGAGTGGGCCAACGAATGGCCGAAGTATGGCGAGTCCGCCTGGGACTTCGTCGCGGTGGGCGTCGGTCACGACGTCGAGTACTGGGCCGACTTCCTGGAGGCCCTGTACGACGTGGATCCCGAGATGTGGGTCAACATCGAGCACGAGGACACGTCCATGGGCCGCATCGAGGGTCTGGAGTTCGCCTCGAACACCCTGCACGAGGCCAACAGGATCCTGGACGAGCGTCTCGCCGCGCGCGCCGCGAAGTAGTCCTCACAAGCAGTACTTCCTCGCAAAGGGTGGCGGCGGTCGCCCCGGTCGTCAGGTCGGGGCGGCCGTCCTCCTTTCGTGGTGTCCCGGTCAATCCCTAGTGCGAGGAGATGTCCGAATGTAAGGTCAATTCATGCGTATTGGGATTGCAGGGGCGGGGCGCATCGGCGCGTACCACGCCAAGACTTTCAAGGAACTTCCCGGGGTCGATGAGGTCATCCTCTCCGATGCCTTCCCCGACGTGGCCCAACGGGCCGCGGAAGAGGTGGGTGTGGCTTCGTCCCCGGACGTCGAGACCATGCTCGGGCGCATCGACGCCCTCGTCATCACCAGCCCGACCAACACCCACGGGGAGCTGATCCGAGCAGGCCTTGCGGCAGGACTGCCCACCTTCTGTGAGAAGCCCGTTGCCGCGAGCCTGGAGGAGGCCATCGAGCTGGCTCTGCTGGAGCAGCAGACCGACGTGCCGATCCAGATCGGCTTCCAGCGGCGCTTCGACGTCGGCTATCGCCGGGCACGTGAGGCCGTCGAGTCCGGTGAGCTCGGATTCATCCACACGGTGCGAGCCTGCTCGCTGGACACCGCGCCGCCGCCGGAGGCCTACATTCGCGTCTCGGGCGGCCTGTTTCGTGACTGCAACATCCACGACTTCGACATCATCCGCTACGTCACCGGCGTCGAGGTCGACGTCGCCTACGCAGTCGGCGGCAACAAGGGCACCGACTACATCAAGCAGGCCGGTGACATCGATACCGGCATGGGCATCTTCACCATGACCGACGGCACCCTGGTCACCTTCTCCGGCAGCCGTGAGAACTCCTACGGTCACGACGTGCGCATGGAGGTGCACGGTTCCAGGGGAGACATCGGTGTCGGCCTGGACGAGAGCCTCGCCCTGATCTCCGCCGAGGAGGGCATCAGCTGGCCCACCGGCCCGCGGGTGATCAGCTTCATGGACCGCTTCCTGCCGGCCTACCACGTGGAGCTCGACGCCTTCCTGGCCGTGGCTCGTGGCGAACAACCCTCTCCCTGCACCGCCTACGACGGTGTCCAGGCGCTACGCATGGCCGCCGCCTGTGACCTGTCGGTGAGCGAAGGGCGTCCGGTGAAGCTCGCCGAGATCGCGGGCGCCGACCTGACCAAGCCGGGTGAGTGAGATGACCTTCCCCGAGCACTTGCCCGTCTCTCGTCGACCGATGCCCGACGAGGTTCCTTCGCTGGGCTGGGGCATCATGGGAACAGGGTGGATCGCCGACAAGTTCTGCGCTGCCTTGCGCGACTCCACCACCCAACGAATCTCCGCGGTGGTCTCCCGCAGCCAGTCCAGGGCGGACGCCTTCGCCACCGCTGTGGGTGCTGAACGGGCCCATGGCGACGTGGAGCAGATGCTCGCCGACCCCACCGTGGACGTCGTCTACATCGCCACGCCGCACCCCAACCATCGCGACGATGCGCTGCGGGTGATCGCTGCGGGCAAGCATGTGCTGATCGAGAAGCCGATGGGCATCAATGCGCAGCAGGCACGTGAGGTTGCCGCCGCCGCGCGCGAGGCCGGCGTCTTCTGCGCCGAGGCGCTGTGGACGCTCTTCCTTCCGAAGTTCGACGTGGTGCGCCAGCTGGTGCAGGCCGGCGTGCTGGGGGAGATCATCGCCATCCAGGCCGACCAAGGGGAGTGGTTCGACGACGGGCACCGCATCCTGGACCCGGAGCTCGCTGGTGGCGCGATGCTGGACCTGGGCACCTATCCGGTCATGTTCGCCACCTGGCTGCTGGGCCAACCCGACGAGGTGCAGGCCGTCGGCACCCGGGCCGACAGCGGCGTCATGGGCACTGTGACCATGAGCCTGCACTACCCGACGCTCGCCCAGGCGTCGCTGCAGACCAGCCTGCTGGGTGAACTGCCCAATGTCGGGATGATCTCCGGTACCAAGGCCATGCTGCAATTCGACCGCAAGTTCTACCAGCCCGGTTCGTTCACGCTGCTGGACCGGGCCACAGGCAGGGCCCTGCGCTATGAGGAGAAGGCCATCGAGCACGCGGGCCTGTTCCACGAGGCGCTGGAGGTGGCGCGCTGTATCAGCGAAGGGCGAACCGAAACACCGCTTCGCCCGCTGGGAGACACCATCTCCTACCTGGACGTGATGGACGACGTCCGGGACCGAATCGGTGACCGCTTCCTCATGGAGTGAGCCCGGCAAGACAACCGACCGTCTCCCGGAATCGGTCCGGGAGACGGCCAGTTGCTGTTGTCGAGGTGTGCGATCCCTCAGGCGCCGATCGTCCTGATGGTCTCGCGGACCATCGCGAGCTCCTCATTGGTGGGGATGACCAGCACCTCCACCTGCGAGTCCGGGGTGGAGATCCGTCGCGGCTGCTTGGAGCGGGTCGCGTTGACCTCCTCGTCGAGCACGGCACCGAAGTAGCCGAGCTTCTCGACGACCATCTTGCGCACCCAGGCCGCGTTCTCGCCGATGCCGGCGGTGAAGGTGATGCAGTCGATGCCACCCAGGTGGGCGATGTAGTTGCCGATGTAGCCCACGAGCCGGTGGATGTAGACCTCGGCGGCCAACTGGGTCGCCTCGTCCCCGGCCAGCATCTGCGCCTCGACGTCACGCATGTCCGTCTTGCCGCACAGGCCCAACATGCCGGAACGCTTGTTCAGGATGGTGTCCACCTCGGCCACGTCCAGGCCCATCTCGCGCCCCAGATAGGCGTGCAGGCCGGGGTCGACGTCGCCACAGCGAGTACCCATCACCAGGCCCTGCAGCGGGGTGAGGCCCATCGTCGTCTCGATCGGGTGTCCACCATCGATGGCCGACAGCGAGGCGCCATTGCCCAGGTGGCAGACGATCTGCTTCAGCTCGGAGATGTCCTTGCCGAGGAACTGGGCCGCCTGTCCGCTGACGTACTGGTGCGAGGTGCCGTGGAAGCCGTAGCGGCGGATCTGGTACTTCTTCGCCAGTTCGGTGTCGATGGCGTAGGTGTAGGCGGCTGCCGGCAGCTCGGCGAAGAAGGCGGTGTCGAAGACGGCGACGTGCGGGACGTGGGGCAGGATCTCACGGGCGGCACGGATGCCGGCGATGCCGGGCGGGTTGTGCAGCGGGGCCAGGCCGGACAGTTCGACCAGCTTGTTGATGACGGCCTGGTCGATGATCGTCGTCGAGTTGAACTCGGTGCCACCATGCACGGTGCGGTGTCCGACGGCGACGGCCTCGGTGATGTCCGGGCCGTGCGTGTTGAACATCTTCACCACGGCGGCAATCGCCTCGGTGTGGCTGGGGAAGTAGGTGGAGTCGTGGAACTCCTCGCCATCAACCTCGTGGTCGATGGTGCCTGGCGTGGGATCTCCCACCTTCTGGACGAGGCCGACGGCCATCACGCCCTCGGTGTCTGCGTCGATCATCTGGTACTTGATGCTGGACGAACCACAGTTCAGCAGCAGGATGGGCTTCGGCATGTGTTCAGCGTATCGGGAGCTCCTCGAGGAATTTCCCCAGGGTTCGCCGGGTTTGCAGTCCGGCCAGCGGTCCGCCGCATACCGCCATCGCAACCCGCTCACTACCGTGGGCCCTGAGGCGACGAGGCCTCGCGGACAGGAGGCATCAGCATGGGATCCGAGCGCATTGGTGCCCATGACTTCGTCGAGCGGGTCGTCGATCCCGGGAGCTTCATCGCCTGGCACCTTCCTGCCCGAGAACCAGAGGATCCGGCCTATGCCGCGGAACTCGCCGCTGCCCGTGACAAGACCGGTCTTGACGAGTCGGTGCTCACCGGCGAGGCAACCCTCGACGGGCGGCGCGTGGCCCTCGTGGTGGGGGAATTCCGCTTCCTGGGCGGCTCCATCGGTCACGCGGCGAGCGACCTGATCCTCAATGCCGTGGACCGTGCGTCCGCCGAGCGGATCCCGCTGCTTGCCGCCCCATGCTCCGGTGGCACCCGGATGCAGGAGGGCACGGCAGCCTTCGTGCAAATGGTGAAGATCGGCCAGGCGGTGCAGGCGCACCGTCACGCCGGCCTGGTCTACCTGGTGCACCTGCGACACCCCACCACCGGCGGCGTGCTGGCCTCGTGGGGATCGCTGGGCCAGTACACGACGGCCGAGCCCAATGCGCTGATTGGATTCCTCGGGCCCCGCGCACAGCAGGCGATCACCGGCGAGATGATCCCCGAGGGCATCCAACGCGCCGAGAACCTGCAGCAGCGGGGCATCGTCGACGCCGTCGTCCCCGTCGACGAGCTGCGGGCCGTCTGGGCCACATTGCTCTCCGCGGCGGGAGCGCCACGCGTCGGGCCCCGGGTGGTGCGCCGCGAGCAGGCGCACCTGGTGGTGGAGGCGGACCCGTGGGCGTCAGTGCAGGCCACCCGCTCCAGCGAGCGGCCGGGGCTGGTGGACCTGGCGCACTTCGAGTGCACGGACATGGTCTGGTTCAGTGGCACCGGCGACGGCCAGGTGGATCCGGCGGTGCGCGTCGGGCTGGCGAAGTTCCGCGACATCCCCTGCGTCCTGGTGGGCCACGACCGTTCGGCCAGCCATGGTGAGCCGTTGTCCCCGGCGGGGTTGCGCCTTGCCCGACGCGGATTCCGGCTGGCCGACGAACTGCGGATCCCCGTCGTCAGCATCATCGACACCCCCGGTGCCGCGTTGACCCAGCAGGCCGAGGAGATGGCGCTGGCCGGCGAGATCGCCCGCACCCTGGGCTGGCTTGCGGACCTTCGCGTCCCCACGGTCTCCTTGATCCTCGGCCAGGGCGGCGGAGGTGCGGCGCTGGCGATGCTGCCGGCCGACCGCATGCTCTGTGCCGGCAAGGGCTGGCTGGCTCCGTTGGCGCCGGAAGGTGCCAGCGCCATCGTCCACCGCAATGGGGACATGGCGGCCGAGATGTCGCGACGCCAACGACTGGGCGCCCACGACCTCGCGCGCGACGGCGTCGTCGACGAGGTGGTCACCGAACCCGATGACATGACAGGTGAGGGCGCCGAGACCTTCTGCCATTCCGTGGGTGAGGCCGTGGCTCACCACCTGCACGAACTGTTGGACATGCCCGACGACGAGCGCCTGGCCCGCCGCCGGGAACGCTTCCGCAGCATGGGCCGCTGAGGGGGCGTTACTGGCCCATCCGCTGGGCCTGCTGCTCCAGCCGCATGATCCGGTCCGCCGTCGCCGGGTGGGTGCTGAACATCTGGCGCACGTTCAGGCCGCCGAAGGGATTGGCGATCATCATGTGGCTGGAGTTCACCAGGTCCTTGGTGGGTGCCATCGGCGCGGCGGCGACGCCGTGCTCGATCTTGGCCAGTGCATTGGCCAGGGCCAGCGGGTCCCCGGTCAGCTCCGAGCCGTCCTCGTCGGCGTCGAACTCACGGGTCCGGCTGATGGCCATCTGGATCACCGACGCGGCGAGCGGAGCCACCAGGGCCGCCACCAGCACGCCGATGCCGGAGCCACGGTTCTCGTCGCTGCGGCCACCGCCGAACATGGCGCCGAAGCTCAGCATCTGGCCGATCGAGCTGATCACGCCGGCGATGGCAGCGGCCACCGAACTGGTGAGGATGTCCCGGTTGTAGACGTGCATCAGCTCGTGGCCCAGCACTGCGCGCAGCTCGCGCTCGTCGAGCAGCTGGGTGATGCCCTGCGTGACGCAGACCGCCGCGTGCGAGGGGTTGCGTCCCGTGGCGAAGGCATTGGGGCTCATCGTCGGGCTGACGTAGAGCGACGGCATCGGCTGGTTGGCCTTGCTCGAGAGCTCCTCGACGATCCGGTACAGCCCGGGCGCCTCCTGCGGGCTGACCGGCTGGGCGCCCATGGAACGGATGGCGATCTTGTCCGAGTTCCAGTAGCTCCACGCCGTGGTGAGCACCCCGAACAGGGCGAACATGATGATGAAGCTGCTGTTGCGGGTGTAGCTCGCCAGGGCGCCGCCGACGAGCAGCAGCAGGCCGAAGATGCCGCCGAAGAGCGCCGCGGTCTTCACTCCGTTGAAGTGGTTGTGCATGCCTTCACAACGTATGGGGACTCCAAATCCTTCCCGGCAGCACGAAGAATCCCCTCGACGGGCTCGGGGACCGTGGTCCCGTCACCCATCGAGGGGCATCGACAAGCTCAACCAGCCTGGGCGGTGGCTCAGGCCTCGCGCATCGGCGACCCGGCGCCGGCGGGGCGCGCCTGCGCCTGGATGGCCGTCATGGCGACGGTGGAGACGATGTCGTCGACGAGGGCGCCACGCGACAGGTCGTTCACCGGGCAGTTCAGACCCTGCAGGGTGGGGCCGACGGCAACGGCACCGGAGGTGCGCTGGACGGCCTTGTAGGTGTTGTTGCCGGTGTTGAGGTCCGGGAAGATGAAGACCGTGGCCTGCCCCGCGACGGGCGAGCCGGGCATCTTCTTCTGACCGACGGTCGCGTCGATGGCGGCGTCGAACTGGATCGGACCCTCGACGACGAGGTCCGGGCGGGCCTCCTTGACCAGCCGGGTGGCCTCGCGCACCTTGTCCACGTCGGGGCCGGAGCCGGACTCGCCGGTGGAGTAGGACAGCATGGCGATCTTCGGCTCGATGCCGAATCCCTTCGCCGTCTCCGCGGAGCTGATGGCGATGTCGGCCAGCTGCTCGGCGTTCGGATTCGGGTTCACGGCGCAGTCGCCGAAGACCAGGACGCGGTCCGGCATGCACATCAGGAAGGAGCTGGAGACCACCTTGATGCCGGGCTTGGTCTTGATGAACTCCAGGCTCGGGCGGATGGTGTTGGCGGTGGTGTTGACCGCGCCGGAGACCATGCCGTCGGCCATGCCGAAGTGCACCATCATCGTGCCGAAGTAGGACGGGTCGGCCATCTTGTCCTTGGCCTGCTCGAAGGTGACACCCTTCTTCGCGCGCAGCTTGGCGTACTCCGTGGCGAACCTGTTGAGCAGTTCGTCGTCCTTCGGGTCGACGATCTTGGCCTTGGACAGGTCGATCTTGAGCTTGCGGGCCCGCTGGTTGATCTCCAGCGAGTCACCCAGCAGCACGATGTTGGCCACCGCACGCTCCAGGATGGTGGCCGCGGACTCGAGGATGCGGTCGTCCTGGGACTCCGGCAGCACGATGGTGCGCACGTCGCTACGGGCCTGCGACATGATCTGGTTCTCGAACATCAGCGGCGTGCGCAGGTTCGGGACGTGGCGGCCCAGCGAGTCGAGCAGCTGCGCGCTGTTGATGTTGTCCGCGAACAGCTTGCGGCTGATCTCCATCTTGCGGGGCGAGCTGGTGCGGCGGCCTTCGAGGCGCGAGAAGGCCTGCGCGGTCTCGTAGGTGGTCTCCTGCACGGTCCAGATGGGCAGGCGCGCGTCGACGCTCTTCATCAGGGTGCGCATGCTGGCGGGGATCTCGTAGCCGCCGGTCAGCACCAGGCCGGCCAGGTTCGGGAAGGACGGCGAGCGGTGCGCCATGATGACACCCGGCAGCAGGTCCATCCGGTCGGCGGGGATCAGGACGGTGCGGTCCTCCTGCATCCGGTTCAGGAAGTTGGGCAGCGTCATGCCGGCCACCAGGACGCCCAGTGACTCCTTGTTCATCTCCCGCTCGCTGCCCATCCACAGCTCGCCCTTGAGGGCGTTGAACTGCATCTCGACGGTGGGGGCGGCCAGCAGGTCGGTCTCCGGCAGCACGCCGGTGACCAGGTCCGAGCGGATCCCTGCCAGCGCAATGCGGGCCTCGTCGGCCAATTCGGGGGCGATGCGGGTGGCGATCACGCCGAAGATGGTGTTGTGGCCGGCCTCGAACTCGCCCAGGCCGACCTCGGCGGAGCGACGGACCTCGTCGACGCTGCGGTTCTTGCCGCGCACGGCCAGCAGGACGGGGGCGTTGAGGTTGGCGGCCACGCGGGAGTTGAAGTTCATCTCGATCGGCGCGGAGACGTCGGCGTAGTCGGAGCCGACGATGACCAGCGCGTCGTACTTCTTGCGCAGCGACTCGTAGCGGTTGACGATCGTCGTCATCGCCTCGTCGGGGTCTGCCGCCAGCTCGGCGTAGCTGATGCCGATGGCGTCGTCGTAGGACTGGGGGACCGCCTCCTGGGCGATCAGGGTGCGGGTCACGATGTCGTCCTCGGAGGACTTCACCAGCGGCCGGAAGACTCCGACCGACTTGACGTTACGGGCGAGGGCTT
This sequence comes from Luteococcus japonicus, assembly GCF_003752415.1. Taxonomy (NCBI): domain Bacteria; kingdom Bacillati; phylum Actinomycetota; class Actinomycetes; order Propionibacteriales; family Propionibacteriaceae; genus Luteococcus; species Luteococcus japonicus. The sequence continues at coordinate 1,897,385 of NZ_RKHG01000001.1, read as the reverse complement.
CGACAAGGCCGAGAGCGATCGTGCTCTTGCCGACACCACCCTCGGAGGATGCGATGTATACGGCTGTGGTCACGTTCCCGAGACTACCCCCAGCGCTTCAGGCGGGGAACCTCGCCCGGGGGCGTCGGCCCATTGCGGTGGCCGAGCTTGCCGAGGCCCGCTGGATCCGGTGGCCGAGCTTGCCGAGGCCCGCTGGATCGGGTGGCCGAGCTTGTCAAGGCCGGTGCCTCAGTGGAGCGCGGAGCTTGCGGCCGGCGCGGTGGACGCCTTGGAGGCGCGGTCGACGAAGTGGCCCGCCACCAGGCCGTCGAGCAGGCCCAGGCCGCCGCCGACCCAGCCCATCCAGGTGTGGTCCTTCCACAGCAGGACGCCACCGATGGCCACCAGCAGCGCGACGAGGTAGACGCCCCAGAAGGGACGGGCGAAGTGGTTGAACTCACCGACGACGCGCTGGTTGGAGCTGACGAACTTGCCCAGCGCGGCGATGCAGGCGGCGATGATCAGCAGACCAACGGGGATGGCGACCTCCCAGCTCATCACGGCCAGCAGGAAGCCCAGCACCAGCGCGGCAGCTCCCAGCAGGACGAAGTACAAGGAGTACTGGCGCCCGGCGCGACGGGACATGGCGAGAAGTCCCGTGGTGTCGGCGATCTGCCCGGTGCTGTCGGTGGTCTGCGACGGGGCGGACGGGTCCTGCTGCTGGCTCATGTGCCCCAGTCTGCCGAACTCTGGCCGTGACGGCAGCAAGACGCGCGTGTCGGTGGGGCGGGTTAGAGTCGGGGCCATGATCTGCTTGGGTGCCCACGTTGACCAGACCGACCCCATCGCCGAGGCGAGCGCCATGGGCGCAACCGCCGTCCAGTTCTTCCTGGGGGACCCGCAGGGGTGGAAGGGGCCGCGGGTCGACTACGCCGGCGGCACCGAGAAGCTGAAGGCCGACGCCGAGGCCGCGGGCATCGAGCTGTGGGTGCACGCGCCCTATGTCATCAACCTGGCCAGCACCAACAACCGGATCCGCATCCCGTCGCGCAAGTCCTTGCAGCAGCAGGTCACCGCGGCAGCCGAGATCGGCGCCAAGGGCGTCATCGTGCACGGTGGTCACGTCGGCAAGGACGATGACGCGGCGGTCGGCTTCGACAACTGGCGCAAGGCCGTCGACGGGCTGGACATGGCCTGCCCCATCCTGATCGAGAACACCGCCGGTGGTGCCAATGCCATGGCCCGCCACCTGGAGCGGATCGACCAGCTGTGGAGCACCATCGCGTCGGCCTCCGACGCCGACAAGGTCGGCTTCTGCCTGGACACCTGCCACGCCCACGCCGGCGGCGAGGAACTCGTCGGGCTCGTCGAACGCATCAAGGGCATCACCGGCCGGATCGACCTGGTGCACTGCAACGACTCCCGCGACGCCTTCGACTCCGGCGCCGACCGGCACGCCAACCTCGGGCAGGGGCAGGTGGACCCCGAAGGACTCGTCGAGGTGGTGCGGCTGGCCGGGGCGTCGGTGGTGCTGGAGACCCCAGGTGATGCGCAGGTCCATTCCCTGGAACTCGACTACCTCAAGGAGCAGCTCGCCTGATGGCCGCCGTCCAGAAGACGATCGTCTTCACCTCCAACAACCTCGCCCCGATCCGCCGCACCTCCCCGGCGGCAGTGATCGACGAGTCCACCTTCCACCTGGCGCGGATGATCGCCGACTCCGCCGAGCGCTTCGCGGACCGTCCCGCAACCCGCGTCGAGGGGCCGGACGGGCAGTGGACCACCACCAGCTACGCCGGCTTCCACCGCCAGATCCTCGCCTTCGCCCGAGCCCTCGTCGCCCGCGGCATCCAGCCCGGTGACCGGATCGCCATCTTCGCCAACAACCACCCCGAATGGTCCATCGCAGACCTCGGCGCCCTGAGCGCCGGTGCCGTCGTAGTGCCCGTCTTCGCCGCCTCCACCGCCGAACAGGTGCGCCACATCCTGGTCGACTCCGGTTCGCGGATGGTGGTCGTCGCCGGGCAGCGGGAGGCCGAGATCGTCGCCGAGGCGATGACCCCCTCGACAAGCCAGGGGAACCGGGATGGTGGCTCGGTGGCGGAGCCTGTCGAGGTCGTCACCTTCGACGGCCTGTGGCGGATGCTCGAGGAGGACAACCGGGACCAGGCCGACGAGGTGGCCCGACGGATCGAGGCGGGCCGCTCGGAGGACGTCGCCACCATCGTCTACACGTCGGGCACCACCGGCGTCAGCAAGGGCGTGATGCTCGCCCATGGCGGCTTCGGCAACCAGATGGTGGCCATCGACGCATGCTGGGACTTCCAGCCCACGGACCACTCCGTCTGCTTCCTGCCCTTGGCGCACTCGCTGGAGCGGCTGTGGACCTTCCACCTTTTCCACTGCGGCTGCATGAACACCTACAGCCCCAACCCGAAGAAGATCGGCGAGCTGCTGCCCAAGGCGCGCCCGACGCTGCTGGTCAGTGTCCCGATGCTCTTCGAGAAGGTGATGACCGGTGCCAAGGAACAGGCCTCCTCGCCAGTGGCGCGGGGCGTCATGGACTGGGCGCTGCGGGTCGGCGGGCAGTGTCAGCGCGCCCACCGCAAGGGCAAGGAACCGGCCGCCTACTGGCGGGCGCAGCTGCCGCTGGCCGACAAGCTGGTGCTGTCCAAGATCCGGCACGCCGTCGGCGGCAACAAGACGCTGATGGTCAGCGGCGGTGCGCCCCTGCGTCGCGAGGTGGAGGAGTTCTTCTCGGCCGCGGGAATCCTGCTGGGTCAGGGATACGGGCTGACCGAGTCCGGCCCGATGATGACCATCTACCGCAATGACCACTACAAGCTGGGCACGGTCGGCTTCGTGATCAAGGGAAGTCAGATCCGCATCGCCGACGGCGGGGAGATCCTGGTCCGCGGTGGCTCGGTGATGAAGGGCTACTGGAAGAACCCGGAGGCCACGGCCGAAGCGATCCGCGACGGATGGCTGCACACCGGAGACGTCGGCCACGTCGACCCCGACGGTTTTGTCAGCATCACCGACCGGCTCAAGGACATCATCGTCACCGCCAATGGCAAGAATGTGGCGCCCCAGGCGGTGGAGGCGGCTCTGATGGCAGACCCCGTCTTCGAGCAGGCGATCGTCGTCGGCGACGCCCGCCCCTGTCTGGTGGCCGTCTTGCAGCCCAGCCGTGACGGCTGGACGACACTGGCCACGGAACTGGGCCTGTCCGACGATCCCACCGCCCTGGCCGTCGACCCCGCGGTGCGAGAGGCCCTGACCCGACGTGCCGCGGACCTCACCAGCGGCTTGGCGCACCACGAGCAGGTGCGCGGTGTCGTCGTTGCCCATGACCGGATCACCATGGCCAATGGCATGGTGACCGCGACGATGAAGCTTCGTCGCCGCACCATCGAGAGGGCCTTCGCCGGCCAGATTGACCAGCTGTACAAGGACTTGCACGGGAGACGCCGCGGCTGATCCCTGTTTCGGTACTGACCGTGGCGCCCCCCGCCATGGTCTTTGTTGCCGCCGGGTGCAAGAATTGCGCTGCCTACGGAGGCGTAGGTTCTGTCGCTTTTTGAAAGGTCTGGCATGGAGCACCTCGCGCACATGTTCCGTTCGGTGGTGGCCGAGCACGGCTCGCGTCCCGCGTCGCGGATCAGGCAGGGCGAGCAATGGGTGGTGCAGACCTACGCCGAACTGGACCAGAAGATCCGGCGCACCGCGCGCGCCCTCGTCGCTTCCGGCGTCGAGCCCGGTGACCGGGTCTCGATCTTCGCGCACAACTGCCCCGAGTGGACCCAGGTCGATTTCGCCTGTATGACCATCGGCGCCATCCCCACCCCGATCTATGCCACCTCGACCCCGGAGCAGATCAAGCACATCATCAATGACTCCGGCGCGCGGCTGATCTTCGCCAGCGGCGAGTCCGAGGCGTCCCGCTGCCTCGACGTCCTCGACGAAATGCCGAGCGTGCTGCAGGTGGTCAGCTTCGACGAGAGCCAGCTCGACGGCACCAGCACGCTGTCCGCCTTCGACGCGACCGGCGATGGCCCGGCGCGCAGGCAGGAGCTGGAGGCCGAGGTGGAGCGCAGGATGGCCGAGGTCGTCGGCCCCGACGACCTGTGCGCGATCATCTACACCTCCGGCACCACCGGAGCGCCCAAGGGCGTGATGCTGCGGCACCGCAACCTCATCGCGCAGAACCACGCGCTCAGCCTGTACCTGCCGGTCACCCCGGAGGACCACAGCCTGTGCTTCCTGCCGCTCTCCCACGCGCTGGAGCGCGGCTTCAGCATGTTCACCATCAGCCGCGGCTGCATGAACACCTATGTTCCCGACGCGAAGCAGGTGGCCGACCTGCTGGTGCTTGCCAAGCCGACGATGCTGGCCAGCGTCCCGAAGCTCTTCGAGACGGTCTATGCCACCGCGCACGCCAAGGTGGCCAACGACCCCTCCCGCAAGAAGATCTTCGAGTGGGCCATGCGGGTGGGCGGCCAGTGCCAGCGCGCCTACCGCAAGGGCAAGGAGCCGAACCTGTACTGGCGTGCCCAGCTGCCGCTGGCGGACAAACTGGTGCTGTCGAGCATCCGCGAGGCGATGGGTGGCAACAAGAAGTTCATGGCCTGTGGCGGTGCCCCCTTCCGCGTTGAGGTGGCCGAGTTCTTCTCCGCCGCCGGCCTGCTGGTGATCGAGGGCTTCGGCATGACCGAGGCGTCGCCGCTGATCAGCTTCAACCGCCCCGACAACTTCAAGTTCGGCACCTGCGGGCCGGTGATGGAGGGCGGCGAGCTCAAGATCGGCGCCGAGAGCGAGATCCTCTTCCGTGGCCCCACTGTCATGAAGGGCTACTGGAACAATCCGGAGGCCACCGCGGCGGCCATCGACGAGGACGGCTGGCTGCACACTGGCGACGGCGGCTACGTCGACAATGACGGCTACCTGGTGATCAACGACCGCCTCAAGGACATCATCGTCACGCTGAACGGCAAGAACATCGCGCCACAGCCCATCGAGGGCCTGCTGCTGGCCGATCCGCTGTTCGAGCATGCGGTACTGCTGGGCGACAACCGTCCCTGCCTCACCCTGCTGGTGAAGCCGTCGCTGCCGCACCTGGCCGAGATCGCCGAGAAGCGGGGCATCAGCTACACCAGCCCCACCGAGCTGCTCGAGAACTCGGAAGTGGCCGAGGAGGTGCGCCAGCGCGTCGCCGTCCTGACGGAGAAGCTGCCCAGCCACGAGCAGATCCGAGACCTGCGCGTGCTCTTCGAGGACTTCACGATGGACAACGGGCTGCTGACGCCCACCCTGAAGGTGAAGCGACGCGAGGTGGAGAAGCGCTTCGGTGAGGTGATCGACGACATGTACGCCAAGATCGCGGAGCGACGAAGGGGCAGCGGTCACGGTCAGTGACCGCCAGATTTCCCTCACGACCACCCAGGAGTCCAGCACCATGGCACCCCGCCCGAGCTACCAGCTGCAGGCCACCGACCACCTCGCGCGCCAGTTCCGCGCCACCGTGGAGCGTGGTGGACGGCGCGTCGCCACGCGGGTGAAGGTGGACGGGGTCTGGCAGGAGCAGAGCTTCGCGGAGCTCGACCGTCAGGTACGGCGGGTGGCCGCGGCACTCGTCGCGGCTGGTGTGGCCCGCGGTGACCGCGTCGCCATCCTGGGCAACAACTGGCCGCAGTGGACCTGCATCGACCTGGCCTGTTGCACCATCGGTGCCGTCTCCGTGCCGATCTATCCCAGCTCCACCACAGACCAGGTGCGCCACATCCTTCGGGACTCGGGAAGCCGCATCATCTTCGTCGAGAACCAGAAGCTCGCGGCGCGTGCCCGCGAGGCGGCCGCCGACGAGGACCTGCTGGACACGGTGGTCGGCTTCTCCGCTGCCGAGGGTCTGCTCGGCTTGGAAGACTTCGTCGACACCGCCACAGCAAGCGCCGACCGCGACGCCCTCGACGCGCAGGTGGAGCAGCGCCTGGCTGCGGCGAGCCCCGACGACCTGCTCACACTGGTGTACACCTCCGGCACGACCGGCGCCCCCAAGGGCGTGATGCTGCAGCACAAGGCCTTCACCGCTCAGACCGTCGGCATCACCGACGGTTTCCACCCCGCCCCTGACGACCACAGCCTGTGTTTCCTGCCGCTCTCGCACGCCTTCGAGCGGGGCTGGACCTTCTTCGTACTGGCCCACGGTTGCGCGACCAGCTATGTGCCCAATCCCAAGACGGTCGCGGAGATGTTGGTGGAGGTGCGCCCCACCATGATGATGAGCGTCCCGAAGCTGTACGAGAAGGTGATCTCGACCGCGCGCGAGAAGGTGGCCGGGGACCCGACGCGCGAGCGCATCCTGGACTGGGCACTGCGGGTGGGTGGCCAGTGCCAGCGCGCCTACCGCAAGGGCAGGACACCGGCGCTGTACTGGCGGGCGCAGCTGCCGCTGGCGGACAAGCTGGTGCTGTCCAGCATCCGCGAGGCGATGGGCGGCAACAAGTCCTACCTGGGCTGCGGCGGGGCACCGCTGCGCCGAGAGGTGGAGGAGTTCTTCTCCGCCGTCGGGCTGCTGATGATCCAGGGCTACGGCATGACGGAGGCGGCGCCGCTGATGGCCTACAACCCGCCGCGTGCCTTCAAGTTCGGCACCTGCGGGCCCGTGACTCCCGGCGGCGAGCTCGCCATCGGTGAGGGTGGCGAGATCCTCTACCGCGGCCCCAACCTCATGACGGGCTACTGGAAGGATCCTGAGGCGACGGCCGCCGCGATTGACGAGAACGGCTGGCTGCACACCGGCGACGCCGGCTACCTGGACCTCGACGGTTACCTTGTCATCACCGATCGTCTGAAGGACATCATCGTCACGGCCAATGGCAAGAACATCGCGCCGCAGCCGATCGAGGCGATGCTGCTGGCCGACCCGCTCTTCGAACATGCAGTGGTGCTGGGCGACAACCGTCCCTGCCTGACCCTGCTGGTGAAGCCTTCGCTGCCGCATCTCGCGGAGGTCGCCGAGAAGCGGGGCATCAGCCACACCAGCCCCGCCGAGCTGCTGGAGAACTCCGAGCTGGTCGACGAGGTGCGTCAGCGGGTGGCGACCCTGACCGAGGCGCTGCCCCACCACGAGCAGGTGCGCGAGCTGCGGCTGCTGCTGGAGGACTTCACCTTGGAGAACGGCCTGCTCACGCCCACCCTGAAAGTCAAGCGCCGCGAGGTGGAGAAGCGCTTCGGTGAGGTGATCGACGACATGTACACCAAGATCGCCGAGCGTCGTCGCGGGGGATCCGCCGACAAGTAGCTCACCGTCGGCCGAGCTTGTCGACGCTCGGCGGGTGTCAGTAGCCCAGGTGCTCCAAGACCTTGGTCGAGAGCTTGGCCTGGTCCTGCGGGAAGGGCCGCACAGGGTTGAGCCAGCGCAATTCCTCGAGTTCTGCGGCGACGCCGTCGATGGGCACCGACGGGTGACTGAAGACCACGGACTCGACCACGTGGTCGGGCTCGTTGGCCGCCGGTGCGCTGAAGGTGCCGATCAGTTCCAACCGGTCCTCTTCGAGCGTGACGCCCAGTTCCTCGTCGAGCTCCCTGATGGCCGTCTGGGCAGGACTCTCGCCGTGCTCGGGCTTGCCTCCCGGGAACATGAACATGCTGGTGCCGCGCTTGCGGACGGTCAGGAAGTGGCCGCGCTCGTCGCGTAGGACGACGGCGCTGACCCGGATCACGGGCTGGGAATCTGGCACGGACCGACGCTATCCGATGTGGTGCGGATCGCGGGCCCCACCCGGAGCTGCACCGTCTGGTCCGAGGGGCGTGTGGTGACGCACGAGCAAGGATAAAATTCACGCAGATTTTGGGGAAAACATAGATTGCAATGTGAATTTGTGGTCTGCTGGGATCATGCGGCCTCTGCATGCCGCTCCGGTTCACCGTCGATCCTGGAGAAACCCATGAGCACCACAGATCCCCTCGTCATCTCGCTCGACTCGTCGACCACGGCCACCAAGGCGATCGTCGTCGACCAGACGGGCAAGGTCCTCAGTCAGGGCAAGCGTGAGATCACGCTGCACTCGCCCGAGAGTGCCTGGTTCGAGCACGATCCATTGGACTGGTGGAAGTCCACCAATGAAGCGATCCACGAGGCGGTCTTTAAGCTCACCCCGGCGCAGCGTGGGCGCATCGTCGCAATGGCGATGACCCACCAGCGCGAGAGCTTTGCCCCCTTCGACGAGCAGGGCCGCCCACTGCGTCGCGGCATCCTCTGGCTCGACGGGCGGGCCTCGGACCAGATCCTGAAGTACGGCACCGACGCCATTCATGAGCTGTCCGGCAAGCCCGCCGACATCACGCCGGCCCTCTACAAGCTGATCTGGCTCAAGGAGCGGGAACCCGACGCCCTGCGCACCGCACACAAGTTGACCGATGTGCACGGCTACCTGGTCTGGAATCTGACGGGGCTGTGGACCAGTTCCGTGGCCTGTGCGGATTCGCTGGGCCTGTTCGACATTGCCAAGCAGGACTATGACGCCGGGCTGCTGGAACTGGCCGGCGTACAGCGCTCGCAGATGGCGGACCTGGTCAAGCCCGGCGAGTACATCGGTCAGGTGATTCCCGAGGTCCGCGAGGGCTGGGGCCTGCTGCAGAACATCGCCGTCGTCGGCGGCATGGGAGACGGACAGGCCGCTGGGCTGGGAGCGGCCGCCGTCGAACCAGACATCGCCTACCTGAACCTGGGCACCGCCGTGAACTCGGGCGTGCTCAGTGAGACCTACCAGTTCGGCAAGGCCTACCGCACTCTGGCTGGCGGTGTTCCCGACACCTACGTGCTTGAGATCCTGCAGAGTTCCGGCTCCTATCTTGCGACGTGGTTCCGACAGGCCCTCGGCAACCCCGCGCTGGGAGGCCGTCCGGACCCGGAGCTGGAGGCCGCGGCCGCCCAGGTCAGCGCAGGCTGTGGTGGCCTGTTCACCCTTCCGTACTGGCAGGCCGTGCAGAGCCCATGGTGGGACCCGATCGCACGCGGCGCCCAGGTGGGGTGGCGGGGCTCGCACGACCGTGCCGCCATGTACCGCTCCATCTTGGAGGCGATCGGCATCGAGATGGCGCGCAACCTGTCCTGGATGACCGAGGCCACCGGCGTCCCGATCCGGACGATCCGCGCCATGGGCGGTGGCACCCGCAGCCCGCTTTGGCGCCAGATCATGACCGATACCATCGGTATTCCCATCACCGCATGCGCCGAGGAGGAGATCGCAGCACTGGGTGCGGCGACCGCTGCCATGGCACATACTGGCGTCTTCGGTGACACCTCCATCCGCACCGCGGCCAAGCAGATGGCCAAGTTCGGCGACACCACGGAACCCGACGAGAAGCTGCACGCCCGCTACCAGGAGGTGGCCGTCATCCAGGGGAAGCTCTATGAGGCGCTGCATCCCGTCGTGGAAGAGATCCACCAGTTCGCCACCAAGTACCCGAACAAGGCGGAAATGACCGTCGAGGAGGCATGACATGAGCGTGATCACCATTCTGGGAGCCGGAGCCATGGGCTCTGCCCTGTGCACCCCCGTTGTGGATGCTGGGTGGGAGGTGCGGCTGTGGGGCACGTGGCTCGACGACCACCTGCTCGATGCCGTCGAGGCCGGACAGCCGCACCCGCGCACCAAGGTTCCGCTGGCCGAAGGGGTCAAGCTCTACCGTTCCGCCCAACTCGACGAGGCTCTCGAGGGCGCCGACGTCGTTGTGATGGCCATCGCCTCCGTCGGGGTTCCCGGGGTTCTGGAACTGGCCCTCGACGGCATCGCGAAGGCCGACGCAATGTGGTTGACCAGCAAGGGCTTCTGCCCCGATGAGGATGGCCGCATCCAGCTGCTGCCCGACGCCATGCGGGCCATTGCCGCAGCCAAGGGCGTTGAGTTGCCGCCGATCGTCGCCATCGCCGGGCCGGTGAAGGCCAACGAGTGTGCGGGGCGGGAACCCACCGCCACCATCTTCGGATGCAAGGAACTGGAGGTCGCGCAGAAGTACGCCCGCGAGGCGCGCACGGACCGGTACGCCATCGAGGCGAGCGACGACGAGGTGGGCGTGGAGATCTGTGCCCCGATGAAGAATGTCTACGCCATCGCGCTGGGCGTGGCAGATGGATTGGAGGAGAAGACCGGGGTGCCGCACCACAACCTCAAGGCTGCGACCTTCGCCCGGGCTGTGCGTGAGATGTCGCTCCTTGGGCAGGCGCTGGGTGCGCGTCCGGAGACAGCTTTCGGGCTTCCCGGTGTCGGGGACCTCGAGGTGACCGGATTGAGCGGCCGCAACAAGGTCTATGGCGTGCGGCTCGGGCGCGGGGAGCAGGCGCAGGAGGCGTTGGACGAGATGACGCGCCTGGAGCAGACCGTCGAAGGCGTTCCCGCCGTGGGACTGGCCGTGCAGCTCGTGGAGCAGTCTGCGCCCGAACTGGTGGAGGAGATGCGCCTGCTGAAGGCTGTCGCCCAGCTGGTGGCCGGGGACGTTGAGGACCCGCAGGAACATCTCATTCCCGCTGTGCTGCCTGCTCGGCCCTGAGCGCACATGGCTTGGTCTGTCGGTACCCAGCTTGGGTTGTATCCCAAGCTGGGTACTCCAAGATCAAGCTACGTCAGATGCAGGGCGGGCTGCCGACCTCAGTAGCCACCCAGGATCGGGGAGGCCCTGACCGCTTCCATGATCTCTCGGACCCGCTTCTCGAAGTCGGCGGCGTCCCGGGCCGAGGAGTATCCCCAGGTCTGGTCGGCACCCGCGCTTGGGTCACGGCGATCATGTGAAGGGCGTAGTTCATCTGGCGATTTCCTCCCCGGTTGAGTCTCACCTTGCCGGCTGAGGGATGTCGCGGAGCGAGCAGGGGTCTCCGTGCGCACTGCGTCCAATGTGGTCAACGACTTCCCGCACGTGCGGCCGTCCACCCGGGCGCGAGTGCAGAGCGCGATCGACGAACTCGGCTACCGCCCCAACCTCAGCGCCCGGCAACTGAAGTACGGGCGTAGCGGATTCCTGACGCTGGCCATTCCCCAGATCGACTCCCCCTACTTCGGGGAACTCGCCCAGAAGTTCACCGAGGCGGCCGCCGAGCACGGCTTCATCGCCCTGATGGACGTCACGCGCGGTGCCCTCGAACAGGAGAAGCAGGTGATGTCCGGGGTGCAGAGCCACATGGTCGACGGGGTGGTCTTCTCCCCACTGTCCGTGAAGGCTGCCGACTTCGGCTCCCGGCGGGACACGACACCGATGGTCCTGCTCGGGGAGCGGGCGGTTCCCTCCGGCTACGACCACGTCGCCATTGACTCCGTCGCCGCCTCGCGTGCCATGGTGCAGCACCTGCTGGATCTCGGGCGACGGCGCATCGCCGTGATCGGCTATGAAGCCTTCGACGGCACAGCCAGTGTTCGTGCCCAGGGTCACCGGGACGCCTTGGCCGAAGCCGGAATTGCCGTGGACACGGACCTCGTCGTCGGGGTCCCCGCCTACACGCGCGCCGCCGGCCGCGAGGCAATGGAGGGCCTGCTGGCCCTGCCGGAACCACCGGATGCCGTCTTCTGCTTCAACGACCTGATGGCCATCGGGGCCCTGAGTGCCTGTCGCGCCCGTGGAATCCGGGTGCCGGAGGACGTGGCCGTGGCCGGTTCCGACGACATCGCCGAGGCGGCCTTTGCGGACCCGCCGCTGACCACGATCCAGCCGGACCTCGATGCCCTCACGCATGAGAGCCTGCGACTACTTCTGGGGCGTATCAACGGCACCCTGTCGGAAGGGGCCATTGAGGCCCACGTCCCATGGCGACTCGTCCTGCGGGAGAGCACCGTCGGGAGGGGTTAGGCGTCACGCCTGCGGATCGCCCAAACCCATGGCGACGTCCTCGGCATCCTCCTCGGCCTGCTCCTCCAGCTCGAGTGCCTCGATCTTGTCCTCGTCGTCCATCCGGTCGGCCGGGGCGAAGACGACGTCGGTGGCCTTGGACAGGTGTGAGGTGACGCCCGGCATGCGGGTGGTCCAGGCCAGCTTGTTGACCAGGGCGATGAGTTGTTCGCCCGTGAAGTGCAGCGAGTCGGCCGACGCGTCCTCGGTGGTGTGGGCATCTTCCACCAGAGTCACGTCATAGCCCCGGTAGAGCCCTCCGAACAGCGTTCCACGCACGCAGAGGTCACTCTGGGCACCGGTCAGCCAGATGTGGCCTGCACCGGCGGCCGCAAGGATGTCGTCGAGCTCGGTCTCGGCGAAGGAGTCGCCGTAGCGCTTCTCGATGATCGTCTCGCCGGCCTCCGGGGTCAGCTCCGGGACGATCTGCCAGCCCTCGCTGCCGGTCTCCAACCCCGCGCTCTGGTGGCGCACCCACACGACTGGAGTCCCGGCGATGCGCGCCCGGCCCACCAGGTCATCAATGGTGGAGATGATGCGCTGCGGCTGCCACAGGCCGGACATGACGTCGTTCTGGACGTCGACGACGAGCAGCGCGTCCCCGCTGCGTCCGGGAAACAGGCTCATGGTGTGCTCCTGAGGATGGCCGGTGATGGATCAACCCTAGCCAGAAGAACCTGCGGTGACAGCAGAAAGCGGCGGCCCACTCGTGGTGGGCCGCCGCTTGGGACGCGCAGGTGCTGCGGGTGTGGATCAGGCCGGGCGCACGGCGCCGGAGACCGGCATGGTACTCATCGAGACCTTCGACACCGGCTGGCCGGGGCGCGAGGAGTGGATGACCTGGCCGTCGCCCACGTACAGGCCGACGTGGCTGCCGCCGTAGAAGACGACGATGTCGCCGGGCTGCAGATTGGAGGTCGAGACACTCTGCAGGCCGCTCCACTGCGCGTAGCTGGTGCGCGGGATGCTGACGCCGGCAGCCTGCCAGGCGGCCTGGGTCAGGCCGGAGCAGTCGTAGCCGGCAGCGCTGGTGCCGCCGTAGACGTAGGGGGTGCCGATGGCGCCGTAGGCGAAGTCGACGGCGGCCTGGGCACCGGCCGAGCTGGCGGCCTGGCGGGTGTTGCTGACCGACGAGGTCACGGCGCTGCGGGCGGTGCGCTCGGTGCTGGTCGAGGTGCTCGACGAGCCGGAGACGCCGCCGAGGGCGCTCAGGGTGCGGGCGGTGGCGCGGCCGGTGACGGTGATGCCCTCGGAGGCCTGGAAGTCGCGCAGGGCCTGCTGGGTCATCGTGCCGAAGTAGCCGGTCTGCGGAACGTAGTGACCGGCGCGGGTCAGCTTGGCCTGAAGGCTGCGCACGGCCTCGCTGCGCGCGCCGAAGGTCAGTCCGGAAGTCTTGGAGCTGGAGCTGTTGGAGCTCGACGCGGACAGCGTGCGAGACGTGGTCTGGCTGCTGGCTGGGGCGGGCTCGGGGTTCTGTATGGGAGCCTGGGCGTGCGCGGTCGGGCTGCCCACCAGCGAGACGGAGCCAATCGCCAGCGTGGCGAGGCTGGTGCTGAGGGTGGTGCGGAGCTTCGACATGGATTGTCCTTTGCTGCCCGGATCCCGGGAGGGGTCCTGGCCGTTGGGGATTGCGGTACGTGCTGTCGCGTGGGGCGACGGTCTTCGAAGATACGTTCCTGAGAAACGTTAATAAAACTCGATCAGGGCCCGATGGGCATCGGTGACCCGCGCATGCGTCAGCCCGCGGCGCACAAATCCTTCACCACAAGCGAAATTCCGCCTCGCGCTGAGTACGGACACTCATCCTGAAGATCTGCTGGACACATGTCTCAGACGGTTGGTCATTGAGGGAAACTCAGTATTGGAGAGGCTGAGGGCATGAAGGAGGGGGCGCTCCGGTGGAGCGCCCCCTCATCCCCTCGACAGGCTCGGGAGCCGTGGTTCGGGAACCTCAGGCACCCGTGGTCCGGATGCCCGAGGCCTCCCTGGGGCTACTTCTGCACGAAGACCGCCACGGTGCGGGGCGGAACCGTGAAGGTGCCGCTGGCCGCGTCGAAGCTGGACTTCTTCACCACGTCGTCCGAACCCTTGGCCTGCACGGGGCTCAGCTGGAAGCTGGCGCCCTTCACCCCGGCAACGGGCTGGCGTTGGGTGTGC